>NZ_CALLDG010000001.1 GCF_937999985.1 uncultured Corynebacterium sp.
GGTGGTTGACGTAGGGCATACCCACGCGCTCTGCCTCGTTGGCAACTGCTTCCTGGGCCTGCTTCTTGGTGCCGACGTACAGGATGTTGCCGCCGTGGGCGACGGTCTCCTTGACGAACTCGTATGCCTCGTCGATGTAGGTCAGGGTCTGCTGCAGGTCGATGATGTAGATGCCGTTGCGGTCGGTGAAGATGAAGCGCTTCATCTTCGGGTTCCAACGGCGGGTCTGGTGACCGAAGTGGACACCAGCGTCCAGCAGCTCGCGCATAGTAACAACAGCCATGGTGTTACAGGGGCGTATTTCTTCTAGCCAACCGTGTGGTTGGCGCCGCCCCTTCCTCGCTTTCAAAGTTTAGGGTTTGACGGTTTTCTTCACGATGCACTCGACACTCACTGTACGTGCGTGGCTTATGCACCATCCTGGCAGATAGTCCCCGGTGTAGCTGTGGCTCGCCATGTTCGCCCGCTTCTTCTAGCGGGACCGTGCTGGTGAGCCATTAGGTGGGGTGCGAATATCTACGCGTAGTCAGTCGCCTTACTCCGCCTCTCGGTCTTCGCGAAACCGAGTGCACTCCCTTGAGATTGGGCATATCAAAGTTGTGCGACAGACGAATCCGGACATACTGCGCTTGCTACCCTACCCCCACTCACGCTGCCTAAACAAGTCCTATCACCGCGCGTTGTGCCGTTTCTGTGGACAACTTTTAGTTATCCACAGCCTCGCCGATTCGCCCTTTCTTTTTGGTGACGCCCCCACGCATCATCTTTAGCCATGACCCCACGGCTAAACCGCACCGTATCCTTAACGCTTGCGCTGGTTCTCCTCTGGGTTGGCGCGCCGCCTGTCCCCTTGCCCTTTGCTGCTTCCCAACCTGCCACTCCCCAACCCGATGCGTCCCGCATAGTCCGGTCCCATAGGCTGCCGACTGCGAAGGATGCGCAGGTGATCCGTGCTGCGGACATTCCGGATGCTGTGTGGGAACCGGGACACCGTGGTGTGGACTTGCAGGCATCTCCCGGCCAAGTGATCGTAGCCAGCCGGGGTGGCACCGTTGCTTTCGCTGGCGTGGTCGCCGGCACGCCGGTGGTCTCCATCAGCCACGCAGATGGGATCCGCACCACTTATGAGCCCGTCGTGGCGCGCGTGCGCGCCGGACAGAAGGTCCGTCGGGGCGAGGACATTGGTGTGTTGGCGGATGCCGCCACCCTGCCTGAATATGCCCGGAAATCGCACGGGCTTTCCTGGGGCGCGCGCTTCGATGGCAAGGGGCGGGTGTACATCGACCCGATGACGCTTCTCGGTTCCGTGCGGGTCAGGCTCTGGGATGCGCCTGATTAAAGACGGCCTTCAGACGCTCGGTGCCGACGTGGGTATAGATCTGCGTGGTGGACATGTTCGAGTGGCCGAGAAGCTCCTGCACCACGCGGAGGTCCGCCCCGCCCTCCAGGATTGCCGTGGCCGCGGAGTGCCGCAGCCCGTGGGGTGACAGGCGCGGGCCGGGGCCGGCCTGGGTTACGCGGTTCACCACGGTGCGAACCTGACGGGGATCGATGCGCTTGCCACGCACGCCCACGAAAAGGGCCGGGGTTCCCTTGGCCATGTCCCCACGCACCTCGAGCCACTTCTCAAGGGCTGCCACCACGGTGGCTCCGAATGGAACCACGCGGGTCTTGCTACCCTTACCCGTCACGCGGAGGAGGCGGTTGGAAAAGTCCACGTCGTCCACGTCGCAGCCGGTCAGCTCGGAAACGCGGATGCCGGTGGCGTACAGCAGCTCAACCATGGCCCAGTCGCGGATGGCGCTGGGCGTGGAGGCATCGCCCTCGGGCTGCAAACCGTTGAGCATGTCGGAGGCCTGATCAGCGCGCAGCACCCGCGGCAGCGTGCGCTGCGGCTTCGGAGCCTTCAGCGCGGCGACCGGGTTGGCCTGTACGAAGCCGCGGTGTGCAAGGAAGGCTCCGAACCCCCGCATGCTGGAGGCCAGCCGGGAAAGGCTGGCCCGGCTGGCTCCGTTATCCACCGCCCAGCCCAGAACGTCGCGGGCGCGGTCCAGGTCGAACTCCTCGATACGCTCCAGGCCTTCCAACGCGCTGTCGAGGTCCCGTCGGTAGGCGCGGATTGTGTTCTCGCTGCGTCCGACGACGTGGCGCAGGTGCTGCTCGTAGTCGTCCAGCGCAGACCACAGCGGCGCCGTGGTGCCAGTGGGACGGGAGTTGCTCATGTGACCAATCTAGCCGGTCACTCGACCCTAATCCAGCGATCCGCCTCCCTCCGGAGCCTGCCCATTGCCTCCAGGTCGCGCAGGCAGCGGATCACCGTGCGGGCGGGCAAACCGGTGGACTCCACCAGTTGCGGCAGCCTACCTTCGGGACCTTTGCCGCTCGGCAATGCTGCGGCGTCAATAATGGCGAGGTGCTCCCAGCTAGGTAGGAACGAACGATCCTCCTGGCCCAGCCCCAACGCCATCTGCTCGCCGAGAGGGGTGAGCTCCTCGATGAGGTCGCGGGCGCTGACGGCCAGCGTGGCGCGGTTGGTGCGGATGCGATCGAGGCATCCGAGGGAAGCGTGGGAGGTGACGGGGCCGGGGACGGCAAAGGTAGGCTTCACCAACGCTTCGGCCCAGTTCAGGGTGTTGAGCGCCCCGCTGCGCAGCGGCGCCTCGACCACCAGGGTCGCCTGCCCGAGAGCCGCGGCCAGGCGGTTGCGGGTGAGGAATCGATGGCGAGCCGGCGGGGTGCCCGGCGGATACTCGCTGATAAGCATTCCGCCGGCGGCGACTATCTGCTCAAACAGATCTCCGTGCGCCTTGGGATAGGAGACGTCGAGACCACAGGCCATGACCACGGCGGTGGGCATCTTGGATTCGAGGGCCGCGCGGTGGGCGATGGCGTCGATGCCGATCGCACCCCCGGAGATCAAGCTAAAGCCCGCGTCCGCCAGGTCTCCCGCAAAGGACCGGGTGACCTGCTCGCCGTAACGTGTGGCGGCGCGGGTGCCCACGACCGTAACCGAGCGGCGCACCAGCGCATCCAGGCGCGTGTCTCCGCGCACCCACAGGGCGAAAGGCGCGGCCGCCTGCCCGCGGACGGAGGAATCGTGATCCGCACCCGAATCGGCCATGCGGACGAAACTGGCGGTCAGTTCGCTCGGCCACTCGTCGTCCTCCGGGGTGACCAGCCGCCAGCCACGGGCGGTGGCCAACTCCGCGTCGCGGGCAGGGTCCTGCTCGTAGCGCTGCGACGTCGAGTCCGCCAACGCGCCCGGTAGCTCCCCGCCCTGGCGCGCCAAGGCTTCCGCAACAGCCTGCACTTCCGCGGGGCCGGCCTGCTCCCAGCCGTTGGGCCAAAGCATGTCCAAAACGTCGGTGCGCGAGGCCTCTATGACCCGACGCACGTAGACCCACTCCAAAAATTTTTCCTGGGTCGTCATCGCTGCACCTCTACCAGTTCCCTATCTGCTCCGAAGAGTTCCACCGCATCACTGAGGTGCCCCAGGTGCGGGGCGGAGGCGCAATCGAGGTCCGCGAGTGTCCAGGCGACGCGGATGGTCCGGTCCACTCCCCGCTGCGTGATGGTGCCGGTCCGCAGCATGTCCTCCAGCAACACGGAGCCGGATTCATCCACGCCCACCTGCCGCAAAATTTTTCCGGACACTAATGCGTTGCTGGCGGTGCCCCACCGCTGGCGGGCGCGCTCCCTGGCCTCGGCCACCCGTTCGGCCACAGCGGCGCTGGTCTCTCCAGGACTGCTTAGCCCCTCAATCTGGGGCCTGCCCGTGGTAGTTGCGAACACGTCCACTCGGTCACGCAACGGCCCGGAAAGCTTCGCCTGATACCGCAGTCGCGCCCCGGAGGGGCAGGTGCAGTCAATTGGCAGCTCTGCGCCACACGGACAGGGGTTGGCGGCCATCACCAGCTGAAAGTCGGCGGGAAAGCTGGAGATTCTGTTCGCTCGCATGAGCTCCACGCGGCGCAGTTCCAAAGGCACTCGCAGGCACTCCAGGCTATCCCGGCGCGCCTCGCTGACCTCGTCGATGAACAGCACTCCGTGGTGGGCCAGGCTCACCGCCCCGGGCACGGGCACGCGCCCGCCGCCGATGAGTGCCGCCGGGGTCACGTTGTGGTGCGGGGCGATGAACGGCCGCCGCCCCGCGAGCACCTCCGGCAAGCTCCCCTTAACCCCCGCTAGGGAGTGCACGCTCGCGGCCTCCACCCTCTCGGTGTCGGTCATGGGCGGGAGTATCCCCGGCAGGCGTTCGGCCAGCATTGATTTGCCGCTACCCGGCGGCCCCGTCAGCATCAGGTTGTGCCCTCCGGCCGCGGCCACCTCCACCGCCCGGCAGGCAGCGGGCTGCCCCACGACTTCCGCCAGGTCCCCCACTTGCCGGGGCGGGGCATACTCCCCCGGGCACGCCTCCGGCAGCTCTCCTCCGCGCAGCCAGTCGATGACCGTACCCAGATTCGGGGCCACCAGCACGCTCACACCCCCATCGCTCGCTGCTGCCAGCGCAGCCTCGGCTGCCTCGCTTTCGTTTCCCACGGGCACCACGACAGTGGAGAATCCCTCCATCGCCGCGGCCAGCACCAGCGCGAACACTCCCTGCACCGAGCGGATCTGCCCGTCCAACCCCAGCTCCCCCACCAGAATCGTCTGAGCTAGCCGTCCCGCTGCTAGCGCATCGTCAGCAACCGCAGAGAGCATCGCGCACACCATCGCCAGGTCATAACCGGCCCCCTGCTTCGGCAACCCGGCAGGCGACAAGCTCATCACGGTCCGCGACCCCGGCCACCCCACGCCGGAATTCTTCAACGCCGACCGGATACGGTCCTTCGCCTGCACCACCGCGGTATCCCCCATACCCACGATTGATATTCCGGGTAGCCCTCTGCTCACGTCGCACTCGACGGTGATCACCGTCCGTCGGGTCCCCTCCAGCGCTATCGACTGCGCATGTCCCACGGCCATTGGTCACCACACCCCCTCGACGTGCTCGCGCACGCCGTCCGGTCCGACGTCGATCACGTCCACGCGCAGTCCCCCAGAAAACTGCACCCCCTCGCGATTCTGCTCCAGCCACAGTCCGGCCAGCGTGCGAATCCGCCTGAGCTTCCGCGACCCCACCGCCGCCACTCCGCCCCCGTCGGAGTCCGAGGCGCGATACTTCACCTCGATGAAAGCCAGGTCGTCCTCGGGCGTCCGCGCCACCAAGTCCAGCTCCCCATAGCGGGTATAGAAGTTGCGGTCCAGCACCTCATAACCCGCCCGCTGCAGATACTCAGCCGCCAGGTCCTCCCCCAGGTTTCCCACTGCTCGCTTGTTCGCCGCCGTCACTAGTCGCCCTCCCCTTTTCCGTGATCCGGCACCGGTCCTTCACGCCCGGTACCTGGTTCACAAGTGTGGGGCATCATCCCCGTGGGGTGGCGTCATAAAAAGAAACAGAGATAACAAAAACCCAGGGGGCTGTGGATAACCCCTGGGCTGTGAATAAGAGGAAAGTCGCAGGTCAGTCGGGCAGTTGTAGCTCGGGCTTGTCGAGCTCCTCGATGTTTACGTCCTTGTAGGTGATTACGCGCACGTAGCGGACGAAGCGGGCGGGGCGGTACATGTCCCATACCCAGGCATCGGACATGCGGACCTCGTAGTAGACCTCCCCGCCGGAGTTGCGCGGGATCAACTCGACGGCGTTGGCCAGGTAAAAGCGGCGCTCGGTCTCCACAACGTAGGAAAACTGGCTGACCACGTCGCGGTACTCGCGGTACATCGACAGCTCGACGTTTGCCTCGTAGTCGTCTAGTTCCTCAGCGCTCACGGACTTACCCTCGATCCTTCCCTTTAAGCCACTGCTGGTGCGCAGTGGCCACGTTCTTGTAACTGTAACGGTGATAAGGGGTGCCACCATGTAGGCTCACCGCAGTCATGTGCGCCTTGGTGCCATAGCCCTTGTGACTAGCCAAACCATACCCCGGGAACTCCTCGTCAAGCGTTCGCAACACTCGATCCCTGGAAACCTTTGCCAGCACACTCGCCGCGCTGATGCACTTGGCCATCTGGTCGCCCTTCACCACGGGCAGGTGCGGCATGGGCAGGCCGGGGACCTTGACCGCATCCGTCAACACGTATCCAGGCTGCACGTCCAAAGCCGCCACAGCACGTCGCATGCCGGAGACGTTCGCGTGCTGAATGCCGAAGCGGTCGATGTCTTCGGCGCTGATGTGGATGATCGAGTAGGAAACGGCGACGTCCCGGATGACGTCGTACAACCGCTCGCGGGTCTTCTCCGTGAGCTTCTTCGAGTCGGTCAGGCGGTCCAGCCCGGCCCCGTCCAGGTCAGTCGGCAGAATGCACGCCGCAATCGAGATCGGCCCGCAGCACGCGCCGCGCCCGGCCTCGTCCACGCCTGCGACGGGCCCCAGCCCTGCGGCCTCTAGCTCGCGTTCCATCTAGCCCTGAATGGGCAGGGAGTCCACGCCGCCGATGCGGCTGAACGGCAGCAGAATGGTCTCGACCTCGCCGACGATGTTCTCCACCGGGATGGTGCCCTGGTGCTCGTCGCCCATGTGCGCGCGGGAATCCAGCGAGTTGGTGCGGTTGTCGCCCATCACCCAGACCGCGTCATCCGGCACGGTGACGGGACCGAAGTAGTCGCCCTGGCACTCCTTGGAGCCCGTGGTCGGGTCGATCGGGTTCGCCGGTGGGTTCATCGTGTAGGAATCGTCGACCTTGTTGCCGTTGACCATGATGCCCGGGTCGCCCTCCTGGCACTGCACGGTCTGGCCACCGGTGGCGATCACACGCTTGACCAGGGTGTTCTCATCCGGCGCGACGATGCCGATGGTGGCGCCAAGGTTCTGCAGCCCGCGCACCACGTCGTTGGAGCTGCGGCGGGAAGTGTATTCCTCGTTCCAGGACTCCGTGCCAACGAAGACGACGACATCGCCCGGATCGGGCATCTTGTCGCCGCGGTAAGCCAGTTTGTTCACGAAGATGCGGTCGGGCGTGCAGCCCACGCAGCCGTGCAGCGTCGGCTCCATCGACTCGGAAGGAATCAGGTACATGCGGCCCACAAAGTTATTGAAAGCGCCCAGCACCAGCATCGTCACCAGGATGATGATCGGCATCTCGACCCACCACGGGTAGGTCTTTTTCTCCTTCTTCTTTTCTGGTGACGCCCCCTGCTCCGGCTGCGCTGCAGCCTCATCGGGCACGTTAGGGTCGTTGGGTTCCTGTCGATGAGTCACAAGGAACGAGGATACCAGTGGGGCGAACAGCAAAAAACCCAGCCACGCAAGTGTGACTGGGTTGATAGTACTTAGGGGGTAAGTACTAGATGCGCTCCTTGATGCGGGCTGCCTTGCCGCGACGCTCGCGCAGGTAGTACAGCTTCGCACGGCGGACCTTACCGCGGGACAGGACGTCGATGCGGTCGATGTTCGGGGAGTGAACCGGGAAGGTACGCTCCACACCGATGCCGAAGGAGACCTTGCGGATGGTGAAGGTCTCGCGGATGCCGGAGTTCTGGCGGCGGATCACAACGCCACGGAAAACCTGCAGACGGGACTTGGAGCCCTCGATAACCTTGACGTGAACGTCCAGGGTATCGCCGGCGCGGAACTCGGGAATGTCGTCGCGCAGCTGAGCTGCGTCAACCTTATCAAGAATGTGCATGGATGAAATCCTTTTGCTCGTCTGGATAGAGGATCCTCGCGGCTTTTCGCGTGACGTGCGCGCCTACGGGTTCGTACCCACAACAGAAATTAACTTGAGTAGTATGACACCGACTAGCGGCTTTGTCCAAATCCCGCGTTCTTCAGCGCGGCGGCCATGCTGCCCTGAGGGGCCTGATTGCGGCGGTTGGGCTTCCTCCGCGCACCCTTCTTCGGCTTGGACTTACCGTTGACTGTGGGATCGTTGGGCTCGTCCTGCAGGCGCAAGGAAAGGCCAATGCGGTTGCGTGGAACGTCCACGTCGACGACACGCACCTTCACCACCTCGCCGGAGCTGACCACGTCGTGCGGATCCTTGACGAATTGCTCGCTCATGGCGGAGACGTGAACCAGGCCATCCTGGTGCACGCCGATATCCACGAAGGCTCCGAAGGCTGCAACGTTCGTGACCGTGCCCTCTAGCACCATGCCCGGCTTGAGGTCCTTGATTGTCTCGATCCCCTCGGCAAGCGTGGCGGTCTTAAACGTCGGGCGCGGGTCGCGCCCCGGCTTGTCTAGCTCCGCCAGCACGTCCGTGATGGTGGGGATGCCGAACTGCTCGTCCGCGAAGTCCCCCGCACGCAGCTTGCCCAGCACGGCGGAGTTGCCCACGAGCTGCGCAACCTCCACGCCGGTGGCGTCCACGATGCGGCGCACCAGCGGGTAGGCCTCCGGGTGCACGGCTGAGCCGTCCAGCGGGTCGGCAGCTCCGTTGATGCGCAGGAAGCCTGCGGCCTGCTCGAACGCCTTCGGCCCCAGGCGCGGCACCTTCAGCAGCTCCTTGCGGGACTTGAAAGCGCCGTTCTCATCACGGTAGGCCACGATGTTCTCCGCCAGGGTCGGAGTAACGCCTGCCACCCGGTTGAGCAGCGGCGCACTAGCCAGGTTCACGTCCACGCCGACGGAGTTCACCGCATCCTCCACCACGGTATCCAGCCCGGCGGCCAGCAGCGCCTGATTGACGTCGTGCTGGTATTGCCCCACGCCGATGGACTTCGGGTCGATCTTCACCAGCTCCGCCAGCGGATCCTGCAGGCGGCGGGCAATCGAAACAGCCCCACGCAGCGAGACGTCCATGTCCGGGAACTCCTGGGCGGCCACCTCGGAGGCAGAGTAGACCGACGCTCCAGCTTCGGAGATGACGACAGTCTGGGGCTTGGTGCCCTCCGCCAGCCCGGCGATCTCCTTTGCCAGCTTCTCCGTCTCGCGGCTGGCGGTGCCGTTGCCTACTGCCAGCAGCTCCACGCCGTGCTTGTTCACCAGCGCGCTGAGGATCGTGCGGGCCTTATCCCACTGGCCCGAGTGCGGGTAGACAATCACTGTGTCCAGCACCTTGCCGGTGCCGTCCACGACTGCACACTTCACGCCGTTGCGGTAGCCCGGATCCATGCCCAGGGTCGCCCGGTGGCCCGCGGGGGCCGCTAGCAGCAGGTCCTTCAGGTTCTTCGAGAACACGCCCACGGCGGCCTCGTCGGCCCTCTCCTTCAGGCGCATGCGCACATCCACCGCGGAGCTGACCGCCAGCTTGGTGCGCCAGCCGAAGCGCACGCATTCGGCGCGGAACTTATCGGCCGGGTCCCCCTGGGCCTGCAGACCAGTGCGGTCGGCGATGATGCCCTGATAGAACTCGTCGTCCTCCCCCGGCGCAAAGTTCACGCGCAGCACGCCTTCGTTTTCTCCGCGCAGCAGCGCCAGCACGCGGTGGCTCGGCAGGTCCCCGAAGGACTCGTCGAACTCGAAGTAATCGCGGTACTTCTGGCCTTCTTCCTCCTTGCCCTCGATCACGGCGGATTCGGCACGGCCGCGCTTGAAGTACTCCTCGCGGATTTCCCCCACCAAATCCGCGTCGGTGGAAATGTCCTCGACCACGATGGCTCTGGCACCGGCCATCACCGAGGCGGCGTCATCAAAACCCTCCTGGACGTAGTCCGCGGCCAGATCGGGGCTGCCTCCGGCGAGCAGCTTCTCGACCAGCTCCCCCAAGCCGGCCTCGCGCGCGATGGCGGCCTTGGTGCGGCGGGACTTCTTAAACGGCAGGTACAGATCCTCGAGGCGGGCCTTCGTGTCCACGGCCAGGATCTTTTTACGCAGCTCATCGGTGAGCTTTCCCTGCTCTTCGATGCTCTTGAGGATGGTCTCCTTGCGGGCGGCAAGCTCGCGCAGGTACTCGAGGCGCTGCTCGAGCTGGCGCAGCTGGCCGTCGTCCATACCACCGGTGATTTCCTTGCGGTAGCGGGCGATAAACGGCACGGTCGCCCCGCCATCCAGCAGGTCGATGGTGGCCTGAACTCGGGGCTGATCCACCTCGAGTTCGTGGGCAATGATGCTAGCGATGCTATCGGTCATTCCCCACATTCTAGAGGGGCTACTGCTTGCCGAAGTCCTCGCCCCACTCGGGCGCATCGCTGGTGAACTCCGTCAGATCGCGCTCACCGCTGAAGCCCTGCTGCATGTGCAGGTACTCCAGGTGGCGATCGACAAGATTCAGCACGTTGTTGATCAGCTGCGCGCGGGTGTAGCCGACTGCACCACATAGCGATGCGCAGTCTGCTCCGACGGCCAAGTGGCGGTGCGGTCGAGGCGGTTCTCCCAGTCCAGGTCGTTGCCGGAGGATAGGGTGCGCCCGGAGATTGCGGAGTGCAGAGCGATGGCGCGAGAATCCACCTGGGCGGTCTCCATGCGTATCGAACGCATCAGGCCCACGAGGATCGCGATAAACACCACGATCGTGCCGCCGGGCAGGCCATCGAGCAGGGTGTAGAAGCCACGTTCCGGGGAGTCCACGGCGGTCTGCAGGAAGTCATGATCCTTGGTGTTTACCGCACGGTCCAGCGCGGCAGCCAGGCGAGGTAGTCGCCCATGTTCAGGCCGAAGTTCAGCTGCACCACGCCGATGCCCAGGGAGGCCGCCACGCCGAAGATCGCGCCGACCAGGAGAAAAGGCTGTACTGGGGCTTCGAGTGGTCGGGGCCCAAGCGGATAGCGCCCGCCTTGGATATGGCGATCCAGATCATGAAAATCAGCGCAATGGCGACGGTGGCGATGTAGAGCCAGCCCAGGGTCTCTGTCAGCCACCCGGTGATTCCCCCGAGGGCCGGCTGACAGTCTGGATCGCTTCTTGTCCGCCAACTTTCCTATTACTTAAACCACCCCGTCACCGCTGGCGCGATGTTGGTGTAAACGTGCTTGTGCTCTTGGTACTCAGCCAGTCCGGTGGGGCCGAGCTCGCGGCCGTTGCCGGACTGCTTCATTCCGCCCCACTCCGCCTGCGGCAGGTAGGGGTGGAAATCATTAATCCAAATAGTACCGTGGCGCAGCTTACGTGCGACCCTTTCCGCCTTTCCTGCGTCAGCGGTCCACACGGCTCCGGCCAGGCCATACTCGGTGTCGTTGGCGATGGCCACGGCCTCGTCCTCGGTGGTGAAAGTCTCGATGGTCACGACCGGACCGAAGGCCTCGTCGTGCACGCAGTCCATCTCTTGCGTGCAGCCATCGATGATCGTCGGCAGGTAGAACACGCCCTGGGTCAGGTCCGTGTTGCCCGTGGCGTGGGAGCCCTGGTTGTCCTCGGCCGTCGGGATGCGGCCGCCGCAGAGGATCTTCGCGCCCTGCTCGCGGGCGCGGTCGACGTAGGCCACAACCTTGTCGCGGTGATCGGCGGAGATCAGCGCGCCGGTCTCGGCGGCCTCGTCCAGCGGGCCGCCGACCTTGATCTTCTCAGCCTTGGCCACCAGGGCCTTGACGAACTGGTCGTGGATGGAATCCTCCACCACGATGCGGGAGCCCGCGGAGCACACCTGGCCGGAGTGGACGAACGCACCGTTCAGTGCGTTATCCACCGCAGCATCGAAGTCGGCGTCCGCGAAGATGACGTTGGGATTCTTGCCGCCCAGCTCCAAAGCCACGCGCTTGACGGTCTCCGCCGCGTTGCGGGCGATCAGCTTGCCGGTGACCAGGCCGCCGGTGAAGCTGACCATATCCACATCCGGGCTCTGCGACAGCGGGTTGCCGCAGTTGGCGCCCGCGCCGGTGATCAGGTTAGCCACGCCAGCCGGCAGCCCCAGCTGGTCCAGTACCGTCATCAGCATCATTGCGGTGTGCGGGGTGAGCTCCGCCTGCTTCAGCACAAAGGAGTTGCCAGCAGCCAGGGCCGGAGCAACCTTCCAGGCCACCTGCAGCAGCGGGTAATTCCACGGGGTAATCAGGCCGCAAACGCCGACGGGTTCGGCATCAATACGAGAGCGAACGTTCGCATCACCCGGGTCCACAACGCGACCAGCCTGGTGCTGGGCGAGCGTGCCGAAGTACTCGAAGGAGTTGGCGATGTCGTCCATGTCGATCTCGGACTCGGCCAGGCGCTTGCCCGTGTCGGCGGACTCCGCGCGGGCGAAGGCATCCTTGTTCTCGCGGATCTTGTCGGCAACCTGCAGCAGCAGCTTGCCGCGCTCGGCAGCGGGCACGTCGGCCCACACGCCGGAGTCGAAGGAGGCGCGAGCGGCGGCGATGGCCTTGTTCGTGTCCTCGTCGGAGGCCTCGGATACCAGGCCCACGGTGGAGTTATCGGCGGGGTTGGTGATCGTGCGGGTCTCGCCCTTTTCGGCCGGTACCCACTCGCCGTTGATGAACAGCGAGGCGGGAGCTCCCTCATTCTTGTGTACCCCGGCCAGCAGTTCGCAGGTGGTCGGGTCGAAGAGTACAGCGTTCATAGTTGGGATTCTCGCTTTCAGTAGTTGGGCTTTTGGCCCAGTTAGTCCAGGTTCTAGTCTTCGGTCCAGGTGCGCACTGGCTCCGCGCCGTCGGACATGTCGGAGGTGCCCGGCAGGTCGCGCTGCATGTGCAGGAACTCCAGGTGGCGCTCGTAGAGATCCAGGACGTTATCGATCAGCTGCTCCGTGGTGTAGCCGTAGATGTCGTAGCCCAGCGAGCCGGTGTTGTCGAAGACCTCGAGACGGTAGTAGTTCTCCCCATTACTGGTGCTGCGGGTGAAGCTCGGAACCGGGTGCTCCAAGGGGTAGATCTGGTAGCGGAAGTCCTGCTCTTCACCCAGGTGGATGGTGAGGTCCAACTGGTTCACAGGCAGATTCGGCACGTCGGCAGCCACCAGCGTAGTGTCGATGCCCTCGTCCTTCAGCTCGCGTGCGACGGCCTCCAGCGCAGGCTGCGCCACCTTGGTGAGGTACTCGTTGGCCTTGGCCTGGCTCGGCCAGGTGGAGGCGCGCGACAGACGCTTGCGCCAGGACTGCTTGTCCCCGCCCGCACCGGAGCGGCCAGACATTGCGCTGTGCAAGGAGATGCTGCGAGCCTCGGTGGCGTAGCTCTCCAGGCGCAGGGAGCGCCATAGTCCCAACATGATGAGGTAGATCACGATCGTGAACGGCAGACCCATCACGATGGTTGCCAGCTGCACTGTTTCGACGCCGTTAACTTGCAGCATAACCAGGGTCAGCAGGCCGACCAGCACGGCCCAGAAGATGCGGGACCACTTGGCACCGTCCTGGCGGGAATCCTCGATCTTGGAAGTGAAGTTGGCGGTCACCAGCGCACCGGAGTCGGCGGAGGAGATGTACAGCAGCAGGCCAATCAGGGTACACAGGACGATCAGCACCGCACCGCCGTTCATGTCCTGCAGCAGTGCGTAAAAGCCCTGTTCCGGAGCTTCCATGTTGTTGTTAGCAAAGTCCATGTCGCCGCTGACAACGCGCTTCAGGGCGGTGTTTC
>NZ_CALLDG010000002.1 GCF_937999985.1 uncultured Corynebacterium sp.
CCACCAGAGCCTGCTCCTCTGCCTGGAGTGCGTTGAACTGGCTCAGATCCCCCTGAATGCTGTGCAGCTCTGCACAGGCCGTACCCTGGGGCAGCAATCCGCGCGGAATGGTCGACTGCTGCGCGCCGAAAGTCTCCACGATCGCCAGCTTCCCTGGCGCCGTTGCGAGCGTTCCGTTGTGCCTCATGCTGTCACCTCCTCGACGAGTACTGGGTAGGGCCACAAATTCTTCTCCAAGCGGGGCGGAAGGCTGACCTTCCTCTCCCTCGGGTAACCGAGTGAGACTTCCGCGTGCGTTACATTGCC
Source organism: uncultured Corynebacterium sp. (assembly GCF_937999985.1). Taxonomy (GTDB): domain Bacteria; phylum Actinomycetota; class Actinomycetes; order Mycobacteriales; family Mycobacteriaceae; genus Corynebacterium. The sequence continues at coordinate 307 of NZ_CALLDG010000002.1, forward strand.
GAGCGAAAATTCTACCGGAATGTGCAAATGGCCATAAATCACTGCACGCGCCCGGTAGCGCTCTGGCCACTCCTGTGTGTGCCGCGTTCCCGACCACAGGCCGATCTCCTGGTGCCGGACGTTAGCCATTGCCTCCCGCGCCAGCGGCCAGTGATTCACCAAAATGGTCGGCCCTTCCACAGACGCCAGCCGGCGCACGGAGTAGCGCAGCCGCTCACGGCACCACAGAATCACGTCCTCATACGGCGCAATCGCCAGGTCGTCCATCAACACGATGCCCTTGTCGCGGGCTGCCGCCAGCGCTGCAGTGGGCGTCATAGAAGGGTCGCGCCACGAGTGATCGTAAAGAGTAAACAGCGGCACCACGGTGTGCCCCGCGAACATCGGGAAGGGATCCTCCGGGGTGAGCACGCCGAGGCGCTGGGCGACCGCGATGACGGCGTCGTACTTCGCGCGCCCGTGGGTGGTATCGCTGGTGCGGCTATAAAGCTCGTGGTTACCGGGCGCGTAGATGACCTGGGCGAAGCGGCTCTGCAGCAGCCCCAGGGTGCGCTCGATGGTGGGCAGGTCCTCTGCAATGTCCCCGGCGACGATGAGCCAGTCGCCCGCGTTAGCAGGTCGGACGTGTTCGCGAACCAGATCCAGGTTGCCGGGGGCGCGCACGTGGAGGTCGCTGACGGCCCACAGAGTTCGGGTCATCGGGGCGCTCCCCCTCTCTGAATCAGATCACAACGATTAACAAGCTTAACACTAGCTAACCCACTTATCACCGGCGAAGCGCCAAGTCACGAAGGCCAGGCGGATCAGGATGAAGCTAAACAGACCCCACCAGATACCGACCAAACCCCAGCCGAAGATCCAGGAAAGCCACACCAGCGGAATGAACCCGGCCAGCACAGAGACGATGGTGGCGGTGCGCAGGAAGGCCGCATCCGCCGCTCCGAGCAGCACTCCATCCAAGGCGAAAACAACACCCCCGGCCAACACCAGGAGCACCAATAGCCACCACGGCCCGCCGATCGTGGCCAGCACGTCAGCATCCGTCGTGAAGACGCGCGGGATGAAGTGGGCCCCCGCAGCCAGCCCGGCAGCCAGCACCAGGCTGGCGCCGACGGAGAAGCGCAGCACGGAGACTCCGACCTTGCGTGCCGTTGCGGCCGAACCAGCGCCCAAGGCCGCGCCCACCAGCGCCTGGGCTGCAATGGCCACGGAATCCAGCACCAACGTCAGGAAATTCCAGAGCTGCAGCAGCACCTGGTGGGCAGCCAGCGGAGCCGGCCCCATGCGACCGGCCACCACTGCCGCAGAAATGAAGGCCACCTGGAAACTCAGGCTGCGCAGGATCAGGTCCCGCCCCATCACCAGTTGCGACTTAATCACCGGCCAGTTCGGAGCCAGGGACTTGCCGTCCCCCTCCGCACGCCAGTACACGACCAGCGCCCCCAGGAAACAGGTGGCGATGATGACCTCCCCCAGCACGTTGGCATATGCCGAGCCCACCAGCCCGTAGCGCCTGACCGCCAGCGGGACTATCACCGCCATCGGAATCACCCCGGCGAGTGTGAACCATAGTGGCAGCTTCGTGTTGGACATTCCCCGCAGCCAACCATTGCCCGCCATGGTGCACAGCGCCGGGATGATCGACGCGCACGTCACTCGCATCCACTTCGTGGCCTCGGAGACGACGGTGGCGTCACTAGAAAAGAAGCCCATGATCGCCGGGGCGAAGGCGAAAACAACGGCGGCCAACAGCGCGCCCACGGCCAGGGCAACCCACGTCGCCTGCACACCCTCGTAGATCGCATCGGAACGGCGGCCGGCGCCATAGTGACGCGCGGCGCGGGCGGTCGTGCCATAGGAAAGGAACGTCAGTTGGGTGGTGACGGTACCCAACACCGTCGCGCCCGCAGCCAGTGCGGCCAGATCAGCCGCACCCAGGCGGCCAACGACCGCCGTGTCCAGCAACAGATACAACGGCGTGGCCGCCAATACAACGAGAGCCGGCCAGGCCAGCCCCAAGATAGTGCGGGCATCGGCCTGGCCGGTAGAAGCGTGAGCAGTCACTACGACTTGTACGGATCCTCATCGCCCGCTGGGCGGGCGCCCGCGGACTGCGCACGCAGAGCCTCGTCCTGGGCCTTCGCCCGGGCCAGCAGCTCCTCGAAGTGCGCGGAAGCCTCCGGAACCGTGTCCAAGCTAAAGCTCAAGGTCGGGGTGAAACGCACGCTCAGCTGATCGCCGACGATCTTGCGCAACTGCCCCGTAGCCTTAGCCAGCGCTGCCTCCGCTGCGTCCGTATCCGGCTCCGCGTCCACGGTCTTACCTCGCACGGTGTAAAACACCGTCGCGTCATGGAGGTCGCCGGTTACGCGCGCGTCCGTGATCGTCACGAACTCCAGGCGCGGGTCCTTAATCTGCCGCTCGATGGCCGTGGCAACAATCTGCTGAATGCGCTTAGCCATGCGCGCAGCACGCGCGTGATCAACCATTAACCTCTCCTTTATAACACCTTGGGCACTAGACAGTTTAGGTGCGCGGCTTTTAGGTGCGCGGCACCTCAACCAGCTCGAATACCTCGATGATGTCGTCGACCTGAATGTCAGGGTACGACAGCACCATACCGCACTCGTAACCTGCGGAGACCTCGGTGACGTCGTCCTTCTCGCGGCGCAGCGACTCGATAGTGGCCTTCTCCGCCACGACGTTGCCGTCGCGCACCAGGCGCGCCTGAGCGTTACGGCGCACCTTGCCGGTCTCCACCATGCAACCTGCAATAAGGCCGACGGAGGAAGCCTTGAAGATCTGGCGGATCTCCGCGGTACCGATCTCCTTCTCCTCGTAGATCGGCTTCAGCATGCCCTTCAGCGCTGCCTCTACCTCCTCGATCGCCTTGTAGATGATCGAGTAGTAGCGGATATCCACGCCCTCGGCGTTGGCCACCTCGGTGGCCTTGCCTTCGGCGCGGACGTTGAAGCCGATGATCACTGCGTCAGAGGCGGCTGCAAGGTTGACGTTGGTCTCCGTCACAGCACCGACACCGCGGTCGATGATGTTCAGATCCACCTCGTCGTCGACCTCAATCTTCAGCAGCGCGTCTTCCAGGGCCTCGACCGTACCGGCGTTGTCGCCCTTCAGGATCAGGTTCAGGGTGTTGGTTTCCTTCAACACCGCATCCAGATCCTCCAGGGAGACGCGCTTGCGGCTGCGTGCTGCCAGCGCGTTACGACGGCGGGCGTCGCGGCGGTCCGCGATCTGGCGGGCGGTGCGGTCCTCGTCGACAACCAGCAGGTTATCGCCAGCACCGGACACACTAGTCAGGCCGAGAACCTGAACCGGGCGGGACGGGCCGGCTTCCTTGACGTCGTTGCCGTGCTCGTCGATCATGCGGCGCACGCGACCGTAGGCGTCGCCGACGACGATAGAGTCGCCGATGCGCAGGGTACCGCGCTGGACGATGATCGTGGCAACCGGGCCGCGGCCGCGGTCGAGGTGCGCCTCAATGGCGACACCCTGTGCGTCCATATCCGGGTTAGCGCGCAGATCCAGCGATGCATCGGCCGTCAGCAGGACGGATTCCAGCAGCTGGTCGATGTTGGTGCCCTGCTTTGCAGAGATGTCCACGAACATCGTCTCGCCGCCGTACTCCTCCGGGATGAGGCCGTACTCGGTCAGCTGGCCACGGATCTTGTCCGGCTGGGCGCCTTCCTTATCGATCTTGTTTACCGCGACCACGACCGGAATGTCGGCGGCCTTGGCGTGGTTGATAGCCTCCACGGTCTGCGGCATCACGCCGTCGTCCGCGGCGACCACCAGGATCGCAATATCGGTGGACTTGGCACCACGGGCACGCATGGCGGTGAACGCCTCGTGACCCGGGGTATCCAGGAAGGTGACCAGGCGGTCCTCGCCCTCCATGTTCACGGAGACCTGGTAGGCACCGATGTGCTGGGTGATGCCACCGGCCTCGCCGGAACCGACGTTGGCCTTACGGATCGTATCCAGCAGGCGGGTCTTACCGTGGTCAACGTGACCCATGACGGTAACCACCGGCGGGCGCTGGGCCAGGTCTTCGTCCTCGCCTTCGTCCTCACCAAACTGCAGGTCGAAGGATTCCAGCAGCTCGCGGTCCTCGTCCTCCGGGGAGACGACCTCGACCTTGTAATCCATTTCCTCGCCAAGCAGCATCAGGGTTTCGTCGGAGACCGACTGGGTAGCGGTCACCATCTCGCCCAGGTTGAACAGTGCCTGGACCAGTGCTGCCGCATCCGCCTGGATCTTCTCGGCGAAGTCCATCAGGGATGCACCACGAGCGAGGCGAATCTTCGCGCCCTTGCCGTTAGGCAGCTTCACGCCGCCAACGACGCTCGGCGCCTGCATTGCCTCGTACTCGTTGCGCTTCTGACGCTTCGACTTGCGCCCCTTACGCGGTGCGCCACCCGGACGGCCGAATGCACCTGCGGTGCCGCCGCGACGCCCACCGCGTCCACCGCGCGGGCCTCCCGGACCACCGGGGCCACCTGGGCCGCCGGGACCACCGTGGCGTCCACCGCGACCACGGCCACCGCCGAAGTTGTCGGACTTCGACGGCATCTGGGCCGGGTTCGGGTGGCTCGGCATCATTGCCGGCGACGGACGGCGGCCGCCGCCCTGCTTAGCGCCTGGCTTCGGACCGGACTTCTTGGCTCCACCCGGGCGGCTACCCGGACGCGGCATGTCGCCCGGGCCTGCCTGCCCACCGCGCGGACGCGGTGCGGGGCGCTCGGCCGGAGTTCCGGAGGAAAACGGGTTGTTTGCCACACGCGGGGCGCGACCGCCCGGCTTCGGCCCCGGCTTTGCACCGGGCTTCGAACCCGGCTTTGCACTGCCCGGCTTCGGACCTGGCTTGGGCCCTGGCTTGGCACCCGGCTTCGGGCCCGGCTTGACACCGGGCTTAGGTGCTGGCTTCTCGCCAGGCTTCACGGAGGAGGTGGGCTTAGTGCCAGCGCCCGCAACCGGGTTGGTGTTCTTCACTGGCTGCGGACCCGGCTTGGGTCCAGGCTTCGGCCCCGGCTTGGCGGCGGCCTTCGGAGCTGCCTTAGCAGCAGGCTTCGGCCCCGGCGTCGTTGCGGGCTTCGGGGTAACTGCACCCTCCTTGGCAGACTCTTCGCCCACCCCGTAGTGCTTCTTCATCTTCTTCACGACGGGCGGCTGCACCGTCGAAGAAGCGGTCTTAACGAACTCACCTTGTTCCTTCAGGGTGGCGAGCAACTCCTTGCTCGTCACTCCGAGTTCCTTGGCCAACTCGTGTACGCGTAGCTTTCCGGCCACTACTCTCCTTCATGTTTGCGGAGCCGTAGTGCGCTCTAGCGTGCAGGTGCGCCTGCAGCCGGGCTACTTACGACTCCCGTACTTGTAGATACTCATCGCTGATGCTGCTTCATCGCGTGCTCATCAGGGCTGATTGTTCTTCATGTCGACGTAACTTCCTCGTCTTTACTTGTCACTGTCACTGGCAGTGTGACGATGTATTCACGTACAGGGTCTGCATCCACGTTGGCGGATACCCTCAACGCACGGCCGAAGGCCCTGCGTTTCACGGCGATTTCCCATGCCTCCACTGTGGGGGTGATCCATGCGCCTCGCCCGGGAAGTTTCCGACCCGGATCGGGGACAACCTGGAGTTCATCCTCGGCTCCTTCCGCGCTTTTCTGCACAACGCAACGCAACAGCTGATCTATTCCCATCACCTGCTTCGTTGCAATGCACGTCCTCACCGGAAGGTGCTTGCTTGTGGGACACTCATGGAATACCACCAGTCCAGTGTATCGCGCCGGCCCCCGAAACAGTTAACTGGGCGTGTCCTCCGCTGCGGCGTCCGTCTCCGAGCGAATATCGATCTTCCACCCGGTCAGGCGCGCGGCCAGACGGGCATTCTGCCCCTCGCGGCCAATGGCGAGGCTCAGCTGATAGTCCGGCACGACGGCGCGGGCGATCTGCATCTCCGGGTCGGTCACCTTCACGCTGACGACCTTTGAGGGCGACAGCGCATTGCCGACGAAAGTAGCCGGGTCCTCGGAGTAGTCGATAATGTCGATCTTCTCCCCGCCCAGCTCCTGCATGATGTTGGACACTCGCTGGCCGCGCGGACCAATGCAGGCGCCCTTGGCGTTCAGCCCCTTGACGGTCGAGCGCACGGCGATCTTGGTGCGGTGCCCCGCCTCGCGGGCCACGGAGACGATCTCGACGGAACCGTCGGCAACCTCCGGAACCTCCAGGGCGAACAGTCCCTTAACTAGCTCCGGATGCGTGCGGGAGAGGTTGATCTGCACCATGCGGTTGGCGTTGTTGATCACGTCCGTAACGAAGGTCTTC
>NZ_CALLDG010000003.1 GCF_937999985.1 uncultured Corynebacterium sp.
ATCGCCACAGGCACAGGAACCGGTAGCGTTCGGGTTGTCGATGGTGAAGCCCTGAGACTCGATGGTGTCCGCGAAGTCGATCTTCGCACCCATCAGGTACGGGGAGGACATGCGGTCCACAACCAGGTTCACACCGTCGTACTCGTCGACCAGATCGCCGTCCAGGGAACGATCATCGAAAAACAGCTGGTAGCGCAGGCCAGCGCAACCGCCTGGCTGCACTGCGATACGCAGGGAAAGATCGTCGCGGCCCTCCTGTGCCAGCAGGGCGCTGGCCTTCTGCTGGGCAGCCTCGGTCAGCTCCACACCGGTGACCTTCTCTGGAGCAGTCATGTTGGTCCTCCTCAATAAATGACCGAATTTTTGAATTGGCTTTGCTCACAAGCTACGCCTCATTGTTCCACAACGCCACTACCCTCTTGGGTTATTCCCACGACAGCGATTCTTCTCCGCGTTCCCGCGCCAGTGTTTTTGGTTTTGTTCCCCTGCTCTCCTGCTCTAGCCTGTTACATGTGAAAATGCCATGGAAGAAGCAGGAAAAGGTCGCCGACTCAGCCGAGGATCAGGTCTCGCCACAGGATGCCGACGTGTCGGCTGAGGTAGACAGCGACGCAGATGGTGGCGTCACTAAGGAAAAGAACTCCAAGGCCTTTACCCCGAAGAAGGGCAAAGCCACCCCGAAGCGCAACGAGCAGGAGCGCAAGCACGGCGTGCGCCGCAGCGCCTACACCGCACCCGCCACCCCGGGCGAGGCGCGCAAGCAGCGCAAGGAGCTCAAGGCCTCCATGTCCAAGGAAGAATACAAGGCCATGAAGCAGCGCCAGAAGGACGAGGCGAACCGCGAGCGGCGCCGCGCCAACCAGCGCATGATGGCCGGCGACGAGGATTACCTCATGGATCGCGACAAGGGTCCGGAGAAGCGCTTCGTCCGCGACTGGATCGATTCCCGCCGCTACATGATGAACTTCTTCCTTCCGCTGGCGCTGCTGGTCATCGTCATCATGATCTTCGGCATGTCCAACCCGAGTATCGCCAACCTGGCTTCACTGGTGATGATGGTCGTGTTCCTCATTATGATCGGTGAGGGCATTTGGCTCGGCCGACGCATTAACCGCGAGGTCAACGAGCGCTTCCCGAACAACCCGCACGGCAAGTTTAGCCTAGGTCTGTATGCGTTCACCCGCGCCACGATGATCCGCCGCCTGCGCACCCCTGCCCCGCAGAAGCAAATCGGCGACAGCGTTTAAAAGCCGACAGCGTTTAGACTAATCCCCATGGCTTCTACGACCTCCGCCCCGAACTTCCCGCCCATCGTCCCGCCGGACGAGGCCACGCGCAGTCGAGCCGAGCAGCTCCGCACCACCGCGCCGACGAAGGCTGGTATTCCGGCTGGTTCGCTGGGAAGGCTGGAGGGGGTCGCCACCTGGATCGCCGCCTGCCAGGGTTCCGCCCCCGCCGACGTATTGAACGCAGCGCGGATGGTTGTGGTTACCGGCGAGCACGGGGTGTCCGAGGCGCACCCGGAGATCTCCGCCCTGCCTGCCAATTTCAATGCCCAGGTGCGCCAGAACCTAGCCGATGCCGCTGCCCCGGTTGTGGATGCCTGCAGGTCGGCACGGGTTTCTCTTTCTATTATTGACGCCACGTTGGGTACCCCCTCCGGTTCCATCGACACCGCGGACGCTTTAAGCCCCGAGGACTATGAGAGGCACCTGCGGCGCGGCATGCGTTTCGCCGACCAGGAGGCGGACAAGGGCACGCAGGTGCTGCTGTTGGGTGATCTGGGGCGTGGGCTGACCACGGTGGCCGCTGCGGTGATCGGCAGCGTGTGCAGCGTGGAGCCGGTGAAAATCATCGGCCGGGGTTCCGGCATCGACGACGAGGCGTGGAAGACGAAGGTGGCGGTGATCCGCGATGCGATGTTCCGCGTGCGCGATGACAAGGCGGTGGCCTCGCGGGTGCTGCAGCAGATCGGCTCGGCCGACCTGGTGGTGATGGCGGGGATTCTGGCGCAGGCGGCGGTGCGCCGCACGCCTGTGATTTTCGACGGCGTGGGGGCGGCTGCGGCGGCGTTGTGCGCGCAGATGCTGGCGCCGGGGGCCGCCGCGTGGTGGCTGGCGGCTTCGGCGGGCACGGAGCCCGCTGCCCTCCCAGCGCTCAATGCGCTGGGCTTGGAGCCGCTGCTGGATCTGCAGCTCGGCACCGGCCAGGGGCTGGGCGCCGTCCTGGCCCTGCCGATGGTGCGTTACGCGGTAGCTGCCTGCTCCACCAGCGTGTAGAGCCAGCCGTGCTTGTCGGCGACGCGGCCGTTCTGGATGCCCGTCAGCTGCTCGCGCAGGCGCATGGTCACCGGGCCGGTCTGGCCGCCGTTGACCTGGAATTCGCCGGACTCGTCCTTCACCGTGCCGACCGGGGTGACGACGGCTGCGGTGCCGCAGGCGAAGGCCTCGGTCATGGCGCCGGACTTGGCGGCTTCCTTCCACTCGTCGGTGGAGATGCGGCGCTCCTCCACCTTGTAGCCCAGGTCGCGCGCCAGCTCCAGCAGGGAGAGGCGGGTAACGCCCGGCAATAGCGAGCCGGAGAGTTCCGGGGTGACCAGCGTGACATTTTCTGCGCCAGCGCCGGCGGCCTCATCCTCGCTGCCGAAGACGAACGCCAGGTTCATGCCGCCCATCTCCTCGATGTACTTGTGCTCGGTTGCGTCCAGCCATACCACCTGGTCGCAGCCTTCCTTCTCCGCGGAGGCCTGCGCTGCCAGGGAAGCCGCGTAGTTACCGGCGAACTTCGCCGCGCCGGTGCCGCCGGGGGCGGCGCGGGTGTAGTCGGTGGACAGCCACACGCTCACCGGGTTGATGCCGCCGGAGAAGTAGGCGCCTGCCGGGGAGGCGATCACGAAGTAGGTGTAGCTGCTGGCCGGGTGCACGCCCAGGCCGACTTCGCGGGAGATCATGAACGGGCGCAGGTACAGGGATTCCTCGCCGCCGCCCTGCGGCACCCAGCGCTGGTCGATGTCCACGATCTGGCGCAGGGATTCCAGGAACAGCTCCTCCGGCAGCTCCGGCATGGCCATGCGGGCGGCGGAGTTCTGGAAGCGGCGGGCATTTTGCTCCGGGCGGAAGGTGACGATCTTGCCGCCTTCGCCGCGGTATGCCTTCAGGCCTTCGAAGATGGCCTGGCCATAGTGGAACACGCTGGATGCCGGGTCCATCTGGATCTGCTGGTAGGGCTCCACGCGGGCATTGTGCCAGCCCTCCTCGGCGTTCCAGTCGATGGCGACCATGTGGTCAGTGAAGTACTTGCCGAAGCCGGGTGCAGAGAGAATCTCAGCGATCTTGTCGTCGGTCACCGGGTTCTCAGTGCGGGTGACGGTGAACTCCACCTGGGAGCTCTGCTGGGCCTTTGGGGTCTGGGGGTTTGCCTCTGGAGTAGTCATGTGTCCCAGACTACTCTGCCGTTCCACAAAAGTGTGAGGGGGCTAACAATTTCTGGGGGTTCCCTCCCACCGATCTAGCGTCAGGCGATTCTGGGTAAAGTGAAAGCAGCGAACAACCATTTTATAAGGAGCAGTCGATTCCCCTATGACCGCCACCAACTTTTCCGCCCCCATCGCCGGCCTGCCGTCCCGCGGTTTCGTCCCGCAGATGTCGCTGGTACACACCGATTCCACTCTCGAGGACAGCGGCACTGTCACCCCGTCGGTCATCGATACGCTGGTCATCCCGGTCTTCGAAGGTGAGGCTGGTCTGGAGCTCACTGGTGCTCCTATTGACGCCCTCACGGCCGAACAGCAGCTGGAAATGTGGAAGCTGCTTATCTCCGTCGGCGCCAAGGGCACTGCTGGCGAGGTGACGGTGGTCCCCAACCTCTCGGCCGAGCGCCGTAGCGAGGTCGTCTCCACCGGCAACCTGTCCGCCCAGGTGCAGGAATCCACCGTGGATCCGGAGACTGCCGAGGAGATCGTCGAGGCCGGCACTGGCTCTAGCGGCCCGGAGAAGATCCTGGCAATTGGTATGGGGCCGGCCGATGAGGTGTCCGCGGAGGACGTCCGCGTGGCCGCAGGCGTGGCGTCCCGAAGCATCAAGAAACCCGAACAGCAAGAGGGGCCAAACGGGGGCGAGCCGCGCGGCGCACGAGTGGTGAGCGCCCTGGGTCTGTTGGGCGCAGAAGCCGCACTGGTCGGCCACGCACTGGGAGCCTACGAGTACCGGGGGCTGAAGACGGCCGAGCACACGCCAGCGATCGAGTCGATTGAGGTGCTGACCGGCGAGGATCCGGCGGACACCCTGGAGCACGCGCTGGCCACCGTGCGGGCAGTGGCGCTGGCACGCGACCTGGTGAACACCCCGTCGAACGTGCTGTACCCGGAAAGCTACGCGGGCATCATCGCCGAGGCGGCGAAGCACACGAACGTGACGGTGGAGGTGCTGGACGAGGCCGCCCTGGAGGAGCAAGGCTTCGGCGGCATTCTGGGCGTGGGTCAGGGCTCGGCACGCGGGCCGCGTCTGGTGCGCCTGGACTACAACCCGGACAAGATCGCTGAGGATTCCCCGCACGTGGCGCTGGTCGGAAAGGGCATCACCTTCGATACCGGCGGCATTTCCCTGAAGCCGCCGGCGAAGATGTGGAACATGATCTCCGACATGGGTGGCTCCGCGGCCGTCGTCGCAGCGGTGATCGCCGCAGCTGAGCTGAACATTCCGGCGCGCGTTACGGCCACCGTTCCGCTGGCGGAGAACATGCCCGGCGGGGAGGCCACCCGCCCCGGCGACGTGCTGCGCCACTACGGCGGCACCACCACCGAGGTGCTGAACACCGACGCAGAGGGCCGCCTGGTACTGGCCGATGCCATCGTCCGCGCCTGCGAGGACAACCCGGACTACCTGATCGAAACCGCCACCCTGACGGGTGCACAGATGGTGGCGCTGGGCGACCGCACGCCGGGCATCATGGGCTCCATGGATTTCCGCGACCGCGTGGCGATGATCTCCCAGCGCGTGGGCGATGCCGGCTGGCCGATGCCGCTGCCCGCGGAGCTGGGCGAGGCGCTGAAGTCGGACGTGGCGGACATCAAGAACATCTCTGGCAACCGCTGGGGCGGCATGTCCGTGGCGGGCCACTACCTGAAGAACTTCGTGGCCGAGGGCGTGCAGTGGGTGCACATTGACGTTGCTGGCCCGGCCTACAACGACGGCGCGGCGTACGGCTACACCCCGAAGCGGGCGACCGGCTCGCCGGTGCGCACCATCATCGCCGCGCTGGAGGATATTGCGCTGAAGGGCTAGGCAGGCCGGGCTGCGCTAATCCCCCTGCTCGGCGCGGCGCTGCTCGAACTGCGCGCGCCGTTCGCGCTGTTCCAGACGCTTCTTGATCAACCGATCCCGCTCCATGCGATCCCGCATGCGCTGCGGGTATCCGGTCTCCTCCGCGAAATACAGGGGAATGCCGACCGACTGGGCCACCTTGTCGATGCCCTTCGGCCCGCCGATGCGGCGGCGCGTCCACTCCCCCTCGCTGTCGACCAGCACCACGGACATCTCGTTGACGATCGTTTCCGGCTCCACAAAACCCTCCACGCCCTTGCGGGTACCGGCCCACTGCTGCAGGTAGGTCAAGTCCTTGGGGCGGATGGTCTCCCCCGGCCCACGCGGCGGTCGGGTGGAAGTATTTTTGTTCCGGCCGAAAAGATTAAACACGTTAGCCGATTCTAGTTCACATACCCGGCGGTTCCCCAAAGGTGCGCGGAGGCGGTGAGGGGGCGTCATAAAAAGAAGGCACAAAAGTTCAGCGCGAGGGGGCGCTCGGCGGAGCGGAGGCAAGGCGCGTAGACTTATGTAGTATTTCAACCAAATAACCACAGCTGATTTCCGTTTAGTTTGAGGAGCTTCAAACACCATGGCGTACTCCGTCGAAATGCCCGAACTGGGCGAGTCCGTAACCGAGGGCACCGTTACTCAGTGGCTGAAGAAGGTCGGCGACAAGGTCTCCGTCGACGAACCGTTGCTGGAGGTATCGACCGACAAGGTTGATACGGAGATCCCGTCCCCCGCAAGTGGTGTGCTGCTGAAGATCATCGCGGAGGAAGACGACACTGTGGACGTCGGCGCCGTCATCGCCGAGATCGGTGAGGAGGGCGAAGAGCCTTCTGATTCTGACGCCGACAGCTCCAGCGACGACGATTCCAGCGACACTGCTGAGGAGTCCGGTTCTGCGGAGTCCGAGTCCGGCTCCGATGACTCTGATTCTGAGTCCTCTGACAACTCTGGCTCCGGTTCTGGTTCCGGCGAGGCCGAGGACGTCACCATGCCGGAGCTGGGCGAGTCCGTCACCGAGGGCACGATTACCCAGTGGCTGAAGAGCGTCGGCGACAAGGTTGAGGTCGACGAGCCACTGCTCGAGGTCTCCACCGACAAGGTCGA
>NZ_CALLDG010000004.1 GCF_937999985.1 uncultured Corynebacterium sp.
GTGCGCCTTGGCTCGGGCTTCGCGCTCCGCCGCCAGGACATCTTCCAAATCGTTGGGTTCGGCGGACAGGTGCTGGCAGGTCTCCATGGTTGCCGCAACCGTGTCCACAATGCGGGGGAAGCTCAGCCTGCCGTTGAGGAACTCGACCGCCGCTTCCTCGTTCGCAGCATTATAAACCGCGGGCATCGTTCCCCCGGCAGTGACCGCCTGGCGTGCCAGGATTACGGCCGGGAAGACCTCGTCGTCCAATGGCTCGAAGTGCCAGTCGGTTGCCTGGGAAAAGTCCAGTTTAGGCTGTGCATCTGCGATGCGGTCGGGCCAGCCGAGGGCCAGCGAGATCGGCAGCTTCATCGACGGCGGGGAGGCCTGGGCGATCGTCGCCCCGTCGATGAAGGTGACCATGGAGTGGACGATCGACTGCGGGTGGACCGTCACGTCGATCTTCTCGGCGGGGATACCGAACAGCAGGCTGGCCTCGATCAACTCCAGGCCCTTGTTGACCATCGTCGCGGAGTTCAGGGTGTTCATCTGCCCCATCGACCAGGTCGGGTGGTTGGCGGCCTCCAGCGGGGTGACGTCCTCCAGCTGGGCGCGCGTGTAGCCGCGGAACGGCCCGCCGGAGGCGGTGAGCACCAGCGAGTCGACCTCGTCCACCCGCCCAGAGCGCAGGCATTGCGCCATCGCGGAGTGCTCGGAATCCACGGGGATCAGCTGCCCCTCGTCCGCCGCCCTCAGCACCAGCTGGCCGCCTGCGACGAGGGATTCCTTGTTCGCCAGCGCCAGCTTCGCCTTAGTACCCAAGGTGGCCAGGGTCGCGTCGAGCCCCAGGGAACCGACCAGGGCATTCAGAATGACGTCGCCCTCCCCCAGCTCTGGACCGATGGCCTCGACCAGCTCCCGGGCGGAATCCTTACCCCGGATGCAGTGGGCGCCGAACTCCCCGTCCAGCCACTCCGCGGTGTGCTCGGAGGCCACCGCCACCCGCGCGAGGTCCAGCCCAAAGTCGCGGACCTGCTGCGCCAGCGCCTCCGGCTTGGAGCCGTGCGCAGAAATGCCAACTAGCTCGAAGCGCTCTGGGTTATCCGCCATCACCTCCAGCGCTTGGGTGCCGATGGATCCGGTGCTGCCTAGGACTACTACTCGCGTTTTCACGCGGTCTATTCTATTTCTTTTCTTTATGACGCCCCGTCTCCCCACCTAAATTGGGTACTTTCCTGGCCACGCCCGCACACGGATAGGGACATTCTTGTCCTGATGTGTCAAAATGGCGGGGATAGAATTTTTTTGACTTTCAGGAGGAAACGGTGGCGCAACACTCTAAGGAAGCTGAAGTTTACAACGGCGTATCCACTGCGGACGTTCCGTCTGCGGCCTGGGGCTGGAGCGAGCTTCCGCGTCGCGGAATCATTACCGCCGGTGTCATCGGCGGCCTGTTCTTGCTGGGCATGCTTTTCGGCAACCACAAGGGCAACGTTGAGAACATCTGGCTGATCGCACTGGCCGTCCTGGTGTTCGTCGGTGTTGGCCTGTGGGTGGCCCGCCCGACCTTCAAGCAGCGCACGACCGTTACCGCTCGCAACAAGCCCGAGGGCCATGTGGAGCCGGTCTGGTCCGCTGACCAGCTGAACCTGACGGGTGCTTACGCTGACCTGAGCGACGATGAGCTGCGTACCCAGAACATCGACCCGGCTACGCTGAACCGCTAGCTCTGAGCAGGTAGTTTTTAGCCCCGAAAAATTTTTTAACGTTCTTCTGCCGCCAGCTGGCCACAGGCCGCGGCGATCTCCTGGCCCTTCGTATCGCGCACAGTACAAGGCACACCCTGGGCTTCCACGCGGCGGACGAACTCGTCCTGCCGATCCTTCGGGGAGGCATCCCACTTGGAGCCTGGCGTGGGGTTCAGCGGAATCAGGTTCACGTGCACCTTCGTGCCCAGCGCTCCGCGTAGCTTCTTCCCCAGCAGGTCCGCGCGCCACGGCTGGTCGTTCATGTCGCGGATCAGGGCGTACTCAATGGAGACGCGGCGGCCGGAAGTATCCGCATAGTAGCGCGCGGCGTCCAGCACCTCCTCCACCGACCAGCGGTTGTTCACGGGAACCAGCTCGTCACGCAGCTCATCGTCGGGAGTGTGCAGGGAAACCGCCAGGCGAACCTTCATCTCCTCGTCCGCCAGCTTGCGGATCGCCGGAGCCAGCCCCACCGTCGAAACGGTGATGTTGCGCTGGGAAATACCGAAGCCATCCGGCGCGGGCGCGGAAACCTTTCGGATGGTCTCCACCACGCGCTTGTAGTTGGCCAGCGGCTCTCCCATTCCCATGAACACGATGTTGGACAGGCGACCGCCCTCCTCCTGCATCGTGGCTGCCGCCGCACGGGCCTGCTCCACCATCTCGCCGACGGAAAGGTTGCGATCCAGGCCGCCCTGACCGGTCGCACAGAACGGGCAGGCCATGCCGCAACCCGCCTGAGAGGAAATACACAATGTGGCGCGCCCCGGGTAGCGCATCAGAACGCTCTCCAGCATCGTGCCATCGTGTAGGCGCCACAGCGTCTTGCGCGTCTCCCCGTCGTCGGCCTCCATGTTGCGCATGGGGTGCATCAGCTCGGGGAATAGAGCTTCCTTCACCGACGCGCGCTTAGACTCGGGCAGGTCCGTCATCTCCATCGGGTCGCCCTGCAAGCGGCCGTAGTATTGACGCCGAATCTGATCCGCCCGGAACTTCGGCAGACCGAGCTCCTGCACACGCTCCTTGAGCGTCTCCTCGTCGAGATCCGCCATGTGTACCGGCGGCATGCCCCTTTTGGGTGCTGCGAACTGAAGTTTTACTGGTGTAGCCATAATGCGCCCATTATTGCACGTAACGGGGGTAACCCTCACATTGCGAAAATCTGAACCCAACCAGGTTATGCCGTTGAATGGTAGGTATGAGCGACAACAGCAATCGGAAGTCCGTTCCCCAACCGACCAATCCCGAGCCGACCAATCCCGAGCCGGTTAACACTCCCCAGAACCCGCCGATAGCGCACACCGAACCTGTAGCTGGAGCACCGGCGCAGGACCCGGCGTCACCAGGAAAGACCAAAGAGCACCGCGAGGTCAAGAAGACCCTGGCGGGAACGACCTGGGTGGCGCTTATCGTCGGCGTGCTGCTGCTGATCCTGTTGCTGGTGTTTATCCTGCAGAATCAGGAATCCGCAGAGCTGCAGCTGCTGGGGTGGACGATGACCTTCCCGATCGGCGTGGGCATGCTGATCGCCGCGATTGTCGGTGCACTGATCATGGCGTTGGTCGGCGGCGTGCGCATCGTGCAGCTGCGCAAGCAGGTTACGGAATAGCTAAACGCCGCTGAGCATATTCAGCACAACCCAGGTGATCATCGCCGACGGCAACATGCCGTCCAGGCGATCCATCAGGCCGCCGTGGCCCGGCAGCATGCCGGACATGTCCTTGATCCCGAGATCGCGCTTGAACTGCGACTCCACCAGGTCGCCGAGGGTGGCGCAGCAGGCCAGCCCCGGCCCCAGCAGCAGGCCAACCCAGAACGGGCCGGAAAGCAGCAACGTCACGCAGGCCACGCCGATAGCGGTGGATAGGATCAGCGAGCCGACAAAGCCCTCCCAGGACTTCTTCGGGCTCACCGCGGGCGCCATCGGGTGGGTGCCGAAAAGCACGCCGGCGATATAACCGCCCACGTCGGAGCCCACAACGCAAAGCATGAACGTGACGATGAAGGCCCAGCCGTCGATGTGCTCGCGCTCCATACGCGACAGCATGGCCGCGAAGCTGCCGAACAGGGGGATCCAGGTAAGCACAAAGACGCCGACCGCCGTATCCCGCAGATAATTATGCGGGGGCGAGGAACGGCCGTGGTGGAACAGGCGCGTGACCATCAGCAGCAACACACTGATGACGAAGCCCGCCAGTGCACCCGTTGGCCCAAAAGGCCACGAGAGCCACACGATCACCTGCGCGCCCAAGAAGAGGACCGGCAGGTTCAGCACATAGCCGCCCTCGTAGAGCCGACGCCAGACCTCGTAGACCGCCAGCGACAAAGCCAGAGCCACCAGCGGATACCACGCGAAAGGCGTAAAAAGCCCCGCGATGGCGATGGCGCCCAGAAATACGCCAACGGCGATGGCCTGTTTCAGATCCCGACCGGGACCATTCTTGGGTTTCGGGCGAGCAACGATGGGAAAT
>NZ_CALLDG010000005.1 GCF_937999985.1 uncultured Corynebacterium sp.
TCAATATCACTCATAGTTTCTCTTCCGCTGCCGTTTCAGTAGTTCAGACTCGTTTGCCGCTTACTGAATGTTGACGTCGACGCTGGCCGGAAGATCGATGCGCATGAGGGCGTCAACGGTCTTCGGGGTTGGGTCGAGAATGTCGATCAGACGCTTGTGCGTACGCATCTCAAAGTGCTCGCGCGAGTCCTTGTACTTGTGCGGAGAGCGGATGACGCAGTACACGTTCTTTTCAGTTGGCAGTGGCACTGGGCCGACAACACGAGCGCCGGTACGGGTAACCGTCTCGACGATCTTCTTGGCAGAAGCGTCGATAGCCTCGTGATCGTAGGCCTTGAGCCTAATGCGGATCTTCTGTCCCGCCACGCTTGTCCTCTTCCTTCAAAGCGCTTCCCTGCTATTTAAAACAGCTGGTAGTCACGCTTCTTATCTGTCTTAGTCTTAACGCTGTCCGGCCTTGGGGCCTGGTCCAGTCGCCAGTGTCGCTTGTGTCTTACATTTACTTGTTTGTGCCATCGACGGATAGCGGGTCATTTGGTTTTAATGAACACACGCCATACGCACTTGGTTTATCAAGTGATGTAACAACACCCGGTTCCCGCCCCTTTAGCTTGCTCCATGGCCGGATTCGTTTTACCGAGGCCTTATTTACGAAATATATGGAGTACAAGCTTGGAAACGTGTTCCGCGCCTTGTCGGAAGGGAATCCCTTCGCTTACTGCCGCTGTTCATTTACCATGCCCCATCCTCCGGCACCCGCGGTCGGGCGTGTCGCCTTTCCGCTTTTTAAGTACCGCACAGCAAAGCAGCCCCGCTGTGACCCTTCGGATCATTTTCGCGAGGTTCTTCACCGACGATGGATCATGCTCACTTCACCATCGACACCTTCTTGGTCCAGCCTCGCTGCTGCGCTGCTGGCCTCATGTGCCGTGTTAAAGCAACGTCAAGTATTCAACCACACCGGGCGCGCCGAAACCAAATCACTTCTGCCTTTTCTTTTTTTGACGCCCCTACGCGCCGGTGACCTTTTACCTCCGTAGCCCTTTGAGCACTAGAATCGCCACGTAAGTTCAGACTTCACATGCACGGCCTTGAGGTGGCGTCACCTAAAGAAGGAACAGCAATGAGCGACTACCGCAACAACCCCGAATACCAGCGGCAACGGCGCGCCCTGGTGCGGAAACACCACCCCGACGCGGGAGGGACGGACGCCGAGCTGATCGACGCTCTGCGTGCCCTAGACGAGGCCTGGGACCGGCGCGCACGCCTGCGCCGCCAAGTCCGCGAGCACCGGCCTAGCTTCATCCCCGAGGACAAAGCCGAGCAGGCGATGGACGTTGCCGAGCAAGCCATGGGCGTGGCCGAAAACTTCGCCCGCAACGCCGGACGCTTCGCCGGCAACCTACGCAACACGTTGCTCCATAAGTTGCCGCAAGAGTTTCGGCGAGGGTACCGCGAGGGAGACAAGTAGATGTCCACCCGCTACGAGCAGATCGCCCGACAACTGCGCGAGGACATCCGCAACGGGCGCTTCCAGGTTGGCGAAGCCATACCAAGCGAAAGAACCTTGGCCGAACGCTTCGACGTCGCCCCCGGCACCATGCGCCAGGCACTCAATCAGCTGGTGGACGAAGGCACGCTCAGCTCTAAGCGGGGCGCGCGGAAGGTCGTGCTGCGCATGCCCGCCCGCTTCCCCGAGATCTCGAAGTTTCGTAGTTTCGCACAGTGGGCCTACGGGCGCGGACGCACCCCAGGCGGCCACGTGATCCACCAGGAATGGGTGGAGCAGACTGAAAAGGATGCCGAGCTGCTGCGCGTGCCCGCCGGCGAGAAAGTCCTAAAGGTTCTGCGCGTGCGCACCATCGACGGCTCCCCCATCATGCTAGAGCGCACCCGCTACCCCGCCTGGATTGGCACCAAGGTCGAGCCGATGGATCCCACCTGCCCGTCTGTGACCAACGAGCTGGCAGCCCGTCACAACATTCACTTCTTCGCAGCCGACAACGTGTTCTCCGCCGCGAAGGCCGGGGAGGTTGATGCGCGGTGGCTGCCCCTCGAGGCCGGCGACCCTGTGCTAGTGCACCGGCGCCTCTCGCGCGATGCGAGGGGCACGCCGCTGGAGATGAGTGAGGATCGCTATATCGCGGACGCCCTCAGTATCGCCGTGCCCACGTCTGGCAAGAACAACGTTCTCAGCTGGACTACGTTGAATCGCTTCCCCTGGGGATAGTTCCAGGGCATGCAGAAGGCCCCGGGTTCCTCGAAGGAACCCGGGGCCTTGAACCGTTTAGCACCTAAAGCACTAAGCGGCGATCATGTGAGTAGTTAAGACTACTTGTTGATCTTGGTAACGCGACCAGCGCCAACGGTGCGGCCACCCTCACGGATAGCGAAGCGCAGGCCCTCGTCCATAGCAACCGGCTGGATCAGGGTCACGGACATGTCAACGTTGTCGCCCGGCATAACCATCTCGGTGCCCTCCGGCAGCTTCACAACACCGGTAACGTCGGTGGTGCGGAAGTAGAACTGCGGACGGTAGTTGTCGAAGAACGGGGTGTGGCGGCCGCCCTCGTCCTTGGACAGAACGTAGACGGAGCCCTCGAACTCGGTGTGCGGGGTGTAAGCGCCCGGCTTAGCAACGATCTGACCACGCTCAACGTCTTCGCGCTTCAGGCCACGCAGCAGCAGTGCGGCGTTGTCGCCAGCCTCTGCGGTGTCCAGCAGCTTGTTGAACATCTCAATGGAGGTAACGGTGGTCTTCTGGGACTTCTCGCGGATACCCAGGATCTCAACCTCGTCGTTCAGGTTCAGGATGCCACGCTCAACACGGCCAGTAACAACGGTACCGCGGCCGGTAATGGTGAAGATGTCCTCAACCGGCATCAGGAACGGCTTGTCGGTCTCGCGCTCCGGGTCCGGGATGGAGTCGTCGCAGGCCTGCATGAGCTCCAGGATCTGCTTAGCCCACTTCTCGTCGCCCTCCAGGGCCTTCAGTGCGGAGATGTGAACAACAGGTGCTTCCTCGTCGAAGTCCTGCTCAGCCAGCAACTCGCGGACCTCCATCTCGACGAGCTCCAACAGCTCCTCATCGTCAACCATGTCGCACTTGTTCAGTGCAACCAGGATGTACGGAACGCCAACCTGGCGAGCCAGCAGAACGTGCTCGCGGGTCTGCGGCATCGGGCCATCGGTTGCAGCAACAACCAGGATAGCGCCGTCCATCTGAGCAGCACCGGTGATCATGTTCTTGATGTAGTCAGCGTGGCCCGGAGCGTCAACGTGAGCGTAGTGGCGCTTCTCGGTCTCGTACTCAACGTGGGAGATGTTGATCGTGATGCCACGCTCCTTCTCCTCCGGCGCCTTATCGATGGCGTCGAAAGCGAAGGACTTGTTGGCCTCGGGGAATGCGTCAGCCAGAACCTTGGTGATCGCGGCAGTGGTGGTGGTCTTGCCGTGGTCGACGTGACCAATGGTGCCGATGTTTACGTGCGGCTTGGAACGCTCGAACTTAGCCTTCGCCACTTTGTGTCCTCCTGGACTGCTCGGTGGCTACGACTCTCGCAGCCACATTAACTTTTATTGCCAACCAGTTGCTTCCCCGCAGTTTACGGGTCGCCCACTGGCTAGTTTTCTTACTTCTTGCCGAATATCAGATTATCCGTGTAACGAACATCTTCGCCTCGACTTTGTGCTTCGAGGCCAGTCGCGCTACACGCGAACTGGGTAACGGCCAGCACACCGCATCCTACGTCACTTTTGCCATCTAGAAAAATTTGCCCCCTCGAGCAAACCTAAAACCCACGAACATTGGGGTAATCAAGTTTTCTATTTGGTTATTTATTGACGCAGGGCTACGCCGTGCTGACCCCTACCCCGCAAGGCCCTTTGCCCGTGCCGCTCCGCGACAGGCGCCCGGGGTGGTGGGCGCCCGAGGGGGCGTCACAAAGCCTAAAAACCTTGCTTGGGGTCTTACTTGAGGGTTAAGCGTTGCCGCCAGTGCGCTCCGCGATGATGTCGGATGCGACGTTAGTCGGAACCTCACCGTAGGAGTCGAAGATCATGGAGAAGTTCGCACGGCCGGCGGTACGGGAACGCAGGTCGCCAATGTAGCCGAACATCTCGGACAGCGGCACCTTGGCCTTGACGATCTTGGCGCCAGCGCGGTCGTCCATGGAGGAAACCTGGCCACGGCGGGAGTTGATGTCGCCGATGACGTCGCCCATGTACTCCTCAGGGGTAATTACCTCAACGGCCATCAGCGGCTCCAGCAGAACCGGCTTTGCCTTGGCAACAGCTTCCTTCAGTGCCTGGGAACCAGCCAGCTTGAAGGCCATTTCGGAGGAGTCGACCTCGTGGTAAGCACCATCCAGCAGGGTGGCCTTGATGTTCACCAGCGGGAAGCCGGCCAGGTAGCCGTACTGCATAGCGTCCTGGATACCAGCGTCCACAGACGGGATGTACTCCTTCGGCACGCGGCCACCGGTGACCTCGTTGACGAACTCGTAGGTCTGGTCGGAGCCCTCTTCCGGCTCGTAAGGCTCGAGCGCGATGATGACGCGCGCGAACTGACCGGAACCACCAGTCTGCTTCTTGTGGGTGTACTCCAGCTTCTCGACCGGCTTGCGGATGGTCTCGCGGTAAGCAACCTGCGGGTTACCGATGTTCGCCTCGACCTTGAACTCGCGGCGCATGCGGTCAACCAGAACGTCCAGGTGCAGCTCGCCCATACCGCCGATGACGGTCTGGCCGGTCTCCTCGTCCAGCTTAACGGTGAAGGTCGGGTCCTCTTCCGCCAGCTTCTGGATGGCGGTACCCAGCTTCTCCTGGTCAGACTTGGTCTTCGGCTCGATTGCCACCTCGATAACCGGATCCGGGAAGTCCATGGACTCCAGGATGACCGGGTCCTGAGCGTCACTCAGGGTGTCGCCAGTGGTCGTATCCTTCAGACCGATGAAGGCGTAGATGTGACCAGCGGATGCACGATCCACCGGCTGCTCCTTGTTGGAGTGCATCTGGAACAGCTTGCCGATGCGCTCCTTCTTGTCCTTGGTGGAGTTCATAACCTGTGCACCGGACTCAACGGAACCGGAGTACACGCGAACGTAGGTCAGCTTGCCGAAGAACGGGTGAACGGCAACCTTGAACGCCAGAGCGGAGAACGGCTCGTCCTTGGACGGCTTACGCAGCTTCTCACTCTCCGGATCCTTCGGATCGTGGCCGACGATGGAGCCGACATCCATCGGGTTCGGCAGGAAGTCGATCACAGCATCCAGCATCGGCTGGATACCCTTGTTCTTGTAAGCAGAACCACAGTAAACCGGGTAGACCTCAGAGTTGATGGTCAGCTTGCGGATCTGTGCCTTCAGCTCGTCGACGGTGATTTCCTCACCGGCGAAGTAGCGCTCCATCAGCTCTTCGTCGGACTCAGCAACGGTCTCGATGAGCTTCTCGCGGTACTCCTCAGCCTTTTCCTTCAGATCCTCCGGGATCTCCTCGTAGGTCGGCTCGGTACCGATCTCGACCTTGCCGCGCCAGGTCAGGGCGCGCATGTTCAGCAGGTCGACGATGCCGTCGAAGTCATCCTCAGCGCCGATCGGCAGGGCCATCACCAGCGGCTTTGCGCCCAGGCGGTCGATGATGGTCTGCACGGTGTAGTAGAAGTCCGCACCCAGCTTATCCATCTTGTTGACGAAGCAGATACGCGGAACATCGTACTTGGTTGCCTGGCGCCAGACCTGCTCAGACTGCGGCTCCACGCCTTCCTTGGCGTCGAACACAGCAACGGCACCGTCCAGAACACGCAGGGAACGCTCCACCTCAACGGTGAAGTCCACGTGACCCGGGGTGTCGATGATGTTGATCTGGTTGCCTTCCCAGAAACAGGTGGTCGCGGCGGAAGTAATGGTAATTCCGCGCTCCTTCTCCTGCTCCATCCAGTCCATCGTGGAGGCGCCATCGTGGGTCTCACCGACCTTACGGTTGATGCCGGTGTAGAAAAGGATGCGCTCCGTGGTGGTGGTCTTACCAGCATCGATGTGCGCCATGATGCCGATGTTGCGGACCTTGTTCAGGTCGGTCAACGCTTCAAGTGCCACTGGGTTACCCCGCTCATTTCGTTGTTGAGCGGCTTGGCCGGAACTTCCATGTTGTTCACATTGTCGTTCTTCAAGTGCTTTAAAAAGCCCCGCAAGCCGCAGGCGATTATGTACTCGTTCTATTGTGCCAGCTTTGTGCCGTCACGTCGCGTCGAGGGTTTCTTGACGCCCTCACGCGGTCAATAAAAACTATAGCCCCACTACCCCGATATGAAGTTTGGGCGGTGAGGCTATAGAGCCGCTGCTACCAGCGGTAGTGGGCGAAGGCGCGGTTGGCCTCTGCCATCTTGTGAGTGTCTTCGCGACGCTTCACGGATGCACCCAGGCCGTTGGATGCGTCCAGGATCTCGTTGGCGAGACGCTCGGTCATGGTGTTCTCACGACGCTGACGGGTGAAGGTCACCAGCCAACGCAGTGCCAGAGTGGTGGAACGGCCGGGGCGAACCTCAACCGGAACCTGGTAGGTAGCGCCACCAACACGGCGGGAGCGAACCTCAAGAGCCGGCTTGACGTTGTCGAGAGCCTTCTTCAGGGTGAGGATCGGATCGGTGCCGGTCTTCTCACGGCACTGCTCCAGTGCGCCGTAGACGATGCGCTCTGCGGTGGACTTCTTACCGTCAAGGAGAACCTTGTTCACCAGCTGGGAGACGAGAACGTCGCCGTAAACTGGATCCTTGACGAGCTGTCGGGAAGGTGCTGGACCCTTACGTGGCATTGTTTACTTCTCCTTCTTAGCGCCGTAGCGGGAACGTGCCTGCTTGCGGTCCTTGACACCCTGGGTGTCGAGGGAACCACGCACGATCTTGTAGCGAACACCCGGGAGGTCCTTCACACGACCACCGCGGACGAGCACCATGGAGTGCTCCTGCAGGTTGTGGCCCTCACCCGGGATGTAGGCGGAAACCTCGATACCGGAGGTCAGGCGAACACGGGCAACCTTACGCAGTGCGGAGTTCGGCTTCTTCGGAGTGGTGGTGTACACGCGGGTGCACACACCGCGACGCTGCGGGGAGCCCTTCAGCGCAGCAGTGGCAACCTTCGTGCTCTTGTCATGACGGCCCTTGCGGACCAGCTGCTGAATAGTTGGCATAGATAGACTTTCTTTCGGTTCTTTTCGGTGCAGTAGTGCAGTTTGTAGCTTGAGGATCTCAAAAGGATCTGCACACACGAAAAATAAGGGGCTCTTCCTTACGGGGCCTCTTCCGTGGTGTATCACCCCACGCAATAACGTGGAGATCCCTGCATCGCACCCCAGCTGCACAACCGGCCTGCGCTAACTCGGTTAGCTTGTGACCGTCACTGCACCAGCGGAGACAATACAATCTACGGTGGAAAAGCTTAATACACCGTGCCTGCGCTACCAAATTCCCGTTTGAATAGCGTTCTCAGTCACTGCCAGGCTGGCACCGTGCCTACAATCATCCCGATGCCTTCCCACCAGTTTGACCTCGCAACCATCGGAGCGGGCCTACCCGCCGCCGAACTGCTGTCGCGCATTCCACAGCGCGGCCCGTTGGTGGTGGAGGCTCCCCCTGGAACAGGTAAGACAACCCTCGTCCCGCCCGCGCTGTCCAATATTCTGGCGCGCACAGCCGACGAAGCCACGGAAGAGCCCCCGACCACCACGGCCACCCCGGCCACCCCGCCGAAAGTGCTGGTCACCGCACCTCGCCGCGTGGCCGTCCGCGCCGCCGCCCGGCGCCTCGCCCACCTCGACGGCTCCCGCGTAGGCGACCGTGTCGGCTACAGCATCCGCGGCGAACATCACCCCGGCACCCTGGTTGAATTCGTCACTCCCGGTGTGCTCCTCAACCGCCTCCTGGCCGATCCCGCCCTCGAAGGCGTGGGTGCGGTACTCATCGACGAAGTCCACGAGCGCCAATTGGATTCCGACCTCGTGCTCGCCATGTGCCAGGAAGTCGCCCTGCTGCGCGAAGGCGACCCCGCCGGGGAGCTCTACCTCTGCGCCATGTCCGCCACAGTCGACACGCAGAAACTTGCCGACTACATGGGCGCGCAGGTCGTCTCCACCCCAGCGGTCACCCACCCGCTCGAGGTCACGTATCACCCGCACCCCGAGCGCGCCCAGGGCTCGCCCGCGTTCTACCGCCACGTCGCGAGCCTTGCCCTGCAGGCCCACTCGTACCACTGCGACTCCGGCCATCTCGACCATCGCACGCTGGTCTTCGTGCCCGGCCGCAAGGAAATCGACTGGGTGAGCTCTCACCTGCCCGATTCCGTCCCGCTCCACGGCGGTCTGGACTCACGCGAGCAGGATGCCGCGCTCACAGGCAACTCCCCCATCGTCGTCGCCACATCCATTGCCGAATCCTCCCTGACCGTCCCCGGCGTACACGCAGTCGTCGATGCAGGCCTTTCCCGCACTCCCCGCCACGACCAAGCTCGCGGCATGACGGGCCTAGTCACCACCTCCACTTCCAAGGCCAGCGCCGATCAGCGTGCCGGCCGTGCCGGTCGCCTCGGCCCCGGCCAGGTCTACCGCGCCTACTCCGCGGCCGACTATTCCCACTTCGCACCGGACATCACCCCGGAGATCCTCTCGTCGGACCTCGTCACCGCCGCCTTGACCCTCGCTGCTTGGGGCTCGCCCGATATTTCTCTGCTGGACGCCCCTCCGGCCGCAACCCTCACCGACGCCAACCAGGAGCTGCACGCCTTGGGCGCACTAGATGGGAACGGCGCGATCACCGCGACGGGTCAGAAGCTCGCGCGCATTCCCGCCGACCCACGCCTCGGGGCGGCACTGCTGGCGCACGGCTCAGGCGCCGCCGAGGTTGTGGCCGCACTGTCGACCGGCCTGCAGGGGGACCTCGCCGAGGCCAATCCACAGGCCTCCGAAGTGCGCCGTTTCGCGCGGATGGTGGAAGACCGTGGTCCGGCCACTCCCGGCGAGGTTGTAGCCTCCGCATTCCCTGATCGCGTGGCCAAGCTGGTAGAAAGCAGCGGTCGCAACGCTGGTAACGGCGGCAGCGGGGACGCCGAGTATCTGCTGGCCTCCGGCACCCGCGCCATCCTGGCGCCGGAGCTGCGCCGCCCGCTCGGCGGATCCGAATGGCTGGCAGTGGCAGAGGTCCAGCTGGGCCGCACTCCCCTGATCCGCGCGGCCGCCCGGCTGGACGAACCGGACCTAGCGCAGGTGCGGGAGGACGTCACCGCTCGCATCTCCGAGGGCAAGCTCCGCGCGCGGCGCACCCGCCACCTCGGAGCTATCGAACTATCCAGCACGCCGGTCTCCGTCAGCCAGCTGGGCGAAGAAGAGAAAAACCAAGCGATCGCGGCCTTGGCTGCCGAGGGACTCGGGTGGCTACGGATGACTGAGGGGGCGTCAAGAATCAAGGAAAGAGTCGACTACCTCCGCGAGCAGCTCGGCGAACCGTGGCCAGATCTTGCGGCAGGCGACTATACGCCCGAGGCCGAGCGGGTCGTGGCGGGCGAAAGGATCGCCGACATCGACGCTTACCAGGCGATCATGCGCCAACTCCCGTGGCCCGAGGCGGGACGGATGGACGAGCTTGCGCCGGAGCGGCTGGAGGTACCCAGCGGATCGTCCACGAAGATCCACTACGAAACTGAGCGCCCGATTGTGCGCATTAAGCTGCAGGAATGCTTTGGGCTGGCGGAATCCCCCACCATCGCGGGACAAAAAGTTCTGTTCCACCTACTATCGCCAGCTGGCCGCGAGCTAGCCGTCACCGACGATCTGAAGAGCTTTTGGGACGGCCCCTACCAGGGCGTGCGCAAGGACATGCGCGGGCGGTATCCGAAGCACCCGTGGCCCGAGGATCCGTGGTCGGCGACGGCGACGAAGAAGACGAAGCGGGCGCTGGGTAGCTAGTTCGCACGGGCGCGTGACCCGCACGCGCCTAGCGGCGCTTGTTGCCGAAGGTCTTGGTGAAGTTCAGGCCGCGGATCGGGGTGCGGATCGTGACGGACTGGCGGCCATCAGCGCGCTGCGTAATGCGCATCGGCCCAACACGGGTGGATCCGCCCACGCCACCGGAAGAGGTGTTAATGCGGAACGGACCGAACTTCTTGGAGTTGCGAAACATCATACCCATGCAGGCCATCATAGATGTCACCGCTTACAGTAGGCACTAGGCACGCAAAAGCGGGCGCCGCCCCAAGCACGAGACCTTTAAGCAATAGGCCTCTGGCACAAGGAGAAGCGCCCGCTAGACACTGCTGGGCTACATCAGGTCGATGTCGTCCAGCGGCACGGCAGCGCCGGTGAACTCGCCGTAAGTGTCGTCGGCGTAGAAGCCATCGCCGAAGGAGGACGGCAGGGAGTAAGCCGCTGCGCGGGCCTCCTCCGTCGGCTCCACGGTGATGTTGCGGTAGCGGGAAATGCCCGTACCGGCCGGGATCAGCTTACCGATGATGACGTTCTCCTTCAGGCCGATCAGCTTGTCAGAACGCTTGTTGATGGCAGCGTCCGTGAGCACGCGGGTGGTCTCCTGGAACGAGGCGGCGGACAGCCAGGACTCGGTAGCCAGGGAGGCCTTCGTGATGCCCATGATCTCGGCGCGAACCTCCACCGGACGGCCGCCGGTCTTGACGGCCTCCTTGGAAGCAGCCACCGCGTCTGCGTGATCCACCAGGGAGCCCGGCAGGAACTCGGTCGAGCCGGAGTCGATGACGGTCACGCGACGCAGCATCTGGCGCACGATGATCTCGATGTGCTTGTCGTGGATGGCCACACCCTGATCGCGGTAGACCTTCTGGACCTCGTTGATCAGGTGCTGCTGCACGCCACGGCGGCCCATCACGCGCAGAACCTCGTGCGGATCGGCAGCGCCCTTCAGCAGCTGCTGGCCCATCTTCACGTGGTCGCCGTCGCGGATCGGGCGCTCCACGCCACCGGTGCCCAGCGTTGCCAGGCCCTGGCGCTTGGACAGCTTCTCGTACACCACATCGTCGGAGCCGTCGTCCGGCTCGATGGTGAGGGTGAAGAAGTTGTCGTCGTCTTCGATGCGCACCTTGCCGTCCACCGACGCAATCGGGGACTTCGCCTTCGGCACACGAGCTTCAAACAGCTCCTGAACACGCGGCAGACCACCGGTAATGTCGCCACCGACACCACCCAGGTGGAACGTACGCATGGTCAGCTGGGTACCCGGCTCACCAATGGACTGGGCGGCGACGATACCAACGGCCTCGCCGATCTCGACCTTCTTGCCGGTCGCCATGGAACGGCCGTAGCAGGTCGAGCACACGCCGGTGTTGGTAGCACAGGTCATCACGGAGCGGACCTTTACTTCCTCCACGCCGGCCTCGAGGAGAGCCTTCAGCTCGCCCTCGCCAATGACGTTGCCCTCGGCAACGACGACGGTGCCGTCGGAGGCGGTGGCGTCGCTAGCCAGGTAACGACCCAGAACAGACGTTTCGACGAAGTCCGCCGCGGTGTAGTTACCGGTCGGCTTGCCCTCGGCGTCCAGAACCGGAACGGCCACTGGCATAACAGCGCCCTGCTTGGTACCACAGTCGTCCTCGCGCACGATGACGTCCTGCGCCACGTCCACCAGACGACGGGTCAGGTAACCCGAGTCGGCGGTACGCAGAGCCGTATCGGCCAGGCCCTTACGGGAACCGTGGGAGTTGTTGAAGTACTCGAGCACGGACAGGCCTTCGCGGAAGGAGGTCTTAATCGGGCGGGTGATGTACTCACCGCGCGAGTTCGTAACCATGCCCTTCATGCCGGCCAGGGTCCAGATCTGACGCATGTTACCGGCAGCACCCGACTTCACGATCATCGGAATCGGGTTGTCATCCGGGTACAGGTCCTCGACGGACTGACCGACGTAGTCGGTAGCTTCCTTCCACAGGTCCACCAGGGACTGGTAGCGCTCGGCCTCGTTGATCTTGCCGCGTGCCATCTTCTTCTCGATAACGCGGGCCTTGGCCTCGTAGTTATCCAGAACTTCCTGCTTATTCGGCAGAACCAGCACATCGTGCATTGTGATGGTCACACCGGAGCGGGTTGCCCAGTAGAAGCCGGCATCCTTCAGCTTGTCCACCGTCTGCGCCACGGTGATCATCGGGTACTTCGCCGCGAGGTCGTTAATGACGGCAGCCTGTGGCTTCTTCGCCATGACGCCCTCTACGTATGGGTAGTTCCACGGCAGCAGCTCGTTGAACAGCACGCGACCCAGGGTGGTCTCCGCCAGCCAGGTCTGGCCTCGCTGCCAACCATCCGGGAACAGCTCGGCCTCGATCTCCGCGGTCGGGCGCAGGTGGCTGATACGCACGTGGATCGGAGCCTGTAGGCCCAGTACGCCACGGTCGTAAGCCATGATCGCCTCGGCCAAGGAGGAGTACACGCCCTGTGCCGGACCCTCCTCGGTGGCCGGTGCGTAGGCACCCTGGCCGCCGAACTCCTCCGGCTTCTTCAGCAGGGTCAGGTAGTACAGGCCGGTCACCATGTCCAGACGCGGCATAGCCAGCGGCTTACCGGATGCCGGGGACAGAATGTTGTTGGAAGCCAGCATCAGGATGCGAGCCTCGGCCTGCGCCTCAGCGGACAGCGGCAGGTGAACAGCCATCTGGTCACCGTCGAAGTCCGCGTTGAAAGCCTCACAAGCCAGCGGGTGCAGCTGGATAGCCTTACCCTCAACCAGGATCGGCTCGAAGGCCTGAATACCCAGGCGGTGCAGGGTGGGTGCACGGTTCAGCATCACCGGGTGCTCGGCGATGGCTTCTTCCAGCACGTCCCACACCTCGGGGCGCTGGCGCTCCACCATTCGCTTGGCGGACTTGATGTTCTGCGCGTAGGACTTCTCCACCAGGCGCTTCATCACGAACGGCTTGAACAGCTCCAGGGCCATCAGCTTCGGCAGACCACACTGGTGCAGCTTCAGCTGCGGGCCAACGATAATCACGGAACGGCCGGAGTAGTCCACACGCTTACCCAGCAGGTTCTGGCGGAAGCGGCCCTGCTTACCCTTCAGCAGGTCAGACAGGGACTTCAGCGGACGGTTGCCCGGTCCGGTAACCGGACGGCCGCGACGACCGTTGTCGAACAGTGCGTCGACGGACTCCTGCAGCATGCGCTTCTCGTTGTTCACGATGATCTCGGGTGCGCCGAGGTCCAGCATGCGCTTCAGGCGGTTGTTGCGGTTGATGACGCG
Organism: uncultured Corynebacterium sp.; assembly: GCF_937999985.1. GTDB lineage: Bacteria > Actinomycetota > Actinomycetes > Mycobacteriales > Mycobacteriaceae > Corynebacterium. The sequence goes on from NZ_CALLDG010000005.1 coordinate 13,241, forward strand.
GCGGTACAGGTCGTTCAGGTCGGAGGTCGCAAAACGGCCGCCGTCCAGCTGCACCATCGGGCGCAGCTCCGGCGGAATAACCGGGATGCAGTCCAGAACCATGCCGGCCGGGTCGTTGCCGGAACGCAGGAACGCGGCGACGACCTTCAGGCGCTTCAGAGCACGCAGCTTCTTCTGGCCCTTGCCGTCACGGATAACTTCGCGCAGGGACTCGGCCTCGGCCTCGAGGTCGAAGCTACGGATCAGGGTCTGGATGGCCTCTGCACCCATGCCACCGGTGAAGTAATCCTCGTAGCGGTCGACCAGCTCGTTGTAGATGTTCTCATCCACAATCATCTGCTTCGGAGCCAGCTTGACGAAGGTGTTCCAGATCTCGTCCAGGCGGTCAATCTCGCGCTCGGCGCGCTCGCGGATGTGGCGCATCTCGCGGTCGGCTGCGTTCTGGACCTTCTTCTTGGCATCGTTCTTGGCACCAGCTGCCTCGAGCTCAGCCAGGTCGTCCTCGAGAGTCTTGGCACGATCGGCCAGCTCCGCATCGCGCTCCTGCTCGACTTCCTTCTTCTCCAGCAGCATCTCCGCCTCGAGGGTGGACTGGTCGTTGTGGCGACCTTCCTCGTCCACGGAGGTGATGATGTTGGCGGCGAAGTAGATGATCTTTTCCAGATCCTTCGGAGCCAGGTCCAACAGGTAGCCCAGGCGAGAGGGCACGCCCTTGAAGTACCAGATGTGGGTGACAGGAGCGGCCAGCTCGATGTGGCCCATGCGCTCACGGCGCACCTTGGACTTGGTCACCTCAACGCCACAGCGCTCACAGATGATGCCCTTGTAGCGCACACGCTTGTACTTGCCACAGCCACACTCCCAGTCGCGGGTGGGGCCGAAAATGCGCTCGCAGAACAGGCCGTCCTTCTCCGGCTTCAGGGTGCGGTAGTTAATGGTTTCAGGCTTCTTGACCTCGCCACGGGACCAGCGACGGATGTCGTCCGCAGTCGCTAGACCGATGCGAAGCTCATCGAAAAAGTTGACGTCCAGCACGTGGACTTCCTTTCCCCTCCTCTTTCCGGAGGGCTTTGGGTAGTTACGGCGCCTTAAGCTGTGTTGTTTGTCGGGCTCAGACGCCGAAAATACGGCGAATGTACGAAAGTCAGATGTTTAGGGTCGTCAACGCCCTAGCTGACGTCCATGTCAGCATCCGGACGCTCGTCACGGGACAGGTTGATGCCCAGAGCTGCGTTAGCGTTCTCCAGCTCATCGTCATCGTCAGAGGACAGCTCCATCGGGGTGCCGTCGGCGGCCAGAACCTCAACGTTCAGGCACAGCGACTGCAGCTCCTTCAGGAGGACCTTGAAGGACTCCGGAATGCCAGGATCCGGGATGTTCTCGCCCTTCACGATCGCCTCGTACACCTTCACACGGCCAACCACGTCGTCGGACTTGATGGTCAGGAGCTCCTGCAGGGTGTAGGCGGCACCGTATGCCTGCATTGCCCACACCTCCATCTCACCGAAGCGCTGGCCACCGAACTGTGCCTTACCGCCCAGCGGCTGCTGGGTAATCATGGAGTAAGGACCAGTAGAGCGAGCGTGGATCTTCTCGTCGACCAGGTGGTGCAGCTTCAGCATGTACATGTAGCCCACTGCAACCGGGTACGGGAAGGGCTCGCCGGAGCGGCCGTCAATCAGGTTGGACTTACCGAAGTCGTCGACCTGGCGCTCGCCGTCGCGGTTCGGCAGCGAGGAACGCAGCAGGCCGGACAGCTCCGCGTTGGAAGCACCGTCGAACACCGGGGTAGCGGTCAGGGAGTCCGCCGGAACCTCGTAAAGCTCCTCCGGCAGGGTCTCCAGCATCTTCTGGATCTTCGGATCCTGAGAATCGGTGTCGACCTTCCAACCGGCCTTAGCCAGCCAGCCCAGGTGCACCTCGAGGACCTGACCAATGTTCATACGACGCGGCACGCCGTGGGTGTTCAGGATGATGTCGATCGGAGTACCGTCCGGCAGGAACGGCATGTCCTCCTGCGGCAAGATCTTGCCGACAACACCCTTGTTGCCGTGACGGCCGGCGAGCTTATCGCCGTCCTGGATCTTGCGCTTCTGGGCGACGTAGACGCGAACCATCTCGTTCACGCCTGCGGCCAGGTCGTCGTCGTCCTCACGGGAGAACACGCGAACGCCGATGACCTTACCGGTCTCGCCGTGCGGCACCTTCATGGAGGTATCGCGGACCTCGCGTGCCTTCTCGCCGAAGATAGCGCGCAGCAGGCGCTCTTCCGGAGTCAGCTCGGTCTCACCCTTCGGGGTGACCTTACCGACCAAGATGTCGCCGTCGCGGACGTCAGCGCCGATGCGGACGATACCGCGTTCGTCCAGGTCGGCCAGGACATCTTCGCCCACGTTAGGAATGTCGCGGGTGATCTCCTCCGGACCCAGCTTGGTGTCGCGGGCGTCAATCTCGTACTCCTCGATGTGAATCGAGGTCAGAACGTCCTCCTCAACCATGCGCTGGTTCAGGATGATGGCGTCCTCGTAGTTGTGACCTTCCCACGGCATGAAGGCAACCAGCAGGTTCTTGCCCAGTGCCATCTCGCCGTGGTCGGTGCCCGGGCCGTCGGCCAGAACCTGGCCGGCCTCAACGCGGTCACCCTCGTCCACCAGCGGAGTCTGGTTGTAGCAGGTGCCCTGGTTGGTGCGCTCGAACTTGCGCAGCATGAAGGTATCGCGCACACCTTCGTCGTCCATGACGGTGATGTAGTCGGCGGAGACGTACTCGACCACGCCTGCCTTAGGCGCAATGATCATGTCGCCGGCGTCATAAGCAGCGCGCAGCTCCATACCGGTGCCCACGAACGGAGCCTCGGAGCGCAGCAGCGGCACAGCCTGACGCTGCATGTTGGCACCCATCAGTGCACGGTTAGCATCGTCGTGCTCGAGGAACGGAATCATAGCGGTTGCCACGGAAACCATCTGTCGCGGCGACACGTCCATGTAGTCCACCTCGGTGTACGGGACGACCTCCACGTCGCCGCCGCGCAGGCGCACCTCAATGCGCTCCTCGGTGAACCGGTGATTCTCGTCGAACGGGGTGTTCGCCTGAGCAATCACGTGGCGGTCTTCTTCGTCCGCAGTGAAGTAGTAGACCTCGTCGGTGATCTGCCCGTCCACAACCTTGCGGTACGGGGTCTCGATGAAGCCGAACGGGTTCACGCGAGCGTAGGAGGAAAGGGAGCCGATCAGACCAATGTTCGGCCCCTCAGGCGTCTCAATCGGGCACATGCGGCCGTAGTGAGACGGGTGAACGTCGCGGACCTCCAGGCCGGCGCGCTCACGGGACAGACCGCCCGGACCCAGCGCAGACAGGCGGCGCTTGTGGGTCAGGCCGGACAGGGAGTTGTTCTGGTCCAGGAACTGCGACAGCTGGGAGGTGCCGAAGAACTCGCGGATAGCCGCGGAGACCGGGCGAACATTGATCAGGGAGGTCGGCGTGATGGACTCCGCATCCTGGGTGGTCATGCGCTCACGCACAACGCGCTCCATGCGGGACAGACCCACGCGAACCTGGTTCTGGATCAGCTCGCCGACGGTACGCAGACGACGGTTACCGAAGTGGTCGATGTCGTCGGTATCGATTGGAATCTCGGTGCCATCCGGGGAGGTCATAGACTTTTCACCGGCATGCAGGCGCACCAGGTACTCGATTGTGGTCAGGATGTCCTCTTCCGTGAGGGTCATCACGCCATCGGTATCGCCGCCCAGGCCCAGCTTCCGGTTGACCTTGTAGCGGCCAACCTTGGCCAGGTCGTAGCGCTTCGCCTTGAAGAAAGAGTTCTCCAGCAGAGCCTGCGCGGAGTCGCGCGTCGGGGACTCGCCCGGGCGCTGCTTGCGGTAGATCTCCAGCAGGGCCTCGTCGGTGTTGTCCACGCCATCCTTTTCGAGGGTGGACATCATCAGCTCGGAGAAGCCGAAGCGGTCGGTGATCTCCTGCGTGGTCAGGCCCAGGGCCTTCAGCAGCACGGTGACCGGCTGGCGGCGCTTGCGGTCGATGCGCACGCCGACGGTGTCGCGCTTGTC
>NZ_CALLDG010000006.1 GCF_937999985.1 uncultured Corynebacterium sp.
GAGCCACTGCACCCAGCCAGGCGGTGAACCGGCGGGGTGCGGCGCGGAAAGAGCTGCGGGGGGAAGGCACGGTGGGCGGGGCGTGGGCTGGTGGGCGGCGCTACTCGCCGTCTTGGTGGCCTTGGCCGGTGCCGGCCTGGCCGCTTTGATCGCCCATGCTGACAGGCTGCACCGACAGGTACTCGACTTCCCCGGAACAACCCTCCAGGTTCTTCATCGGCACATAGGCGGCCTTGGTCTGCTCCGGTGGGTAGACGCGGAGGCCGTCAGCATCCTGGGGCTTGCACTCCTGCGGATCCAGGGCGCCGACCTGGGTGATCTTTACGGGCGCGATGGCCGATGCGCCGGGGTCGAGTTTTACGTCCTTGCTGGGCACGTCCTTCTCCCGCTGCGCGGGCTTGCCCAGCTGGGTGCCGTTATGGTTTGCGACCATGGATACGCCCGGGAAGCCACGCATCGAGCACGGCTTGGAGGAAGTGTTCTTAAAAACGACGTTGACCAGCGTGGAACCGGCTGCACCCTGCGAGTCGGCGGTGGTGATCTCTAGATCATTGGTGGCACACATGCCGCCCTTGCCCACGGAGCCGTCTTCGGCCTTGCTGTTGGCCGCGCCGGTGCTGGCAGTGCTGTGATCAGAGAGGGACTGGGCAGAGCTTTCGTCTGCGGATTCCTGAGTAGACGCTGCGTTGGAGGGGGTGGTTTCCTCGTCGTCGCAGGCGGTCAGAGTGAGTGAACCACCGGCGAGTAGCAGGGCGGCTGCACCCGCGGCCAGGGCGGAGCGGGGAGCGTGGGATCGGGAGTTAACCGGACGACGGCGAAGGCTCTTCATGGATAACACTGTAAACACAAGGTATCTATGTGGCCAATGAGATTGGCGTTTTGTTACCGAATGGTGAGCGGAAAGTGATGTAGCCGTATCCGGGGAGGGTAGTGCTGAGGGGGTGTAGCCGTATGTAAAGTTCTTTATGGAAATATCGCTTTCAAATCACCGAATCGCCGGATCGCATTACACTCGGTGGGAAAGAACGTTCTCAACTTCACTGCTAGAGAGGCGAAGAATTAACCATGGGCTTCAACCCTGATTTCGAACCATTCCGTTTGCCCGACGAGTATCTCGCGCTGCGCGAGGCCATCCGCGACCTGGCTGAGCAGCAGATCGCTCCCCACGCCAAGGACGTTGACGAAGAAGAGCGCTTCCCGCAGGAGGCCCTAGAGGCTCTGAACGCCGCGGGCTTCAACGCTATCCACGTTCCGGAGGAGTACGGCGGCCAGGGTGGCGACTCCCTCGCAGCAGTCATCGTCATCGAAGAGGTTGCCCGGGTCTGTGGTTCTTCCTCCCTCATCCCGGCCGTGAACAAGCTGGGCACCATGGGCCTGATCCTGCAGGGCTCCGAGGAGTTGAAGAAGGAAGTGTTGCCGGACATTGCTAACGGTGCGATGGCCTCTTACGCGCTCACGGAACGCGAGGCTGGTTCTGACGCCGGTGCGATGAAGACCCGAGCTGTCCGCGATGGAGACGAGTGGGTTATTAACGGCTCCAAGTGCTTCATCACCAACGGTGGTAAGTCCACCTGGTACACCGTGATGGCCGTGACCGATCCGGAGGCTGGTGCACGCGGCATCTCTGCGTTCATGGTGAACAAGGACGACCCGGGCTTCAGCGTTTCCGGTTACGAGCACAAGCTGGGCATCAAGGGTTCCCCCACGGCTGAGCTGCTGTTCGAGGACTGCCGCGTTCCGGCTTCCCGCATGATCGGCGAGGAAGGCACCGGCTTCAAGACCGCTCTGCAGACCCTGGACCACACTCGCCCGACCATCGGCGCGCAGGCGCTGGGCATCGCCCAGGGTGCGTTTGACCAGGCTGTTGCGTATGTGAAGGAGCGCAAGCAGTTCGGCAAGGCTATCGCCGACTTCCAGAACACCCAGTTCATGCTGGCTGACATGAAGATGAAGATCGACGCAGCCCGCCTGATGATCTACACCGCGGCTTCCAACGCGGAGCGTGGCGTGGCTGAGGATGGAGCCAAGCTGGGCCTCATGGCGGCAGGCTCCAAGGCCTTCGCCTCTGACATCGCTATGGAGGTCACGGTGGACGCTGTCCAGCTGCTCGGTGGCTACGGCTTCACCCGAGACTTCCCGCTGGAGCGCATGATGCGCGATGCGAAGATCACCCAGATCTACGAGGGCACCAACCAGATTTGCCGCATGGTGATGGGCCGCCAGATCCTGGCTTAGCGGGCCGCAGCCCGTTCCCAGGGGGGGGGAGGGCTTCCACAAAGTAGCTACAGCGACAAACGGTCCGAGCAGGATTGGAGATAGACGATGGGGTTTGGGGTATTCGAAGATCCTGCGTGAGCATCTGCAGGAATGCCGACCTGACTATGTAGAACGGCCTATGCAATAAGTACCGCGTCCTATCCGTAGCCCCAACGCACGCCCTGGGTGGCCAGCCAATCGGCCACGCTGCCGTGTTCGTGCAGCCCATCCAGCAGCCGCTGGGTGGAATCCAGCGCCCGGCGGGCCTCGTCGGCGGTGATGTAACCCGCCAGGAGTGCTTCGCCCAACTCGTCCAGGTCCAGTACCTGGACTTTCGTTTTTGAAGATGTGCCCGGGACGTAGCTAGAGCTCGCCTGAGCCTGTTCTAGAGAAGGGGACTCGCGGAGGTGCGTCACCACATCCACGTAAATATCGCGGGTGCGCCAGGTTGGTGGGGTGGTGGCGTCATCAATCTCGATGAAGGCGATGTCTATATAGAGGTCCTGCGTGGGCTCGATCCCGTCGAAGAAGTGGAATTTGTTGAGCCGAATGTCCAGGTGGGGGACTAGCCAGGATTCGAGATAATGGAAGCGTGGGTGGCCAGGAGTGGGGCGACGCATGTAGAGCACCGGGTTGGGGTTGGCGGTGCCAGACTGCACAGCCGTGGGCTGGTTGGGGGACAGCTCGTAGGCGTCGACGGCGCGTTCGAAGCCCTTCGGGTCGATATTGATCGCGCGGGAGAGGTCGAAGGTCTCTTGTTTTACTTTGTGCAGGTCAGCCATCGTTTCAGGTGAATGTGGTGAGCGGGTGGGTAAAGGCCGAAGGTATGAAAAAGGCCGCGCAGGAAAGCGCGGCCGAGGGGGCTTGCAGCCCGGAGGTCTAGGCGAAGGCTACTAGACGTGCAGCAGTGCCGCGGTCGGCAGGAAGCTGCAGTTGGAGTTGCCGGACTCCTTCTCGTGAGTGGTCACGCCACCCTCGAGCAGGGCAATGACGGTGCCCTTGCCGGTCTTGGCAACACCGTTGACGGTGGCCGGGCCCTTCGGGTTGATACCGGTGTAGCCCAGCGGAGTGCGGCCCATCTTGCCGGTGTTGATGTTGATCCAGTGGACGTTCATCGCGGTGGTCTGCTTCTTAGCTACCGTGCCGGTGCCCATCGCGGTGAAGACGAAGTTGACCTCGCCGGCGCCGATACCTGGCAGCGGAAGCTTTGCCGGGCCGGGCACGCCCATTGCGGTGCCGACGGCCTTGTTCTTGCCACCGATGCACTTGCCGGAAACGGTCGGCCAGCCGAACTGGGTGAACGCCGGGGCGTTCTCCGGAACGTCAACGCCCGGCTTGCCATCGCCACGGAAGAAGCCAACCAGCTTCTTCAGGGAAGCCTTCACGTTTGGTGGCAGCTGCGGGTTGTTGGCGAAAGCTTCGATCTGATCCAGGACGTGCGGCGCGGGGCGGCCCAGGTGATCGATGGAGCCCTGTACCTGGGCGCCGGCGGTAGTAGGAGCCACCACGGTCGGGACTGCCAGTGCGCAGGCAGTGGTCAGTGCAGCGGCGGCACGGGTCAAGCGTCGAGAGAAAGCCACGGTGAACCTTTCGGGTTTTATTCAGTCATCTCAGGTGCGTTTAAACAGAAGATGGGAACCACACTAGTCACATCTGTCACATTTGTCACGCTAGTAACGTTCGCTAGGAACCTTTTGTAAACAATAACACCTGTCTGCGAGCTTTTCTCAAGGTTTTGGGAAAAACTTCTTCGCGCCCTATGCGTTATTGTGGAGGACTAAAGGAGTAGGCTGTGAAAGGTTCCCCTGAAGTGCCTACGCTGCACAACTAGCTTGAAACCAAGACCTTAAATACCCAAGTAAAGGAAAGTTCGGATCTGTGTCTTTGACTGAATTCCGCAATGTCGCCATCGTCGCGCACGTCGATCACGGCAAGACCACTCTCGTCGACGCCATGCTGCACCAGTCCGGCGCCTTCTCTTCGCACGGCGAAGTTGAAGAGCGCGTGATGGACTCCGGCGACCTGGAACGGGAAAAGGGCATCACGATCCTGGCGAAGAACACTGCCATCCACCGCAAGGGTCTGGGTAAAGAGGGCAGCGACCTGATCATTAACGTGATCGATACGCCCGGCCACGCCGACTTCGGCGGTGAGGTCGAGCGTGCCCTGTCCATGGTGGACGGCGTGGTTCTTCTTGTTGATGCCTCTGAGGGTCCACTGCCGCAGACCCGTTTCGTGCTGGGCAAGGCCCTGGCTGCCAAGATGCCGGTGATCATCTGCGTGAACAAGACCGACCGTCCGGACGCACGCATCGACGAGGTCGTCGAAGAGTCCCAGGACCTGCTGCTGGAGCTGGCCTCCACCCTGGAGGACGACGAGGCTGCAGAGGCCGCCGAACAGCTGCTGGATCTTCCTGTGCTGTACACCTCCGGCCGCGAGGGCAAGGCCTCCACCGAGAACCCGGGCAACGGCAACGTTCCGGACTCCGAGGATCTGCAGCCGCTGTTCGACGTCCTCTATGACGTCCTGCCGGAGCCTTCCGCTGACGTGGATGGCCCGCTGCAGGCGCACGTCACCAACTTGGACTCATCTTCCTTCCTGGGCCGCATTGGCCTGGTGCGCATCCACGCCGGCCGACTGCGCAAGGGGCAGCAGGTCGCCTGGATCCACTACGACGAGGACGGCAAAGAGCACGTCAAGACCGCCAAGGTGGCCGAGCTACTGCGCACCGAGGGCGTGACCCGCGTGCCGGCCGAAGAAATGATCGCTGGCGACATCGCCGCTATCTCCGGCATCGAGGACATCATGATTGGCGATACCCTGGCCGATCCCGAGAACCCGGTTGCCCTGCCTCGCATCACTGTCGACGAGCCCGCGATCTCCATGACCATCGGCGTGAACACCTCCCCGATGGCAGGCCGTGGCGGCGGCGACAAGCTGACCGCCCGCATGGTCAAGGCCCGCCTGGACCAGGAGCTGATCGGTAACGTCTCCCTGCGCGTGCTGCCCACTGAACGCCCGGATGCCTGGGAGGTTCAGGGTCGTGGCGAGATGGCTCTGTCCGTGCTGGTGGAAACCATGCGACGTGAGGGTTTCGAGCTGACCGTCGGTAAGCCGCAGGTGGTTACCCGCACCATCGACGGCACGGTTCACGAGCCCTACGAAAACCTGATCATCGACGTCCCGGAGGAGCACCTCGGTGCCGTCACCCAGCTGCTGGCCGCCCGCAAGGGTCGCATGGAGTCCATGGACAACACTGGCACCGGCTGGGTCCGCATGAAGTTCATCGTTCCGTCTCGTGGACTGATCGGCTTCCGCACCGTCTTTATGACCGAAACCCGTGGTACCGGCATTGCCAACAGTTACTCCGCTGGCTACGAGCCGTGGGCGGGTGAGATCAAGGGTCGCGCTTCCGGCTCCCTGGTTGCCGACCGCTCCGGCCAGATCACGGCCTACGCGCTGATCCAGCTGGCAGACCGCGGAACCTTCTTCGTCGAACCGGGCGCGGAGGCCTACGAGGGCATGGTTGTCGGCGCGAACAACCGCGACGAGGACATGGACATCAACATCACCAAGGAAAAGAAGCTGACCAACATGCGTTCCGCAACCGCGGACGCGACGGTGACCTTGGCCAAGGCCCGCACCCTGACCCTGGAAGAGGCCATGGAGTTCTGTGGCTTCGACGAGTGCGTCGAGGTAACTCCGGAGGTCATCCGCGTTCGCAAGGTGACCCTGAACGCCACCGATCGCGCCCGTGCCCGTTCCCGCGAGAAGCAGCGCAATAACAACTCCTAAAGTTGCCCTTGTTCTCGCTCTTTCCACTGTTTAGCTCGTCGGCGCGCCGTTCCTCCGGCGCACGCCGTCGCGGTTTTTGGGGTGTGACGCCCACCGCCGCGACCGCCCTGACGTCGGCGACACTCGCCTTAACGCTGGCCGCCTGCCAGGCGAATCCGGGCGAGGCTCCGACGGTGGAAGACCCGTCCGCCTCCACCCAAACTCAGCAGCCGCAGCCGGTTGATGAGAGTCTGCGGGAGATCACGGTGGGCGTGGATCGCTTCACCGGCAACCTCAACCCGCACCTGGTGGGCAACCGAAACCCGGTAGTGGCGGCGGTTGCCGACCTGACCCTGCCGAGTGTCTACACAGATGGCTCGATGGGGGAGAACCTCAACGATGATCTGATCAGCGAGGTCAAGCCAAACGATCGGGAGAATCCGACGGAAGTGGTCTATACCCTGCAGTCGGAGGCGCAGTGGTCCGATGGCACGCCCATCACCATCTCCGACTTCCAATACCTGCGCAAAGCGATCGTGGACGAGCCTCTCGCGGAGGCGAAGGGGCTGTACCGCCACATCACCTCCATCGAGCCGGAGAAGAAGGAAAAGAGCTTCAAAGTTACCTTCGATAAGCCGCTGAACACCTGGAAGCGACTGTTCACGCACCTTTTGCCCAGCCACATTTACCGGGCAGAGGGGCGCAGCTTCAGCACGATGATGGACGGCGGCTCCGTCGCTTCTGCGGGGCAGTACTCCGTGAAGTCCGTGGACGAGGGGCGCGGCCTGCTGGAACTGCAGCGCAACGACCGTTACTGGGGTTCGAAGGCGGCTAAGACGGACATCATCCGCTTCACCGCCGTGCCGAACGAATCCACAGGTGCGCAGATGATGCGCACTGAGCAGATCCAGATGTACATGACGCACCGTTCGGCCACCACCGACCTGGCTCTTAACCAGCTGCCCTACACGCAGATGCGCAACACCGCTCGGGGAGTGCAGTTGAACCTGCAGCTCAACCAGGCCAGCCCAGTCTTCTCTGACCAGGAAACCCGCCGCCGGGTACTGGGTGCGATCAACGCGGAGAGGATCGCACGGATCGTCTCCCAGGATCCGGAGGTGGAGGCCCCGCGCTGGAACGCCACCCCGAAGACTGCCGCGGAGATGCCTCGTGACCTGCAGTCCGACCAGCGCCCTGACGGCATCGTCATCGGCGCGGTCACTGATGATCAGGTGGCGGTGGATGCTGCCCGCTCCGTCGTGGACCAGCTGCTGCACGCCGGAATTCCCGCCACCGTGCGCACTGGTAACGCGGGGGAGGTTCTCGGCTCGGCTGTGGAGCAGGGAGAAGTCGATGGCGTGGTGACGTGGCAGCGCAGCCCGCAGGCCACCTTCGACTATGTGGAACAGTACGGTTGCACCACCGCTCCCGAAGAGGAAGACTCCGCAGAGCCGTCTGGCGACGCAGATTCGAAGGACCCGGCTGAGGGTAGCGACAGCGGGGACGAAGGGGCGTCACACCCTAACATCCCCAAGGGCGGCAACCTGAGCGGCACCTGCGACCGCGACCTGGAAGAACTCCTAAGCAAACTCAGCGAAGGCCGCGCCGACCTCAACGACGAGCGAGAAAAGCTGGACGAGCGGATCTCGGAGATCTCCACGGTGCTGCCCATCCTCTCCGACCGTTTCACCGTGGTGACGTCGGACAGGCTCAACGGGCCGACCCCGGGGCTGGAAGACTGGCCGCTGGACAACAGCAGCTCGGTGCTGATCTCGGCGGCACGGTGGACCCTGAGCCCCATCGAGGAAAATAAACGCAACACCGCAGAAAATGCCCTCAAGGAGGATTAACCCGTGACCAGCACCCCCGCCGCAGCGCAGAAGATTACCGTAATGGCGGTGCATGCGCACCCGGACGACGAGACCCTGTGGACAGGGCTGGCGCTGGCCAAGGCTCGAAGGCTGGGCCACGATGTGTCTGTGGTTACCTGCACCCTCGGCGAGGAGGGCGAGGTGATCGGGGAGAAGTACCAAGCTCTTGTGGACGCCCAGCAGTACGAGCACGGCACGGGAATGCTCGGTGGTTACCGCATCGCGGAACTGCAGCGGGCGCTCAGTGCGCTGGGGGTTCAGCACGGGCCGAACCTTCTGGGCGGCTGTGGCGCGTGGCGGGATTCGGGCATGGAGGGCAGCGAGTCCATCCGCCATCCGCGGGCTTTTGCGCGCGAGACGGAGGCAGCACAGAACCTGCTGGATACGCAGGTCGAGCAACTGATCCAGCAGATTCAGCGCATCCGGCCGGAGGTGATCCTGACGTACGCCGCCGACGGTGGGTACGGACATCCGGACCACAAGCAGGCACACCGCGTTGTGCACGAGGCCGTGCGACGGCTGAGTAGCGCGGGAGCGGGCGTGGAAGGCGCTGGAGCGGGCGCAGATGTATTTGTCCCCAGCCAGGTGTTGTGGTGCGTGACGGAGGAAGAGAAGTTTGCCGAGGGGATGCAGGGGCTCGAGGAGGCCCCGGCGGCCGTGCCCGAAGGCTGGACCCTGCCTACTGCAGGGGAGATCGCGACCGTGCCCTCTGTGGAGGTCGATCTGGTGATTCACGGCACCGCAGAGGACGTGGCGGCCAAGCAGGCCGCTATGCGCGCTCACGCCACCCAGATTTGGGTGGCTGATGGCACGGCCTCGGACGTCAATGACCAGGTGCGGGACTCTAACCCGCCGGCGCCCACAGCAACCACCCTGTTCTGCCTGTCGAACCATATTACGCAGCCGCTGCTGGACAGCGAAAGCTATCGTCTAGGTTGGACGGCCCCCGGCGTGCCCGAGGATTTCTTCGCCCGCGCGCTGGGAGAGCAGCTGGCCTGAGACGGCGGGGCGCTTAGGCCCCACACCGCGTGGCCTTGGAGATCCGACCGGTTAGGGCACTAGGATGGAGCGACGTGAACGCGAAGAAGGACGAGCCCAACTGGGGCCACCCCACCAAGAGCCAGGCACGCCAAGATACAACGCGCTCTGAGCGCATTTCCGGCATTGTCTGGCTCTCCATCGGCGCGCTGTTCGGACTGTTCATCAGCGTTCTATACATCGGCTCGCGCATCACGGTGGGGGACACACTGGTGCCGCTGCCATGGACCATCTTGTTTGCGTTCTTCTTCAACCGTGCGGTGACGAAAACCGCGCTTCTGTGGACCGATAGTAAGCTGGTTGCGGGAATTCCCGCGCTCGTGTGGCTGGCCGGCTATTTGCTGGCGGTGATGTGGCCGGAGCTGCCTTTCGGCGAGGCGACGTTAATGCCGCAGACCGTGTGGTCTATGCTGCTGCTTGTGGTCGGTATGGCAGCGGCCGCGTGGCCGCTTCGCCCTCAGTTTTCACTGGAACCGCTGAAGTGACAGAATAGAAGCTCGAAGAGAGCTCTGTGGAGTATGACGAACTTTCCAGAAAGGGTAGGTATTTAGACGATGACCTACACGATTGCGCAGCCCTGTGTAGACGTATTGGACCGCGCTTGCGTAGAAGAGTGCCCCGTTGACTGCATCTACGAGGGTAAGCGCATGCTGTACATCCACCCGGATGAGTGCGTGGACTGCGGCGCCTGCGAGCCGGTCTGCCCGGTTGAGGCCATCTTCTACGAGGATGACGTGCCGGACGAGTGGGAAGAGTACAACGACGCGAACGCGGCGTTCTTCGACGATCTGGGTTCCCCGGGTGGTGCCGCCAAGCTGGGGCCGCAGGACTTCGACGCGGAGCTGATCGCCAACCTGCCGCCGCAGGCTTAGGTTTTATTCGCCTATCTGCTTTTTCTTTATTGACGCCCACACTTGCACCGGTTAGCGCCGGGCGCACTAAGCAGGCGGTATAAAGTACAAGCATGACCTTCAAGCGCACCAAAGTAGCCGACAGACTGCCCGACTTCCCGTGGGACTCGCTTGCCGAAGCTAAGGCCAAGGCGACGAGCCACCCAGATGGGATCGTGGATTTGTCGGTCGGCACTCCTGTAGATCCGGTCTCCCCGGCCATTCAGCTGGCGCTGACGGAATCCGCCGCGGAGCCAGGCTACCCGCAGACGAAGGGCACCCCGGAGCTGCGTGAGGCCATCGTGGGGGCGATGGAGCGCCGCTTCCAGGTGCGGGGCTTAGATGCCGATACCCAGGTGCTGCCGGTGATCGGCACCAAGGAGGCCATCGCCTGGATGCCCACTCTGTTGGGAATCGGCGCGGGCCACACGGTTGTGATCCCGGAGTTGGCTTATCCGACCTACGAGGTCTCTGCTCGCCTGGCCGGGGCCGACGTGCTGCGCAGCGATTCGCTGCTGAAGCTCGGGCCGCAGACTCCGGCGCTGATCTACCTGAACTCCCCGGCGAACCCACACGGCCAGGTACTGGGCGTGGATCACCTGCGCAAGTTCGTGGAGTTCGCCCGGGAACGTGGCACGATCATTGTCTCCGACGAGTGCTACCTGGGCCTGGGGTGGGGCGAGGAGCGCCCCGTCTCGATCCTCGATCCGGAAGTGTGCGAGGGAGACTTCACCAACCTGATTGCGGTGCACTCGCTGTCGAAGACCTCCAACCTGGCTTCTTATCGTGCTGGCTGGCTGGCCGGCGACGGCGAGCTGATTCAGGAGCTGTTAGACATCCGCCGCCACGCGGGTCTGATGAACCCCGGGCCGATCCAGTCCGCGCTGGTGGCCGCGCTGGTGGAGGATGGCCACGAGATTCTGCAGAAGCAGCTGTACCGCCACCGCCGCGACCTGCTGAAGGCTGCCCTGCTGCAGGCTGGCTTCGACATCGAGTACTCCGACGGTGGCCTATACCTGTGGGCCACGCAGGGACGCGACGGTCGCGAGACTGTCGCCGAGCTGGCCGATAAGGGCATCCTCGTTGCTCCGGGTGACTTCTACGGCCCGAAGGGCAAGAACTTTGTCCGCGTGGGCCTCACCGCCACCGACGAGCGAATTGAGGCTGCCGCCCGCCGCTTGACCGGCGAAGATCCCGCAGCCGCCCGGTAGCGGGAGCTCTGAGCCCCCATCCCGGCCTTGCAACGCTGGCGCCCGCCGCCGCGCCATGGCGTATCCGCCGTTAAAGCCATGCTGAGCGGCCGCGTTCCCGACGATGGCCGCACCTACCTGGCCGCCGCCGCGGGCGATTCGCCCTACGCCCCTGGCACCTTTCTGGCTCCGGGGCTAGTTCTTTCGGGTCGGACGCCCACATGGGTCTATCCCGACTTCCCAGAAGAACCCGAAGAGCTGTTGGCGGCGGACATTCCTGTTCTGTACTCCGGTCCGGATGCTGTGGTGGTGGATAAGCCACATGGATTGCCGTCTACGCCCAACGGCAGGCTGTTGCGCGCGACCGCACAATCCCTGATGCGCGTGCGCCTTCAGGAGCTCGAATTGGTGGCAGCCCACCGGTTGGACCGGGGCACCCGCGGCCTTCTGGTGCTCGCGCGCAACCCGGTTACCCGTGGGTTCCTGCAGACCCAATTCCAGCGCCGGGAGGTCTCTAAGACCTACCAGGCGCTGGCCGCGGACATTCCGGAGATTGGGCCGCAGTGGCAGGAGGTGCAGCTGCCGATGCTGAAGATCAAGGACGACCCGCAGGTGAAGGTGGTGGACGGAGAGCGGTCACGGCTGACCGTCACGCGCATCCGGAAGCTCGCCAGCCGTGCTGGTGCGGAAGTCACACCCGCGGAAACCACACGCGCGGGCACTCCCACCGCCGTGTACGAACTACAGCCCCGGACCGGATATACGCATCAGCTGCGGGTACTGATGAATCACCTGGGTGCTCCCATCTACGGTGATGACACGTACCCGGAATACCGTCCCGGGACGGGCCCCCTGTGCTTGCGTGCCGTCGCTATTGAGTTGGCACTGGTGGCGTCATTAAAAAACAGGCAGCGCATTGAAATTGAGCGCTGCCTGGAAAAGCCGTGGTCCCAGTGGGGGAGCTTGGCCTAGTTAGTGCACGCGCCTAGTTGGCGTGCAGAGCCTCGTTGAGTTCGACAGCGGAGGCATTCGCGACGGCCTCGACTGCGCCGGAGACGGAATTACGGCGGAATAGGAGCCCGCTGGCGCCGGAGAGCTCGGAGGCCTTGACGGATTCGCCTGCCTGCTTGCCCAACTGCTTGGCCACCTCGTCGGTCAGAGTCACCTTGGTGCCGAAGGTGATGTACAGGCCGGCCTCGACCGTGACGTCGTCTCCCAGGGAAATGCCCACGCCGGAGTTCGCACCCAGCAGGCAACGCTCGCCGATGGAGATGACCTCCTTGCCACCACCGGACAGGGTGCCCATGACGGAAGCGCCGCCGCCGATGTCGGAGCCGTCGCCCACGACCACGCCACCGGAGATACGCCCCTCGACCATGGAGGAGCCCA
>NZ_CALLDG010000007.1 GCF_937999985.1 uncultured Corynebacterium sp.
CTCGGACAGGGGCTTGACATGGGTGATGAGGGGCTTCACCTTCAGCTTGCCCTCTTCCAGCGCACTCTTCAGATCCTCGCTGGATGCGGTTTCCAGCTGGGCACAGTAGTGGCAGCTGAAGTCCTCGAAGACCTCGACGGTCGGCACGTCGTCGCCGGCGTTCTCCGACTCCAGCGTGACAGCGCTTTCGTCGGTCGTCATCTTCACATCCACCTTGTCATCCGGCAGGGTGATGTTATCGACCTTGTGCTGCTGGTTGTTGTACACAATGAAACCGATGGCTACGGCTGCGATAACGAGGATCGCAATGATTCCCCACAGGAAGCCATTGCCCCCTTTAGAAGCGTTAGGGGCTTTGATCTTCTGGCTCACTGAGCGTTCCTTTCAAGATGATGACGTGTCTACTGGGCATGAGGGTATCGCAGTTTTCTGGCAATACCCTGAATCGACCCCGTGATTTTACGCATACCTGCAGGGAACCGCGAAGTTATCCCAGCACGCCGTCGACGACGACCTGCGCTTCCTCCAGCACCTTGTCCAGATGCTCGGCGCCATTGAAGGACTCCGCGTAGATCTTGTACTTGTCCTCCGTGCCACTCGGGCGAGCGGCGAACCAAGCATTTTCGGTAGTCACCTTCACACCACCGATGGCCGCGCCGTTGCCCGGAGCCTCGGTCAGGATCGCCTCGATCTTCTCGCCCGCCAGCTCGGTGGCCTCCACGTCGCTGGCGCTGAGCTTCTTCAAACGCTCCTTCTGCTCGCGGTTCGCCGGAGCGTCGATGCGCTTGTACTGCGGTGCGCCCAGCTCCTCGGCTAGTTCCTTGTAGCGCTCGGACGGGCTCTTGCCGGTCGTTGCCTTGATTTCGGACGCCAACAGGTCAGCGATAATACCGTCCTTATCGGTAGACCAGACCTGCCCGTTGCGGCGAAGGAACGAAGCACCCGCGGACTCTTCTCCACCAAAGCCCACGGATCCATTGACCAGCCCCGGCACGAACCACTTGAACCCAACCGGAACTTCCATCAGCTTGCGACCCATGCGGGCCACCACGCGGTCAATCAAGGAGGAACTAACCAAAGTCTTGCCCACGGCGGCATCTTTCGGCCAGTTCTCGCGGTGGCTAAAGAGGTACTCGATAGCGACAGCGAGGTAGTGGTTCGGATTCATCAGGCCTGCGTCTGGTGTGACGATTCCATGGCGGTCGGAATCGGCGTCATTACCAGTAGCGATGTCATAGGTAGCCTCACCGGCGCCTGCGACCGCATCGACCAGAGAGGCCATCGCAGACGGCGAAGAGCAATCCATGCGGATCTTGCCATCGGAGTCCAAGGTCATGAACCCGAAGGCCGGGTCGATGGTGGGGTTAACGACCGTCAGGTCCAGGCCGTGCACGTCGGCGATACGCTCCCAGTAGGCAACAGAGGCGCCACCCATCGGGTCGGCGCCGATGCGCACGCCCGCGTTGCGGATGGCCTCAATGTCGATGACCTCCGGCAGGGCGGCAACGTAATTGCCCAGGTAGTTGTGGCTTTCCACCAGCTCGGTGGAGGTGGAGCGCTGCACGCCGGTCAGGTTCGCATCCAGGTACTCGTTGGCGCGGCGGGCGATCCAGCTGGTGGCGTCTGTATCCGCCGGGCCGCCGGTCGGCGGGTTGTACTTAAAGCCACCGTCACGCGGCGGGTTGTGGGAGGGGGTGATGACGATGCCGTCGGCGCGGCCGGCATCGGTACCCTCCGGGCCGCCGGGCAACTGCTTGTTGTACTCCAGGATGGCGAAGCTGACGGACGGGGTGGGTACGAAGCCGCGCTCCTGATCCACCTTCACGGTCACCTGGTTACCGGCCAGAACCTCCAGCGCGGTAGCTTCGGCGGGCTCGGACAGCGCGTGCGGGTCGCGGCCGATGAACACCGGGCCGTTGATCCCCTGCTCGCGGCGGTAGTCCACGATGGCCTGAGTGGTCGCCAGGATGTGCGGCTCGTTGAAGGCACCGTCGAATGCGCTTCCGCGGTGACCGGAGGTGCCGAAGCTCACGCGCTGACCCGGGTCAGCCAGGTTCGGAACCGTGGCGGAGTAAGCCTCCAGCAGGGCGGGAATATCGGTGAGGTCGTCGGGGGTGGCGGGCTGGCCAGCACGTGGGTGCATAATGATTCCTTCGGTCGGTGCCTGAAAGCATTTTCTTGCTACTCACCATTTATCGTGCCCGATTCCGGCGGGTTTTTCAGCACTGTTCCTCCCCTTTCGCTGCCCCCTGTCGCTGTCCTGCTGCCAGGAGTAGCCTCAACGAATTTGTCTAAACCCTTCTTCCACACTTCTTTACAGGCGTAACCTCTGTAGTTCATGCAAGACGTTTCCTTCGCTGAATCCCTCCAGAACACTCTGGACAAGATCGACCAGTTCATCTGGAGCCAGTGGCTCCTGATTCCCTTACTGCTGCTCACGGGGCTGTGGCTGACGATCCGCCTGGGAGGCGTGCAGTTCCGCAAGCTGTTCGTCGCCCTACGTCACGGGCTTATCGACAGGAACGACGAGGGCGGCGAAGGCGACATCACCCAGTACCAGGCGCTCACCACCGCGTTGGCCGCGACGGTCGGCGTGGGCAACATTGTGGGTGTGGCCACCGCCATCTCCATCGGCGGCCCCGGCGCGCTGTTCTGGATGTGGATCACCGGCCTGGTGGGTATGGCCTCTAAGTACTCGGAGGCTTTCCTGGGCGTGCGCTTCCGCGTGGCCGATTCCAAGGGCAATGTCTCCGGTGGTCCGCAGCGCTACCTGTCGCGGGGCATCCCGGGTGGCCTGGGCACGTTCCTGGCGTGGTTCTTCACCATCGCGGCCATCATCGCCTCCTTCGGCATCGGCAACCTGACGCAGGGTAACGCCGTTGCCGCGGGCCTGGAGGACACCTTCGACGTCAGCCCCACCGTCACCGGCGCGGTAATGTTCGTGCTGGTCGGAGCGGTTCTCCTCGGTGGCATTAGCTCGATCGGCAGGGTGACCTCGGCCTTTGTTCCGCTGATGATTCTTATCTACATCGGCGGCGGCATCGTAGTGCTGGCTTTGCACGCAGGCGACATCCCGAATGCTCTAGGGCTTATCTTTAATGACGCCTTCACGGGGACTTCTGCCACCGGTGGATTCGTAGGCTCCGGAATCATGCTTGCTATGCAGATGGGTGTGGCTCGCGGCATTTTCTCCAACGAGTCCGGCATGGGCTCTGCCGCTATTGCAGCGGCCGCTGCGAAGACCACTCACCCTGTCCGCCAGGGTTTGGTTTCTATGACTCAGACGTTTATCGACACGATCATCGTGGTGACCATGACCGGCCTGGTGATCATCACCACCGGCGTGTGGGACACGGGCGAGGAGAATGCAGCAAACATGACGGCCCAGGCCTTTAGCAAGGGCATCGGCTCGGATTGGGGCGGCACCATCGTCTCCCTCTCCATCGTGTTCTTCGCCTTCTCCACGATCCTGGGATGGTCCTACTATGGCGAGCGAAACGCGGAGCGTGCCTTTGGCCCCTGGGCTTCCCTGCCCTATCGCATGCTGTTTACGTGTGTGGTCTTCGTCGGTGCTACCACGGAGATCGGCCTGGCCTG
>NZ_CALLDG010000008.1 GCF_937999985.1 uncultured Corynebacterium sp.
ACGGTGGTGCCCTACGAGATCCTGCTGCAGGGGGAAGACTCCATGTCCACGCTGGTGGAGAAGTTCCGCAAGAACCAGTCCGCCTGCCTCTTCGGCACCCTCGGGCTGTGGCAAGGCGTGGACGTTCCCGGCAAGTCGCTTTCGCTGGTGATCATCGACCGCATCCCCTTCCCGCGCCCCGACGATCCGTTGCAGCAAGCCCGGCAGGAAGCCGCCGATCAGCGCGGCGGCAGTGGATTCATGGAGGTGGCGGCGAACCATGCTGCGCTGCTGATGGCACAGGGCGCAGGCCGCCTGCTGCGTTCCGTGGACGACCGGGGCGTGGTGGCGGTACTGGATCAGCGGCTGGCCACGAAGCGCTACGGCAGCTACATCCGCCGTTCGATGCCAGACTTCTGGTACACGGAAAACGGCGACACAGTGCGGGGTGCACTGCGTCGCCTGGTTGAAGCTTAGGGCCGGGGGCTAGGCCCGAACCTGAGGCCCGGGCCTAGTGCCTTAGGCCAGGTCCGCGCCGTCGTTGCCAGCGGCTCCGCTGTCGCCAGCGCCGCCCAGCAGGTCGTCGAAGGTCGGAGCGATGTCCTCGGTGTAGGTCTCCTCAGTGGACTCGTACACAGCATCGCCATCGTGGTCGTATGCCTTGGTGTCGCCGATGCCGTCGAAGTCGGTGTCCAGCAGAGCCTCATCGGTGAAGCCGTCGCCATCGGTGTCCACGTGGCGCTCGTCGACCTGGCCGTCGCCGTCGGTGTCCACGAACACGGTGTCCGTCTGGTCGTTGCCGGTGGTGTCGATCTCGAGTGCATCGATCTGGCCGTCGTTGTTGGTGTCATAAGCTACACCGTCTGCCAGGCCGTCGCCGTCCAGGTCCACGTACTCGCCGCCGTTCGGTGCTGCGTTGTCCGCACCGGCGGACTGCAGGTCAGTGTCTGCGCCGCCCTGCGGGGCTGCCTCTTCTGCCGGGGCCTCTGCATTGTCCTCAGTGCGAGACTCGGGCTTGTCCTCTGCCGGAGCCTCAGCTGCCGGGGCTGCCGCAGCCGGAGCGTCAGCCTGTGGTGCTGCGTCCTGAGGCGCTGCAGTCTGGGTCTGGGAGCCCCAGATGCCCTCGCCTACTGCCTGCTGTGCCGCGGACGGCGGAACCTCGCCGCTGGTGCCATCCACAACGCCGTTGCCGTCGTGGTCGAACTCGGAGTAGTCGGAGATTCCATCGCCATCGGTGTCATAACCAACGCTGTCTACCTTGCCGTCGCCGTCGAAGTCGTAGGCGGTGACGTCGTAGTTGCCGTCTGCATTGGAGTCGATCTTCACGTTGTCGGTCACACCGTCGCTGTCGTAGTCAGTGGCCTTGGTGTCCAGCTTGCCGTCGTTGGTGGTGTCTACCGACATGTTGTCGATCACGCCGTCGCCGTCGATGTCCTCGTAGACCGTGTCGACGATGCCGTCCTGGTCGTAGTCCATCTCCGCGCGGTCGGTCACTTCGTCGCCGTCCTTGTCGTAGACCGTGCCGTCCGGGCGTCCGTCGCCGGTGATGTCCACCTGGAAGGCGTCTGCCTCGCCGTCACCGTTGGTGTCCTGCGCGCCGACGATGTTGCCCTGGACCATGTTGCCGTCTGCGTCCAGTACATCCCAGCGACCCAGGGAGTGATCCGGGGCGCCCGCGTTGTCGTTGGTGGTGAGGCCGTTGTTGTTGCCGTTGTTGCCGTTGTTCAGGTTCTCGTTGGACATTGTGTGCTCCTTTTCAGTGTTCTTCTTAGTATCCTTCAGGCTCTTCCTGGCTGCCTGTCAGTTATTGAATGCCCCTCCCCTACAAGTTGTTCCTTGGGGGTATTTATTGTTGACGCCCCCTCGCCCCAAAACCCACAAACTCCCTAGTAAAAAGGCATTTCTTTCACTTGAATCCTGAAAGCAGTTCCGGGGGTAAAAGCATGCGCGACGTTCACGCTGCACTTCCGAAAAGCCTATTTATCGGCATACTAGAATGGCATTCTCGCATTACCGAGTACTACCGTGCGCTCGCCGCGCACTAACCGGGCACTACACAGAAAGGCGATACCCACCGTGACCCCCTACCCCAACGCTGCGGGCCGATCCCCCCAGGCAAGCGTCGAACGCGGGGCCACCATCGCCAGAAAATACAAAATGCACGATGCCGCGGATCGCGTGCAAAACCTCGTGAATGCGAAGTACCGCACCTCCGCCGTGGTCATCATCGGCGAAGTCAAGCGCGGAAAGTCCTCCCTCGTCAACGCTCTGGTTGGTCGGCGCGATCTGCTGCCGGTGGACGTCATCACCGCCACCAGTGCCCCCATCCGCATCCACACGGAGCCCGACCAGGATCCGGACCAGCCGGTGCTGGCGCGCCTGGTGCGGGGCACGGAGTACGACCCGATCGAACCCGAGGATCTGAAGAACTGGGTCACCCAGGAAGCCGTGGATGCTATCAACCGTGCGCCGAAAGATAGCAAGGAAGTAGCCTCCCTGCCCAGTGCCGCCGAGCTGCTGGTCCCTTACTCTGGCATGGGCAAGGTGACCATCGTCGATACTCCGGGCGTGGGCGGCCTGGACGAGCACGCGGTGGCGGCCTCCCTGGCGGAGGCCCGGAATGCCGGTGTACTGCTCATGGTCTGCGACGCCTCCACCCCCATCACCGCCCCGGAGATGGATATTCTCCGCCGCGCCCGCGAGCAGGTCGGCAGCGTGATCGTGGCCGTCACCAAGACCGATAAGAATGTGCGCCGCTGGCGCTCCATCGTCGCCGACGACCAGCGCCTCATCGCAGAGCACCTCGGCCTGGACATCCCAGTGATTGGGGTTTCCTCGTTGCGGGCTTTGGACGCGACGGAATCGGCGTCACCAGAAAAAAGGGCACAGATCGAGCAACGGTGCGGCATCGCCGAGCTGCGCCAACAGATCATCGACCACGTGAACTCGCCGGGCAACCTCGGCACGGTGACCGCGCTCGAGATCACCAAGTCGACGATGCACACCATCACTACCGACATCGAGCGGGACATCAAGCTGTACGACAAGACCAGCGATGCAGTCGGCGAACTCGAAGCCGAAAAGCGCAAGCTGGAGGCCTTCCGCGATGCCACCAGCGAGTGGGAACAGCTGTTTATGCGCGACATCCAGCTGAGCCGCAACAAGGTTTCCGCGGCGATGGACGAAGCGCTGACGGACGTAAAGACGCGTTGGACCAACCGCGTCAACGCCGAAGGCATGCGCGTGCTGCGCAGCAAACCGCAGGTATTCACCAGCCAAATCGAGATTGAACTGCGGCAGATCATGGAGCAGATGGTGATGGCCATGGTCAGTGAGGTGACAGCCCGTGCCGCGCAGCTGTTCCAGGGGCGCCAGGACATGGTGGACCAAGTACAGCAGCAGATTTTCGCAGCACTGGCCCCGCCGAGCACCCTCAGCCACGACGTGGAGAAGAAAACCACCGGGCTGGTGGACCCGTCGATGCTGACAATGGGCATTGTCGGCGCGGGCGCCCTGACGGTCGTGATCCCCTTCGCGCCCGTGGCCGCAGCGGCTTGGATCGGCGTGAACATGGGCTACCGGGCGATGCGCAACGGCAAGCAGCACCTACTTATCTGGCTCCGCGAGACCATCGCGACGACCCGCACCTCTATCAACCGCATGATCGACATTGCGATCACGACAGGTAGGACGGAGATCCTGCTGCGCCACCGCTCCGCGATCCGCCAGGAGCAGCGCAACCTACAGTCCAAGATCGAATCCGCGCAGAAGATCGCCCGCGAATCCGAGGCTCAGCGCAAGCAGACCATCAGCCGGCTGAAGAAGAACCTGGAGATCGTGAACCAGACCATCGAAGAGCTAGATGGGCACCTGGCGGCGCTGAAGCGCACCCGGCGCGGGGCGGCGAGCATGGCAGAACACGCGAAGGCGGGGATGTAAATGGAGCAGGGAAATCAGATCCAGTCGGCCTCGGCGCATTTGAGCCAGCGCGTCTCTGACCTGACGCTGCTGCTCACCCAGGCTGTCGACGCTTTGGCTGGCGGTTCGCCGGATCTGGCGCGGCACGCCGAACAGCTGCGCCTGATGGTCACCCGCCCGCCGCGCGTGGCTGTGGTCGGCCGCCTGAAATCTGGAAAGTCCACGCTGGTCAACGCGTTGACGGAGAACCTCATTGCCGCCACCGGCGCCCTGGAGTGCACCATGGCGGTGAGCATGTACCACAACGGTGCGCCCGCCCGCGCCGAGATCCACACCACCGACGGGCAGGTCATCCGCGTGCCGCTGAACAACGGCCCGCTGAACAACCTGACCGTGCCGGTGAACCAGGTGGACTTTGTGGATCAGTTCCTGCCCAACCGGCGCCTCCAGGAGCTCACGCTGATTGACACCCCCGGCACCGCCACCCTGACCGTCGAAAACGAGGAGCGCACCCGCCGCGTACTCGTCGACGGACAAAAAGACACGCGCCGCGCCAGCGGTTGGGCCGACTGCCTTGTCTTCTTATCGGACTCTGCCCCGCGCGAGGACGAGAAACGGTTCCTCTCCCAATTGGGAATGACGCCCCTAAATACCGTCGGCATCCTTTCCAGAGCGGACTCTTTCGGTTCCGGTGCCTTCGGCCCCATCGATCCGTTGCAGCACGCCCGCCAGCACGCCGACAGCATTCAGAAGCGACTGATGAGCACGGTGCAGCGCACCATTCCGCTCTCCGGCCTGATGGCGGAATCCGCCCTGACGGGCAAGGTCACCGGCGAGGTGGCCCGTAACTTGAGTGCGCTGGCGCATCTGGACCGCGAAGGCCTGCTGGACCTGCTGGAGGCGGAGGATCCGCGGGAGATCGTGCCGGAGTGCAGCGCCAGCATCCGAGACGACCTGCTGGACGTCATGGGCGAATACGGAGTGTTCGCCGGGCGCCGCATCGCCGCCGAGGGCGGGGCGCCGGCGCTGGTCAAGTGGATGGTGGAGACTTCCGGGGTCTCGGAACTGGTGCATCTGCTGACCGGCGACATCACCTACTTCGCCGTGCTGCAGCGCGCCGCCCGGATGCTGGATGTGCTGGACGACCTGGCCTCTAACCACCCGGACCTGCAGCACGTACGCTGGGTGCAATCGGTGACACTGGCGCAGCCGGGCATGCACTTCGTAATGCTGTACCGCAGCTACCGCAACACCTACGCCTCTACCCCGGATTCGCGCTTGCTGCCGCTGCTACGCTCCGCCGTGACGGCCGGGCACCCGGCAGAGACTGTGAGCCTGCCGCGCGATACGCCGGTGGAACAGGTTCGCCAGGCGCTGGAGGAGAAGATCTCAGAGATGCAGCAAATGTCTATGTCTCCGCTGTCCGCGGCGGAGGATGAGGCCCGCGAGCGCCTCCTGGGCTCTTTCCAATCAGCGCTACAAGCCACGCACTAAAGGCCAACCGAGGCGCTAAAGTGTAAGCTACTTATGCCTTAAACGCTATTAAACCCTTATGTTTTGTCAGGAGCTGTACTTTAAATGACTAACGCATGGCATCTGGCGGTCGACTTCGGAACCTCGAATACGGCTGCCGCTCACCAGAGCCCCATGGGTAGGGAGATCTCCGCCCTTGCGTTGACGCACCGCTCCAACATCATGCCGTCTGCAGTGTTCCTCGACGTCCCGCACGGCGCACACGCCGCTGCCGATGACGAAGAGCCCACGCTGCTCAACGGCGATTCCGCCCTCGCCCGCGGCCGCCGCGACCCTTCCCGGCTACTGCTCAGCCCCAAGCGCTACATCGACCACGACGAGGTTCAGCTGGCTGGCCGTAGCCTGCCGCTGACGAAGGTCGTCGGCTCCGTTATCGCTACGGTTCTGCGTTCGGGCAAGGCGCAGCACGCCAACCAGGATCCCGAAACCGTTACGCTGACCCACCCCGAAGCGTGGTCGGCGCACTCCGTGGAGCAGCTGAAGCGCAGCGCCGTCGCCGCAGGCGTGCCGGAGCAGAACCTGCGCGTGCTGTCCGAGCCGCGCGCAGCTGCGATCCACTACGCCTCCCAGCAGTCCGTGCAGTCCGGTTCCCACGTGGCAGTGTTCGACTTCGGTGGCGGCACCCTGGATATTGCCGTGCTGCGTGCCAAGGGGGATGGCAACTTCGAGGTCGTGGCCGCCAAGGGCGATAACAGCCTGGGCGGACGCACCATCGATAACCTGCTCTACCGCTGGGTTCTGGACCAGCTGGAGCACGACGACCCCGACTTGGCGGACTTCGTTCGCTCCGCGCCCATCACCACGGTGCACGCGCTGGAGTCCAGCATTCGAGAGGCCAAGGAGATCCTGTCGGATACGTCCTCGGCTACCATCAGCGTCTCCACTCCTCACGGGGAAACCGACCTGCTAATCACCCGCGACGAGTTCAACAACGTTATCGAGCAGTCGATCATGCGCGGAGTTGAGCTGACTCGCGCGGCGCTGACGCAGGCGGGCGTCGATTCCACAAAGACCCCGATCTACATGACCGGCGGATCGTCGCGCATTCCGTTTGTGCAGGACCGGCTGGGTGAAGTCGGCACCGTCATGACGCTCGACGACCCGAAGACCGTGGTGAGCCGCGGTGCGCTGGCTGCAACCCTGCGCGGGTTCACCGGTGGCGTGAACGGAGCTCAGGGGGCAGGTTCTCGCCCCGGCGGTGCCGGCGCTGCCGGACTAGCTGGCGCCGCTGGCGCTGGTCTGGGCGCCGGTGCTGCCTCAGCTGCAAACCGTTCCGGCCAGTCAAGCCAACCCGGCCAGTCCGGCCCGGCAACCCCGCCCGGAATGCCGCGTGCGGGTCAGGGGCAAAGCCAGAGCCCAAGCCAGGGATCGCAGTCCTACAACAATTCCCCGCAGACCGCTGCCTTCGTACCCAGCTCGGCGAACGCATACGGCGCCAGCAACTTCGCCAGCGCTCACGCAACGAGCTCCTCGAAGCCGAGGAAGTCCAACACCCCCGTGATCATCACGGCGTGCGTAGCCATCCTGGCAGTCGTGATAGCCATCGGCTTCGTCGCACTGAACGGCGGCGATGACAACGGCGGAGGCGGCGGCAACGGGGGTGGCGGCGGCAACGGCGATAGTGGAAACCCGCCGTTCACCGAGGCCAGCCCCTACAGCCCGTCGCGGGAGCCGTACGAGTCGGATATGTACAAGCACTTGGCCTCCCTGCTGCCGGAGGTCAAGGACTACACTCCGACGAACTTC
>NZ_CALLDG010000009.1 GCF_937999985.1 uncultured Corynebacterium sp.
GAGTGCGGCTCTTCCCTCGGCGCGCGCGTCAGTGAAAACCTTAGAAAGTCGGGAGGTCATGGGTTAGCCGTCCTTCTCGCTCTTCTGGTCCAGCATGTCGAACCACTTCGCGGCGGTGTTGACGTCCTTGTCGCCGCGGCCGGAAATGTTCACAATCAGAGTGGCGCCCGGCTTCTCCGCGGCCACCTTGATGGCAGCGGCGACGGCGTGGGAGGACTCGATGGCGGGAATGATGCCCTCCAGGCGGGTCAGCTGCTTGAAGGCATCCATGGCCTCGGAGTCGGTGATCGGCAGGTAGCGGGCGCGCCCCTCCGCGTGCAGTTTAGAGTGCTCCGGCCCCACGCCCGGGTAATCCAACCCGGCGGAGATGGAGTGCGATTCGATGATCTGCCCGTCCTCGTCCTGCATCAGGTCGGCGTAGGAGCCCTGGAACACGCCCTGCAGCCCCAGGTTGATCGGCGCGGCGTGACGGCCGGTCTCCACACCGTCGCCCGCGGCCTCAGCGCCGACGATATCCACGCCCTCGTCCTCGATGAAGGGGTGGAACAGTCCGATCGCGTTGGAACCGCCGCCCACGCAGGCCACCACGGCGTCGGGCAGCTTGCCGGTCTCGGCCAGCAGCTGCTGGCGCGCCTCCACGCCGATCACTCGCTGCAGGTCGCGCACCATCTGCGGGAATGGGTGCGGGCCGGCGGCGGTGCCGAAGCAGTAGTAGGTGTCGTCGGCGTTGGAAACCCAGAAGCGCATGGCCTCGTTGATGGCGTCCTTCAGGGTGCGGGAGCCGATCTCCACTACCTCCACGTGGGCACCGAGCAGGCGCATGCGGGCGATGTTGAGGGCCTGACGTTCGGCGTCCACAGCCCCCATGTAGATCCGGCATTCCAGGCCGAGCAGCGCACAGGCCGTCGCCGTGGCCACACCGTGCTGGCCTGCGCCGGTCTCCGCAATCACGCGCGTCTTGCCCATGCGCTTGGCCAGCAGCACCTGCCCCAGCACGTTGTTGATCTTGTGGGAGCCGGTGTGGTTCAGGTCCTCGCGCTTTAGCCACACCTCTGCGCCTACGGCCTCGGAGAAGCGGGCAGCGTAGTACAGCGGCGACGGGCGGCCGGTGTAGGTGCGGTGCAGCTCGTCGAGCTGGTCCAGGTACCCCTGGTCCGAGCGGGCCTTCGCCCAGGCGTCGGTGATCTCCTCGATCACGGCCATGAGGGCTTCGGGGACGTAGCGGCCGCCGAAATCACCCCAGTGTCCGCGCTCGTCGGGCTCGTGGTGGGTGGCGGTCGCCAGGATCTCGCCTACCGTCGGCAGGGACTTGCCTTGCGCGTCGGCGTTCTTGAAGGTCTTCTCGGTAGTCACAGTTTTATATGCTATCGCTTAGGAATTCTTTTGGGGGCAGGCTGGGTGTTTTCCCGCTGCGGCGAGATCCCGGCACGCTTGTGCGGGGTTACCTGCGGTGACCAGACCTTCGCCGACGAGCACTGCGTCCGCGCCCGCTGCGGCATAGGCGTTGAGGTCGTTTTTATTCTTGACGCCCGACTCTGCGATCTTCACCACGTCGTCCGGAAGCAGCGGGGCGATTTTACCGAACACCTGCGGGTCGACATCCAACGTCTTGAGGTTTCGGGCGTTGACGCCGATGACCTTGGCACCGGCGGCAACAGCGCGCTCGGCCTCTTCGGCGGTGTGCACTTCCACCAGGGCGGTCATGCCCAGGGACTCGGTACGATCCAGCAGGGATTCCAGGCGCTGCTGTTCGAGTGCAGCGACGATGAGCAGCACAATGTCCGCGCCGTGCGCCCGGGCCTCGTGGATCTGGTACGGGTTCACCGTGAAGTCCTTGCGCAGCAGCGGAATGTTCACCGCGCGGCGCACCGCGTCGAAATCCTCGAGGGAGCCCTTGAAGCGGCGCTGTTCGGTGAGGCAGCTGATGGCGGTGGCTCCGTTGTCCTCATAGGCCTTCGCCAGCACTTCGGGGTCGGCGATCTCGGCGAGATCCCCCTTAGAGGGGCTGGCGCGCTTCACCTCGGCGATCAGGCTGACCCCGGGGGCGGCCAGCGCGGCGTGGGCGTCGAGAGCCGGTGGTGCGTCCAGGGACATGGCCTTGATCTCCTTGTATGGGATCTTGGCTTCCCGCTCGGCCTGGTCTTCAAGCACACCGGCGATGATCTGGTCGAGAACAGTCATGTGTGTCACACCCCTGAGCTTATCGCCCCTGCTTGGTGCGGGAGAAATCGGATTCTTCGGTCGGATCCACCCCCGCATCCAGGGCATCCCACAGCACGCGGGTTGAATCTGGATTCTCCGCGAGGTCCTCTTCCGCGTCCGCGCGGCGCACCTCCGGGGTCTCGTAGCGGCTATGCCCCTTGGATTCCTGGCCGGGCCGCAGAATCAGGATCGCGCCGCCGACCACGCCGATTGCCGCCGCTAAAAGCACCAGCACGATTCCCAGCGAGTGCACATCCCCGCTGATCACTCGCGCCCACTCGGAGATCTGCACCGGGTCGGATTCCTTCTGCGTGGCCGCGCCACTTCGCAGCAGACTCTGGGCGCGGGCCAGGTCCACGTCGCTGCTCAGCAGCTGCACGGCGCGGAAGCTGGCGGTGGCCGCCAGGGCGACAATCACCACGCCCAGCACCCGGCGGATCATGGGTTGCACGGCCATCGAGAGGATCAGCGCGGCCACCATCGCCAGCGCCAGCGGCACCAGCGCGGGATCCCACACGGATCCCACAAGCTCCTTGGTGGACGCCCCGGCCTTGTCGTCGTCAACGGCCACGGTCACGAACTTCAGGCGGCTCGCGCCCCACAGGCCCGCCGCGCTCAGCACCACGCACAGCAGCGCGATCTGTCGGATGCGCTTGGCCTTTTGGGTTACGTCCACTGTTACGTCCTCTGCCGTGCTCTTGCTCACTGCTTCTCCCCTGCGTTCTTCATGGTTTCCGCCGCAGCCACTGCCCGCAGCACCGCCGCGGCCTTGTTGCGGTTCTCCAGGTCTTCAGCTTCTGGGTCAGAGTCCGCGACGATTCCGCCGCCGGCCTGGACGTACACGGTGCCGTCCTTGTACAGCCCGGTGCGGATGGCGATGGATTGGTCGGTGTTGCCGGAGAAGTCGAAGTAGCCGACTGTGCCGCCGTAGACTCCGCGGCGCGTGTCCTCCAGCGTGTCGATGATCTTCAGCGCCGAGGGCTTCGGCGCGCCCGACAAGGTTCCGGCCGGGAACGTCGCGTTGAACGCATCCACCGCTGTCTTCCCCGCGGCCAGCTTTCCGCTAACACCGGATACCAGGTGCATCACCGCCGAGTAGCGTTCCACGTGGCGGAAGTCGTGCACCTCCACCGTGCCGGGCTCGCTGACCCGTCCTAGGTCGTTGCGACCCAGGTCCACCAGCATCAGGTGTTCGGAGTTTTCCTTCTCGTCGTTGACCAGCTCGCGTTCGAAAGCGAAGTCCTGCTCCACCGTCTCGCCGCGCGGCCTGGATCCCGCGATGGGGAACGTCGTGACATTGCCGTCACGGACCTGCACCAGCGATTCCGGGGAGGAGCCGATGATGTGGAACGCGGTGGCGTCAAAACCCTCCGTAGGTACGTTAACCAGGAACATGTAGGGCGAAGGGTTCGATACCCGCAGCATGCGATAGATGTCGATCGGGTCGACGTCGGTCTCCATTTCGAAGCGCTGTGACAGCACCACCTGGAACGCATCGCCGGCCTTAATGTGCTCCTTGACCTTGCCGATGCGCTCGCGGTGGTCATCGTAGGTGCGCTGCCTGCGGTACTTAGGCGTGGGGGTTTCGAAGGTAGTGACGCCCCCTGCCGTGCCCGTGGCCAGCCGTTCCACCATGGTGTCTAGCCGTTCCACTGCCTCGGCGTATGCCTCGTCCACCCGCTCGTCGGAGTTATCCCAGTTGATCACGCTGGCGATCAGCCAGATGGTGCCCTCGTAGTGGTCGACGACGGCCATGTCCT
>NZ_CALLDG010000010.1 GCF_937999985.1 uncultured Corynebacterium sp.
TGGCGCGGGCCTTCTGCTCCGCCATCAGGTCGTGGAAGCCGTCGATGTCCACCTTCAGGCCGGCCTCGGCGGCCATCTCCTGGGTCAGGTCGATCGGGAAGCCGTGGGTGTCGTGCAGGGAGAAAGCAACGTCGCCCGGGACGGTATCCTCGCCGCGTTCCTTGGCGCCGTGGGCCCAGTTGTCGAACATCTGGGAGCCGGATTCCAGGGTCTTCAGGAAGGATTTCTCCTCGGCCAGAGCCACGGCGCGAATGCGCTCGTAGTTCTCGGCGATTTCCGGGTAGGAGGGCGTCATGGTCTCGCGCACGGTGTCCATGAACCTCTCCAGGGTCTCCCCCGTTGCGCCCAGCAGGCGGGCGGAGCGGATGATTCGGCGCAGTAGGCGGCGCAGGATGTAGCCGCGGCCCTCGTTGCCCGGGGTCACGCCGTCGAGCATCAGCATCAGACCGGTGCGGGAGTGATCGGCGATCACGCGGAAGCGCACGTCGTTGGCCTGGTCGGCTCCGTACTTGGCGCCGGTGACCTCCTGGGCCACGTCGATCACGGGGCGCAGCAGGTCAGTTTCGTACACGTTGTCCACGTCCTGCAGGATGCAGGCGACACGCTCGATGCCCAGGCCGGTATCGATGTTCTTCTTCGGCAGCTTACCGACGATCTCGAAGTTGCCCTTGCCCAGACCCTCGCCGCGCTCGTTCTCCATGAACACGAGGTTCCAGATCTCGATGTAGCGGGTGTCGTCGACGATCGGGCCACCCTCCTGGCCGTGCTCGGGGCCGCGGTCGTAGTAGATCTCCGAGCAGGGGCCACACGGGCCGGGAATGCCCATGGACCAGTAGTTATCCTCCATGCCGAGGCGCTGGATCTTGTGCTCGGGCACGCCGATCTTCTTGTTCCAGATCTCCGCTGCCTCGTCATCGTCGGTATAGACGGTGACCCACAGACGCTCCGGGTCTAGCCCCAGGCCGCCTTCCTCCAGCGGGTCGGTCAGCAGCGTCCAGGCGTGCGTGATCGCGCCTTCCTTGAAGTAGGCGCCGAAAGAGAAGTTTCCCGCCATCTGGAAAAACGTGTTGTGGCGGGTGGTGATGCCGACCTCGTCAATGTCCAGGGTGCGCACGCACTTCTGGATGGAGGTCGCCGTGCCGTTTTCAAACGGTGGGTTCTGCTGGCCCAGGAAGTAGGGCTTGAACGGAACCATGCCGGCGTTCACGAACAGAAGGTTCGGGTCGTCCAGGATCAGCGATGCGCTGGGTACCTCGGTGTGCCCGGCCTTGGTGAAGTGCTCGATGAAGCGCTGGCGGATCTCATGCGTTTGCACGGTGGCTTTACCTCGTAGAGTTCTATATCGACTGTAAATGGAATGCGTACATTCTACCCCCGGGTCAGGAAGGAGCGAACGATAGCCCTAAGGCTACTCAAGCGCGCGGCAATGGTCTTTTCGTGGCCGTGGGTTGTCGGCCGGTAATACACCGCGTCCTTCAGATCGTCTGGCAGGTACTGCTGCGGCACCACGCCCTTGGGGTCATCGTGCGGATAGACGTATCCCACCGCGTTACCCAGCGCCTTCGCCCCTTGGTAGTGCCCGTCGCGCAAGTGAACCGGCACTGCCCCGCCCTTCCCGGCCTGCACGTCGCCGATAGCGGAGTTGATCGCCGCGATCACCCCGTTGGACTTCGGCGCGGTCGCCAGGTGAATCGTGGCCTGCGCCAGGTTGAGCCGTGCCTCTGGCATGCCGATGAAGCTCACCGCGTGATACGCCGCCACCGCCACCTGCAGCGCCTGCGGATCAGCCATGCCGATGTCCTCGCTGGCGTGGATCACCAGTCTGCGGGCGATGAAGCGCGGATCTTCGCCGCCTTCCAACATGCGGGCTAGGTAATGCAGCGCGGCGTCCGGATCCGAACCGCGGATGGATTTAATGAAGGCACTGGTGATGTCGTAGTGTTGGTCGCCGTCGCGGTCGTACCTCACCACTGCCTTGTTGAGGGACTTTCTTACTTGTGACGCCACCAGCTCCGCCACGCCGTCCTCCCCTTCCGGCTCGACTCCCTCGGCCGCGGCCTCCAGGTACGTCAAACTGCGGCGGGCATCACCGGCAGCCATGGCGACGAGCTGGTCCATTGCCTCGGAGGTCACCCGCAATCGACCAGCGTATCCGCGCTCGTCGTCGAGGGCGCGCTGCAGTACGGTGCGGATGTCGGCGTCACTAAGAGAAGAAAGTTGGACCAGCAACGACCGCGACAAAAGCGGCGACACCACGGAGAACGAGGGGTTTTCGGTGGTGGCGGCGACCAACAGGACGGTGCGGTTTTCGACAGCGGAGAGCAGCGCGTCCTGCTGGGTTTTGGAGAATCGGTGCACCTCGTCGATGAACAGCACGGTGTGCTCGCCCATGACCAGGCGCTTGCGGGCCTGCTCGATGATCGCCCGAACTTCCTTGACGCCGGAGTTCAGGGCGCTTAAGGCCTCGAAGCGGCGGCCGGAAGCCTGGGAGATGAGGCTGGCGATGGTGGTCTTTCCGGTGCCGGGCGGGCCATAGAGGATGACGGAGGTATCGCCCTGGCCCTCGATCAGGCGGCGCAGCGGCGAACCCGGGCCGAGAACCTTGTCCTGCCCTACCACCTCGTCGAGGCTGCGGGGGCGCATGCGAACCGCCAGTGGGGCGTGGGAGCCGGGGTGAAAGTAGGCTTCGGCGGCGTTCTCGTCGGTTCCGTTTGTCGCAGCGGCGCCACTGCCCTGCTGGCCTTGGGAAAACAGATCGTCCATCGGCTTTAGTCGGCGGGCGCTAGTCTTCGCGCTCGTTCGGGAAGGCTCCCAGCTGCGACAGCACCTTCAAAAGGACCCGCGCGAAGCCACCAATCGCCTCGAAATCCTGGGAGTCGCGGCGGTGGGAGAAACGCTTGATGGCTTCCACCGTCGTGGCCAGGTCCTCGAGCTGCTCCTCAGACATGTGGCGGATCGAGCGCGAAACCTCCTGGTTGTCGGACTCTTCACCGAAAACGAACGAGGAGTGCTTGGCGACGGAAAGGCGACCGTAGTACATCATGATCAACGACAGGAAAGCCCAGCCGATCAGCGCGGACATGACCCAGTCGTGGAAGACCTCGTCGTCGGAGATTGCAGGCCAGATCTGCTGCGCCTCCGCCCGCCAGGCAGCAAGGAACTCCGTGGTCTCCGGCTCGTCCAAAGCCGGGGTGGAATTATCCTGCGGGAACCCCGCCACCACGCAGGCGACGTCGAAGGCCGCGTCCCGGAAACCGGCCCACTCGTAGTCCAGCAGCACGATGTTGTCCGTGAGCATGACGTTGTCGGGCGCCAGGTCGAAGGGGGTGAAGACCAGAAACTCGGACTTGCTCTGCCGCTCGGCGGCCTTCGTGGCGTAGCGCTGCACCACCGGGTCGATAGTCAGGCCGTTGGAAATCATGAGGTCCACGCCCGACTGGATGAGCTCGCCGACGTTGATGTCGGACTCTTCGATCGCCTCGGGGCTGATGTGGTGGCGCTGGCACTGGCGGCGCATCAGGGTGGAGTAAGACTGCGCGCCACCGAACGTGGCGGCGTGCATCTTGCCCAGTGAACGGCCGAGCTTACGCAGGGCTCCGATGCGGGACTTGGAATCCTGGAGTGTCAGCACGTCGGTAAAGCTCGTGCCGTCGCCCGCGTCCGACAGAACCAGCAGGCGCTGGTCGATGTCATAAGCCAACAGCACCGGGCCGGGGCGCACCGTCTCCGCCAGAGTGTTGGTGTACTGGTAGGCCACAACCTCGCGGAGCATGCCGAGGGCATCCGGGCCGAACTCCCCTGCGTCGCTGGAACCCTCGTTGAAGCCATCGCCGGCCCCGCCGTTGCCATCAGCGCTCGCGGCGTCCGCGCCCCCTTCGCTTTCCGGCGGCAGCTGCTTGATAACCACCGTGCGTTCCTGCAGGAATGGGTCAGCGGAAATCCGGCAGCGGAGTACCGTCGAGGAGCCACTCCCGCCCAGATCCTGCGGATCGCTGAGTTCGGGTGAACCGCCGAAGCGGGTCGCCAAAACTTGGGTTGCCGCCTCGACAGTGGACTCGACTGATTGCACTACTACTCGCCTACTTTTCCTTCTGGCCCTTCTGGCCCTTCTTCGGCTTGAAATCGATACCGGATTCCTTACGCTGCTCCGCGGAGATCTCGCCCGGGGCATCGGTGAGCGGATCCACGCCACCACCGGACTTCGGGAAGGCGATGACGTCGCGGATGGAATCGAAACCGCCCAGCAGAGAGACAATGCGATCCCAACCGAAAGCGATGCCGCCGTGCGGCGGGGCGCCGAAAGCGAACGCATCCAGCAGGAAGCCGAACTTCTCGCGGGCTTCCTCCTCGGTGATGCCCATGACCTTGAACACGCGCTCCTGCACGTCCGGCTGGTGGATACGAATAGAACCGCCGCCGATCTCGTTGCCGTTACACACGATGTCGTAGGCGTAGGCCAGCGCCTCGCCCGGGTTCTCGTCAAAGTTATCCAGGTACTCCGGCTTCGGGGAGGTAAAGGCGTGGTGCACTGCAGTCCAGGCGGAGTGCCCCAGGGCCACGTCGCCAGACGCGGCGGCATCTGCCGCTGGCTCGAACAGTGGGGCGTCAACGACCCAGGTGAAGGCCCAGTCGCCTTCCTTGATCAGACCCAGCTTGTTAGCGATCTCGCCGCGGGCAGCGCCCAGCAACGCGCGGGAAGGCTTGGTCTCGCCTGCGGCGAAGAAGATGCAGTCGCCCGGCTTGGCGCCGACGTGCTCGGCAATGCCCGCGCGCTCTTCGTCGGTGATGTTCTTGGCCACCGGGCCGGACAGCTCGCCATCCTCGCCCACCAGAATGTAGGCCAGGCCCTTCGCGCCGCGCTGCTTAGCCCACTCCTGCCAGGCATCCAGCTGGCGGCGGGGCTGGTCGGCCCCGCCGTCCATGACGACGGCGCCGACGTACTCGTTCTGGAACACGCGGAAGGTGGTGTTCTTGAAGAAGTCAGTGCACTCGGTGATCTGGATGTCGAAGCGCAGGTCCGGCTTGTCGGAGCCGTAGTACTTCATCGCATCGGCGTAGGTCATGCGCGGGATCGGAGTGGAGATCTCGTAGCCGATCTCCTTCCAGATGGCCACCAGGATCTCCTCTGCCAGGGAGATCACGTCTTCCTGGTCCGCGAAGGACATCTCGACGTCCAGCTGGGTGAACTCCGGCTGGCGGTCGGCACGGAAGTCCTCGTCGCGGTAGCAGCGAGCGATCTGGTAGTAGCGCTCCATGCCAGCGACCATCAGCAGCTGCTTAAACAGCTGCGGGGACTGAGGCAGCGCGTAGAACGTGCCCGGGCGCAGGCGTGCAGGCACCAGGAAGTCGCGGGCGCCCTCCGGGGTGGAGCGGGTCAGCGTCGGAGTTTCGATCTCCGTGAAGTCGTGCTCGGCCAGAACCCCACGGGCAGCCTGGTTGACACGGGAGCGCAGGCGCAGCGCATCGCCCTGGGTCTTGCGGCGCAGATCCAGGTAGCGGTACTTCAGACGGGTCTCCTCGCCTACCTCGCCGGAGGAAGAAGGATCGTCGATCTGGAACGGCAGCGCCGCCGCCTCGTTCAGAACCTCCAGGGCGGACACGTTGACCTCGATGCCGCCGGAGGCCAGGTTCGGGTTCTCGGAACCCTCCGGGCGAGCCTCGACCACGCCGGTTACTTTCAGGCAGTACTCGCTACGCAGGTCGTGCGCACGCTCGGCCACCTCGGACTCGCGGAAGACGACTTGTGCCACGCCGCTGCGGTCGCGCAGGTCAATGAAAATGACGCCACCGTGGTCGCGTCGACGACCAACCCAGCCGGTCAGGGTCACTTCATCACCGATATTCTCTGGGCGTAGTTCGCCCGCCAGGTGTGTGCGCAGCACGTTCCTCTAGTCCTTCCTCGCTTTTTAGTCTTTTCGGCCTTACAGCTTACCTTGTCCGCAATAGGGTGTATACGTCGCCCGGGTATGGCACGATTCACTTGTGACTTTTAACAATAATCTGAACAATTATTCCGACCGCGGGCAACGCGGAGGCACCGGCTCCGGCGGGGGCGGTCTCGGCTTCGGCGGTGGCGGCAATGGGGGCGGTCGCGGCGGTGGTTTGCTTTCGGGTGTCCTCCTCAGTGTCATTGGTCGGCGCTTCGGTCTACCGGGCATCATCATTGCTGCCATCGCGCTGTTCTTCTTCAATGGCGGATTCGGCATGTTGGGTGGAAACAACGGCTCAGATCAGCGTGCGGGCGTCAATAGCAGTCAGGGCGGAGAGGGCTTCGAGCACTGCCAGACTGCCGAGGACGCCAACAACAACGACGATTGCCGTGTGCTGGCCACGGCGAAATCTGTCGACCAATTCTGGGGCTCGGCGCTGCCGGACGAGGCCGGGACCGATTACAGGGAGCCGGGGCTGGTGCTCGCCGAAGGGCAGACCAGCACTCGCTGTGGCTCCGCGAACCTCGCTAGCACCGGCCCGTTCTACTGCCCCGGCGACGAGACGGTCTACATGTCCGTGCCGTTCTTCGACGAACTGAAGCAGATGGGCGGATCCAACGGCCCGTTCGCGCAGATGTACGTCACCGCGCACGAGTTCGGCCACCACATCCAGAACCTGGAGGGCAACCTGGGCTTGAGCGACTACGATAA
Organism: uncultured Corynebacterium sp.; assembly: GCF_937999985.1. Lineage (GTDB taxonomy): Bacteria > Actinomycetota > Actinomycetes > Mycobacteriales > Mycobacteriaceae > Corynebacterium. The sequence goes on from NZ_CALLDG010000010.1 coordinate 6,642, forward strand.
CCCGGGTGAGGATTCCAACGCTGTGAAGATGGAGGTCCAGGCCGACTGCTACGCCGGCGTATGGGCTCAGAACGCCGACAAGGGTGAGGACGCTCTGTTGGAGCCCCTCACCCAGGAGCAGGTCGAGCAGGCTATTGCGACTGCTCGTTCTATTGGCGATGACGCCATCCAGTCCAGTTCCGGACAGGAAGTAGATCCTGACAAGTGGACCCACGGGTCTTCCGAAATGCGCGTGGACTGGTTTATGCGCGGCTACCAGGGCGGCACCATGAAGTCCTGTCACCAGAACTTCCAGCGCTAAGCGCTGCGCACGTAGCCCCGCGGCGCCGCATCTGTGGCGCTTTTAGCGCTGCGGCGGCAGGTACGGGCGCAGCCAGTTCGGCACCGCGCTGGCCGGGATCAGGTGGTTCACCCAACCCCACAGGCCCGCACCAGCGGCACCCAGGCCGATGATGCTCAGGATGATCGTGGTGATGATACCCGCCTTGACGGAGCCGCTGAGCTCCGTCTTGGAACCACCCAGAGACCCGGTGGAACCAGTAGAACCCGAGGAGCCGCCCGGCTTGTCCGGGTTGGTCGAGTCGTCGGGGTCCGGTCCCGGCTGCGGTTCCGCACCCGGGGCGTTGAAGCCCACCTTGATCGGGTCGTGGTCCGAGGCACGGAACACGTTCGGCTCGTAGAAGTCCACCACGTTGTAGTTGCGCCGGGAGTACTCGAACGCTACCGACTCGTCGGCGTTGATGTCCCAAACGTCCGCGCCAGTGGCTATCTCGGTGGCCTTCTCGTTGGCGAGGACGTGATCCAGGGAGCCCAGTCGGCCACCGAACTGGTAGGAATGGCCGGCGTCAAACTTGGTCTCGAGGTTGGTGTAGCCGGCCTCCTCGATGATGCGGATGGCGTCTTCCTTCGCGTAGGCGTTGAAGTCACCCAGGATGAACTGCGGCTTGTCCTTGAAGTCCGCGTCCTCGCTCAGCCACTCAACTAGCTGGCGGGACATCTCCGCGCGCAGCTGGGCGTTGTTACCCTGACCATCGCCCGTATCCGCGTCGCCGCGAGCCACACTGCCCTTGGACTTGTAGTGGTTCACAACGGCGACGAAAGCCTGCTCGTCCTTCGCACCCTTGTTCTTGAACTGCTGCGCCAGCGGCTGGCGGGCGATCTTGTCGAAGGCCTCCACGTCGAGAATCTTAGATTCCCCGACCGGCTCCACCTTCTCCGGCTGGTAGATGAACGCGGTACGGATGACGTCTTCGTTCTTCGCTACCGTGGCCGGGCTCTTCACGTACTCCCACTTGCCACCGGCCGCGTTAAGCTCGTCGACCAGGTGCTTCAACGCAGCGTCCCGATCCTTGCCGAACTTGGCGGAGTTCTGGATCTCCTCCAGACCCAACACCGAAACATCCAGGGTGTTGATCGCCTTGACGATCTTGGCCTGCTGATCCTTGAATGCGTGCTCGGTATAGGCACCGCGAACGTCGCACTTGTCAGCGGTAACAGGGTTGCCCTCGCGATCCTTGTAGGAACCGCAATTGGTCTGATCCTCGCCCAGGTCGGTGAAGTAGTTCAGGACGTTGAAGCTGGCGATGGAGTGGCTGCCGCCGACCTCCTCGGGGCCGTTCTCCTCGGCCGGGCGGGAGTCCTCCCAGCTAATCGGCAGATCTGCCTGCGCGGTATCGCCCGTGATCTGGGAGGTTGGCTGCAGGGACCACTTCTCAAAGCCGTAAGACAGCACCGTCGGCTGGGAGAAGCTCACCTGGTCGCCGGCGCGCAGCGACTTAATGCCCTCGGCGGTCTTCAGGTAGGGCTGCGGGGTGTTCTGCGCATCCTTGTTGCGGAAGTAATTGAGGGTCGCGCCGTCGTCCAGGGTGACGATCTTCTTGGCATTGCCAGCCTCGTAAGCCTGCGCCTCTGCTCCCGGTGCCACCATTGAAGTCGCCTGGTACAGCGGCTCATTACCCTCCACCAGATCCACGGAACCGTACTGGTTCAGCTCGTAGTTATTGGTGACGGTGTAGGTAGCGGAAGGCTGGAACATCATGTGCTCGTTGGCCTCGCGGGTCTCCTCGTCCAAAGGAACGGCGTCCGTGATCGGCTCCGGCTTCTCACCGCAGTCCTTGGACGGGTTGTCGGACTCGGTGTACTCGGCAAATCCGATCTGGGTGGACTCGTAGTGCTCCCCCACCTTGCCGGTGACCACGACGCACTTGTCGAGGTCCGCCGGGGTGCCGCCCTTACCCGTGTAAACGAATACTGCCTGGGAGGCTTCGCCCGCCTTGCGCAGCTGTGCCGCGCCGCCCTCCTGGATCACGAAGCCATTTAGGCCGCCGGAGGGGTAGCTTGCGGTGACCCAGCCGGCCGTCTTGACCTGCTTATCCACCAGCGGGGACTTCTCCCCCGTTCCCTGAATCTCGGAAATCTTGTGTTCCTCGGCGTCTCCCGGCTGATCCGGCTCGTTGGGGTCGTCCGGGTTCTCCGGCTGCTCCGGGTTATCCGGGGCCTCTGCGTTCGGATCCAGCGCGTCGCCACCGCTGTAGCGCGGCTTCGGATCGCCGACGGTGAAGTCGGCGCTGTTGTCGTCGGTATCCTTGCCCTCGTCGTTACGGGCGGCTGCCGTGGTGTTAGAGAGAGCCGCGCTGCCAGCGGTCTCGTTCACCTGCGCATTCCCATAGCCCACGATGTCGATCGCGGGGTTTCCAGCGGCCCACTTCTCGGAAGAGTCAGTCAGGACGACGGTGCCGTTCTTACCGCGCATGGCCAAATCGTCCCCGGTGGCGTCAGCAACAAAATCCTGGGTACCGCCGTTACCCGCAGCGCCCTTGATCAGATAGAAGCCCTTCGGCTGGATGGTGCCGGATAGCGCGATCGGCTTGACGTTGTTCCCGCCGTTGGCGGAGAGATACTGAACGGTCCAGCCATCGAGGCGGATCGGCTTATCGGTGGGGTTGAACAGCTCAACGTAATCGTTCTTCAACGTGGCGCCCTTGTTTCCGCCGCCACCATAGACGGCGCTGATGACGACGTTATCGCCGGCCGGGGTGGCCAGGGCCGTTGGAACGGTGAGGACGTTGGCGCTCAGGGCCAGCGCACTGAAGGTGGCCACGGAGGTGATGGTCTTGAAACGAGCTTTCATGGATCTAGATCCTGCTTTCTGGTGAAGATAGCTCCCGCTGGTGAGGCGGGAGCTAGAGGTGATTGGGGTGCTGGTTAAGTTGGTCTAGATGTGGAGCATGTCGCGCGCCCACTGCGGCAGCATGTCGCGGGCCCACTGCGGAACGATGTTGGCGGGGATGCCACCGTTCTTCTGCACCCAGGAAATGGCGGTGGCGCCACCGATGATGACGGCCAGAACACCGATCACTGCGGCGATGATGCCGCCCTTGGAGGAACCAGACAGGGAGCCGTCCGTGCCCGGCTGTTCGTCACCTTCGCCCGGCTGTTCGTCACCT
>NZ_CALLDG010000011.1 GCF_937999985.1 uncultured Corynebacterium sp.
GGTGCCCTTCGCTGACGATGCGGAGATTCCCGAGGAGTGGATGTGCAAGAACGGCCAGATGGGCACGCTGGTCGAGGGCGAAGGCCAGGAATCCAAGCCGGTGAAGCCCCCGCGCACTCACTGGGACATGCTGCGCGAGCGCCGCAGCCTCGAGGAGCTCGACGAGCTGCTCGACGAGCGCATTGAACTGCTCCGTAAGCGCCGCCGCACTGCGGTGAAGCTCATGAAGGAGCAGCAGGAAGCGAATCAGAAGTAGCTGCGCACGGTGCCGGCACCGATGCGCCAAGACTCCTGGGCCAGGTTCTTCACCTGGTTAAAGCGGTGCGTGGCACCCCACTTCGTCACCTGCAGCAGAGCCTCAGAGACGATGTTGCCGCTCATCTTGGAATCGCCGATCTCCCGCTCGGTGAAGGTGATCGGAACCTCGCGCACGTCGAATCCGGCCTCGACGGCGCGCCAAGCCAGGTCCACCTGGAAAACATAGCCGGCGGAATCGACGGCATCCAGGTCGATCTCCTCCAACACCTCGCGGCGGTACGCACGGTAGCCGCCGGTGATGTCGGACAGGCCCGCACCCAACGCCAGAGAGGCGTAAATGTTGCCGCCGCGGGAGAGAACCTCGCGGCTGACCGGCCAGTTCACGGTCTTGCCGCCCTTGACGTAGCGGGAGCCCAGGACCATCTCCGCGCCCGCATCGATGCGGTCCAGCAGCAGGTATAGCTGCTCGGGAGCGTGCGAGCCGTCGGCATCCATTTCACATAGGATCTCGTAGTCACGCTCCAGGCCCCAGTGGAAGCCAGCGATATAAGCGCCACCCAGACCGCCCTTGCCGCCGCGGTGCATCACGTGAATCTTCGAGTTCTCAGCAGCCATCTCGTCGGCCAGGTCCCCGGTGCCGTCCGGGCTGGAATCATCGACAACGAGGACGTCCACGCGCTCGGGCTCGGCCTTCAGCAGTCGACCGATGATCAGAGGAAGGTTTTCCCTCTCGTTGTAGGTCGGGATAATGACCAGTGTTTTATCGCTCAGCTTAGTCATGAAAAGCTTTCTTACCTCTCCTATAAGTAAATGCCACGGACAGCAGACCCAGAATAGCTAGAATCCATTCCACCCATGGGCCGACGCGGGCTGACAGTGTCATTGTATCGCTTAGGGGCAACTTGGCCTCGAGGGCGTCAGAAGTAAAAATAGCGCTGCGCTGCTCTACCGAACCATCGGGCGCAACAATCGCCGAAACACCCGAGGTCGCGGCAACCACCACGGCGCGATCATACTCCTTGGCGCGCATGCGAGACATGGCGAGTTGCTGATACGTCATGTCCGTAAACCCGAAGGTCGCGTTGTTCGTCGGGCTGGTGAGAATCTGCGCGCCGTCCCGCACGGCCATGCGGAACGCCCCGTCAAAGCTGACCTCGTAGCAGGTGGCCACGCCGACGGGGACGCCGTTCATGTGGACCACTCCGTTGTCGTCGCCGGGCTGGAAGTTACCGGCCCGGTCGACATGCTCGCTGAAGTTGCGCAAGAAGTCGCGGAAGGGCATGTACTCGCCGAAGGGCTGCAGAAAGCGCTTGATGTGGCTCTCCCCTGGGCCGTCGCTATCCCAGACCACCATCGTGTTGTGCTCCGGGCTGACGGTACCGACGAGGATCGGTGCGTCGACGGATCGCTGGGCGCGTTCAATCTGCTGGCGGGCAGCAGAGTCGGTGAAAGGATTGACATCCGAGGAGTTCTCCGGCCAGATGACTATATCCGGGTGTGAATGCAGCTGCTCAGTACGCCGCACGTGGTTGTCCAGCACAGCGCGGCGCTGCGCATTGAAATCCAGGCCTAGACGCGGAACGTTGCCCTGTACGGCGACCACATCCACGGTGCGGTCGGTGGGCGTGGCGGGGATCAGCAGCGCGTAGGCGGCGATCAAGGCCACCACGCCAGCCAACGAATACGCGGGCGCGCGGTGCTTGCGTATGCTCAAAGCCAGGAGCAAGCCGATTAGCACCACGGCGAAGGTGACAAGCGCGGGGCCGCCGAGACGGATCAGCCAGCTAATCGGACCGCTGGCCTGGCCCCATGCGATGCGCCCCCACGGAAAGCCCCCGAAGGGAAAGGAAGAGCGCAGCCACTCAGTCGCGACGAACCAGGTGGGAATGCCGATGATTTGGGCCGGGAGGGGGCGTCGAACCAAAAGCTTCAGGCCTGCGCCGAACAACAGGCTGTAAAGGGACTGGATCAGCGCCAACGCGATCCAGGCGGCCGGGCCGACGAACTCTCCGACCCACGGCAGCAACAGGCCGTAGATGGTGAGGCCCTGCACCCAGGCCATCAGCATGGCGTGGCGGTGGTCGGCGAAGTAGAGCAGCAGCGCGAACCCGAGCGGTGCGGCCCACCACAGGCCGGTCGGCTCGAAGGCAGCAAAGACCATCACGCCGCTAAAGACAGCGGCGAGGAGCCTTAAAATCATCCGTTCTCGCCCGCGCGGTGGTCGATGACGTCTCCCCAACCACCCGAGTTCTGGATGTGGCTAACGCGCGAATAGGTGGTCACACCGAAACGTTCCAGAGAACGGCGCGCGGCCTGGCCCAGCATCTTGCGGATCAGGGAACGGGTCGGCGGAATCAGGAAGAAAATTCCGAAGAAGCTCGAGACAATGCCGGGAACGGCCACGCCCACTGCACCCACCATGGACAGCGCCATGTCGGCCGTTAGCTCGCCGGGATGATCCTTCTGCTGCAGTGCGCGGACGGTAAGCTCGCGCATCTGCCAAGTGGCCAGGGCGATACCCAGCACGAACAGGCCCAACAGGATCAGCAGCGCCCAGCCCCAGCCGATCCACACTCCCAAGAGAATGAAGGCGATGATTTCTACGACGAGATACACGGCGGGTAAGAATTGCATGGCTGTAAGGAAACTCCTAAAGTATCCGTCTGAAAAATTGTTATGAAAACGCGATCTTTGTAACGAAAGCGTGCTTACATAACGATAACGAAGGTGTAGGAAAAATGGTTCCTACACGCGATAGCTTAACTACGTTTTAGGGAGTACTTTGATGCGTCTACGCCGCTCTATCCTCGCTGCAGTTCTGGCACCCACGGTTGCCCTGGCATCCGTCACCCCGGCAGTGGCAGAAACCGATACCCAGAGCTCCAGCACCGGCTCGGAAGGCACCAGCACCGGTTCCAGCGACTCCGACGAGTGGTGGGACGGCCTGCACCCGATTGCTAAGGCCGCGATCGGCATCGCGGCGGCCACCGGTATCTCCGTGGCCTTCGGGATCCTGCGGACGATCTTCTACAACATCTTCCACGTCTAGCGTGGCGCGCGCCGCCACAGCCAGCGCGGAACCACCTGCATGGCGGCGGCCAGCAGCTTCAGGGAGCGCGGGATCCACACGGATTCCGCGCTTTCGTCGTTGATGGCGCGCACCGTGGCCTCGGCGACCACATCCGGCGTGGTGGACAGAGGCGCCGGATCCATGCCGCGGGTCATCCGGCCGATTACGAAGCCCGGGCGCACGATGACCAGGCGCACGCCGGCGCCCTGCAGCGCGTCCTGCATGCCCTGGCAGAAACCATCCAAGCCGGCCTTCGCCGAGCCGTAGACATAGTTCGGGCGGCGCACGCGAGCCCCGGCGATGGAGGAATAGGCCACCAGCACTCCCCTGCCGCGGGCCTTCATTACCTGGGACAGCTCCGTCAGCAGCACCGCCTGGGCGGTGAAGTCCGTGTGCAGCACGCGGTAGACCTCGGAGGAGTCGCGCTCCGCGAGCTCCTGGTCGCCCAGCACGCCGAACATCGCCAGCGCTACGTCCAGCGGGCCGGTGGCCTCGATCTCCGCGATGAGGTCTGCGTGGGAATCCACGTCGGTGGCGTCAAAAAAGAAAGAATCGACCTGCGTGGCGCCGAGTCGGTACAGCTCATCGGCCAGGTCCGTGGTGCGGCGGGCGGCGAGCACCAGGTGGTTGCCGGGGGCGAGCAGGCGGGCGATCTCGCCGCCGATCTCGCTGGTCGCACCGAATATTGCAATTTTCTTAGCCATCGAGGGCCACAACTCCTCGTCTCATCGCGGCGACCGCCTTGCGGGAGGCCGCCTTCACTTCGTTGGAATAGCCAGTCAGCTTGATCTGATCCAGCAGGTCGATCACGCGGCGGCACCAGCGCACGAAATCGCCGGGGGTCAGGGTGGCGCCGCTGGCCTCGGCCGCGCGCAGGCAATACTCCAGCGGGGCGCCGGCGGTCCACTGGTGCACCGCGGTGGCAAAGCCTAGCTCCGGCTCGCGCGTCACAGTCAGGCGGTGGCGCTGCTCGTCGGTGGAAAGCTCCTGGTAGATACGCCACGTCTGGCTGATCGCCTCGGCCAGCGGCTCGGTGGGCACGCCATCGTCCTTGGCACCGGAATCGCGGCGATTCTCGAAAACACAGGTGCTGGCCACGGCCGCCAGCTCTGCCGGGTCCAGCTCGTCCCAGATACCGCGGCGCAGGCACTGGGCGACCAGCAGGTCGGACTCGTGGTGGATCTTGGACAGCCGCTCGCCCTCCATCGTGATGCGGGCGGTGTTACCCTCGAGCTCCACGTAATCCAGCTCCGCCAGCAGCGCGAGGATGCGGTTGAACTGGGCGGACAGGGAATCGGATTCCTGCGGCTGCTCCTTCTGTTCGAATTCCAGGCGGCGGGCTGCCTTCAGGTACTGCTCGGCGGCGCGGCAGAGCTCCTCGCGGCCATCCCAGGCGTGCACCGGGTGGGCGTGCACCTGCTCGCGCAGCTCAACAGCGCGCAGCGAGCGGCGGCGCGCCCGGGGCCGGAGCTTCTTGGGCTTATCCAGCTGGAGGCGGCGCAGATTGGCGGCCACTCCCCTGGCCTGTCGCTTCGGGTTGCGCGCCACGCCCTTGTGCAGGCGCATGTGACCGATGTGCACCGGGGTGTTGCCGAACATGTCGGGGTTGATGCGCTCCACCCAGCCGTCGTCGGTGATGATCGTCGGCCGGCCGCGGTGGTCGGCACGGGCAATCACGGCGGTGGTGGGGTTCTTGCCAGTGGGCAGTGCGATCACATCGCCCGGCTGCAGGGACTGCAGCAGGGCCGTGGTCTCCGTCGAGGCCTCGTCGATGACCATGCGTTTGGCGCGGCGCTCCTCCTGTGAAAGCTCGCGGCGCAGCTGGCCGTACTCGGTGACCAGCCGGAAGTCCTCGTTGAGGCTGTTCGAGGGGCGGCGCACCTCGCGGATCGTGGCCTTCAGCTGCTTTTCCTGCTGGGCCAGCTCGCGGCGGCGCTTCTCGATCTGCTCGGCGCTCTCCACCACCGCGCCATTGGTCTGGTACTGCGCAAACGAGCGCAGCAGCAGCCGGTGGGCCTCGTCCAACCCCATCGTGCCGATGAGGTTCACGGCCATGTTGTAGCCGGGACGGAAGGTGGAATCTAGCGGATAGGTTCTTGTTGACGCCAAGTCCGCAACCCCATAAGGATCCAGCCCCTGGCTCCACAGCACTACCGCGTTACCCTTCGTGTCGATGCCACGGCGGCCGGCGCGACCCGTGAGCTGCGTGTATTGGCCGGGGGTGAGGTCTGCGTGCGTCTCGCCGTTGAACTTCACCAGCTTCTCCAGCACCACCGAGCGGGCAGGCATGTTGATTCCCAGCGCCAGGGTTTCCGTGGCAAAGCAGACCTTTAGCAGGCCGCGGGCGAACAGATCCTCCACGATGTGGCGGAAGGCCGGCAGCATGCCGGCGTGGTGGGCGGCGAAACCGCGCGACAGGGCGCGCCGCCACTGGCGGAAGCCCAGGACGTTCAGATCCTCCTCCGTCAGGTCGGAAACGCCCGCGTCGATCGTGCGCAGGATCTCCTCCCTTTCCGACGGGGACGAGTAGTCCACGCGATCGATCAGCAGGGAGCGCACGGCGGCGTCACAACCAACGCGCGAGAAGATGAAGTAAATCGCAGGCAGCATGCCTGCGGTGGCCATGTGCTGCACCACGTCGCCGCGCTTTGGCCCGCGGCGCTTGCCAGTTTCCTCGGCCTTCGCGGCGGCGGCGACGACCTTGCGGTTGATGGCGCCGAGGTGCTGCTCCGAGCCCTCGAAGAGGGGCAGGATCTGGCGGCCGACCATCATGAACTGGGTCAGCGGCACGGGGCGCTTCTCGGTGACGATGATTTCGGTATCGCCGCGGACGGCGGATAGCCAGCCGCCGAACTCCTCGACATTGGAGACGGTGGCCGACAGGGAAACAAGGATCACGCGCGGATCGAGGTTGAGGATTGCCTCCTCCCAGACCGGGCCGCGGGAACGGTCGGCCAGGAAGTGCACCTCGTCCATGACGACGTGTGTGAGGGTTTCCAGCCGCTCGGAGTCGGCGTAGATCATGTTGCGCAAGACCTCGGTGGTCATCACAACGATGGGCGCGTCGCCGTTGATGGTCACGTCGCCGGTGAGCAGACCCACGTTGGCCTCCCCGTAGCGCTCCACCAGGTCGTGGAACTTCTGGTTGCTCAAGGCCTTGATGGGCGTGGTGTAAAAACAGGTGCCGTCGCCGTGGAAGGCGGCGAAAACGGCGAACTCGCCGACGATGGTCTTGCCCGCGCCCGTGGGGGCGGCGACGAGGACCCCCTTGCCCCGGTCGATGGCTTCGGCCGCCTGAACCTGGAAGTCGTCCAGCGGGAAGTCGTACTGGGCGCAGAAGCGCTCTACCTGGGGGCTAGAGAATGTCATCGAAATCGCTGCGGGTGAAGTCTTGTGCCTTTGGATCCTGGCGCTTCGGCGAGTCAATTGGGCGGGCCGCGCTGGTGGACTGCGGTGCCGGGGTTGCCGTCACCGGGGCAATGGGTTCCGGGGCGGCGATGCCGGTGGACTCGTCGTCATCCACCTCGAGCCAGTCCGCCTGGTTATTCTTGCGGCGCTTGTCGTTCAGGCGGGCGATCTGCGTGGCGATCTCCATCATCGCGCACAGCGCAATCGCCAGAATCACCATCGAGATCGGGTCCTGGCCCGGGGTGACGAACGCGGCGAAGAGGAACAGGAACGCCCAGATGAAACGGCGCTTCTCCTTCAGCTGCTGGTAAGTCACCACGTGCGCCAGGTTCAGCAGCACGGTAATAAGCGGCACTTCGAAGCTCACACCGAAAATCAACAGCAGCGCCATGGCGAAGCTGAAGTATTTCTCGCCGTTCAGAGCAGCGATCTGCGCCTCGTCGCCGATGGTCAGCAGGAACTCCAGCCCAAAGGCAAGAACGAAGTAGGCCAGCACCGCGCCGACGGTAAACAGCAGGCCGGCGGAAATACCTACGCCCAGGGTCCAGCGCTTCTCGTTCTTGTGCAGCCCCGGGGTGATATACGCCCAGATCTGGCCCAACCAAATGGGCGAGGAAAAGACCATGCCGGCCAGCGCACCGACTTTCAGCCGCAGCATAAACATCTCGAAGGGGCTGGTCGCCAGCAGGCGGCACTCCCCCGCCTCGGAGCCGAAACGCGCCTCGGGCGGCAGGTTGCAATACGGTCCGCGCAGTACCTCGCCCAGCGAAGCGATCGGGCCGACCTCGACGTTGTACCAGATGTAGCCGATGATCGTGCCGATGAAAATGGCAACCAGGGAAATGAATACGCGCTTGCGCAGCTCATTGATGTGCTCGACGATGGTCATTGAACCATCGGCGGGCTTCTTTAGCTTCTTAGCCACTTAACTCTTAAGCGTTGTGCTCGTTCGGCTGCTCGGACTTGGGCTGGGCCAGGTCTTGAGCCTGCTGCTGCTCGGCGGTCGGAGCCTGCTTCTCGGACAGCTCCTTCTTCTCGCCGTCGGTCTTCATCTCGTCCATTTCGGACTTGAAGATACGCATCGAACGGCCCAGGGAGCGTGCGGCGCTGGGCAGGCGGGTCGCTCCGAACAGCAGGAAGATGACCAGAGCGATGATTAGTAGTTCAGGAACGCCAAGGTTCGGCATTATCTACGAGCTTTCTGTCGTTGGAATCGGTCTTACTATCCTAGCTCGCGAGCCTCGTAGGCTTCGAGGCCACGCCGTGCTAGGGCTTTTAAGTTCTCGGCCAATGGTAGCGGTTCTATCCCGCGAATACCGGGTGAAAACCCGAGCAGGAACCTCAAAAACCATTCACCGGTATCGGGCACGTCGACGACCAAGCGCTCTTCGTCCTCCACCACCCACATGGGGAAGTACTCGAGCATCCACCGCAGCGACTCGTCCAACTCCAGGCGCGCCCAGTTGTCGCTGAGGCCGAAACCGAAGGGATCCTCCGGGTCGATCTCGGGCACCTGTTGGGCGCTGGCCGAACCCTCCTCCCCCAGGTCGAGCCCGTCGATGCGCGCAAGTGCAAAGGTTTTTGTGGTGACGCCACGTTCCCGCGCCCAGAGGTAATACTCGCCTTCCACGAGGGCCACGTGGTCAGGGTCTACCGTGCGGGTGCCAAAGCTATCGCTGGACAGCGACTGATAGCTGAAGGTGACCTGGCGGCGCGACTGGATGGCCTCCGAGAGCTGCCGGCGCAGCTGCACATGGGCGGGGGTTGAGGGCGCCGTTTCGGGGGTGAAGGAATCCGTGTACTCGCGCCGGGAGCGCAAGAGAGCCTGGATCTTCTCGCTGGCGGAATCGATGTCCGCCTGCGCCTCCGCCGGCGCGGTGGAGCGCAGCGCCTGCAGGTTCAGCAGCAGCACGCCGGCCTCCATCGCGGTCAAGGCAAGTGGGCGATCAAGGCCCGCGGAGAACTCCACGGAGGCGCGCATGCGATCCACCGTGACCTCCACCGGCATGTCGAGGATGCTGGCGGGCACGCGGCACTGAGACACCTGGCCGAGCTCGTGGGCGATCTGCGCGGTGGATAGGTCCAGCGCACGAGAGGCCGCCATCAGGCTGCTATCCGGGTGAGACCGGAACCAGGCGAGGACGGACAGGGTACGGAGGAACTGTTCGGCGTTGGAACGAGGGGGCGTCATGAAGCAGCCTCCTTGAGAACGGCAACAACATCGGCGACGACATCCGGCGGCGAGGTAACCACCACATGGGGCGCATAGGCAGCGACGGTGCGGACAAACCAGTCGCGTTCCACCGGGCCGATCTGGCCGTCTTCGTCGGCCAGGCGGCGCAGCTCCCAGGCGCCGGGCTCCGGGAACTCCACGGTGGCGGTGACCATCTGGCGGCTGCTTAATAGCCCCTGCTGGATCAGCTGCTGCGGGGTGCCCTCCGGGCGCGGGTGCTGGGCGAATTCGGGGAGGGCGGTAACGGAATCAACGCGCGCCAGGCGGAACGTGCGCTGGGCCTCGCGGTCCGGGTCAAAACCGGTTACATAGAGCAGGCCATCCTTGGCGCCATAAGCCCAGGGCTCCAATCGACGCTGTTGGGGGGTATCGACCAGCGAGGGATAGTAATTGAACTCCAAGACCAGACCATTGTCGAGGGCGCGGAAGATCGCGTCGAAGGAATCGCCATCCAAGGCGGTGTGATCCGGAACGCTGGGAACAGCCACCTCGCCGGTGGACACGCGGTGCTGCATGCCCGCGGCGGCCAGTTTGGTGTATGCGGAGCGGGCGGCGTGCTGCATCTCCCCCGACTGGGCCCACCGGCTGGCAGCGGCGAGGACGGTAGCCTCGCCGTCGGTGAACTCGATGTCCGGCAGGAAGGTTTGGGCGGGGTCGAGGGTGAGCATGTCTTCGCCCGTGATGCGCACGCCCAGCTCGGCGAGATCCTGGCGGTCGCGGCTCAGCTGCTTGCGGGCGGAGCCATCCTTGGCGTGCTGGTAGCCCTCGACGTTGGCGAGCACCCACTCGATGGAGCGCGGTCCGTCGGAATTCAGCAGCGCGATCACTAGGTTAAACAGGCGCGTGGCGCCCGGGATCCAGTGAGTCTCGACGGGGCGGTTGCGGTTCATCGGGCTTCCAGGGACTCGATGATGCGGTCGACGTCCTCGCTGGTGTTGGCGAAGGGGTCGGCAAGCAGTGCCTCGGCCCCGTTCTCGCCGTTGACCTTCACGCGCATCCAATCCACCGTGTAGGACAGCTCCGGGTGGGCGCGCACCGCCGCGATGAAGCGGCCGCGCACCGCGGCGCGGGTCGTCGGCGGAGCCTGGCGGACGGCCTGTTCGATCGCCTCCGGGGCCAACAACGTGCGCGCCAGGCCGCGGCGAGCCAGGACGTTAAACAGGCCGCGGGTGGGGTGAATGTCGTGATACATCAGGTCGATCTGCGCCAGGCGGGGGTCGATGGGATCCAGGCCACGGGCGGCGGCCATGCGGTCCAGCAACGACTTCTTGATGACCCAGTCGATCTCCGTGGAGACCGGCGAGAAGTCGCCCGTGTCGAAGCAGTCCAGCACGCGGCCCCACAGATCCACCACGGGGGTTAGCTCCGCGTTGGGGGTGCCCCGCTCCGGGTCTTCACGCACGGCGAGGTAGGCGCAGGCGGCGTCATAAAAAGCGCGCTGGATCTCCAGCGGCGTGGCAGTCGACCCGCTGCGCAGAGCGATGTCCACCTGGCCGGTGAAGTCGCGGGAGATCTCGCGGATAGAGCGGATCTCGTTGGCCATCTCGAAATCCGGGAGGGCCACGCCGGCCTCGATCATCTCCAGCACCAGCAGCGTGGAGCCGACCTTAAGGGCCGTGGTGACTTCCGACATGTTGGAATCACCGACGATGACGTGCAGGCGGCGATACTTAGAGGAATCGGCGTGCGGCTCGTCGCGCGTGTTGATGATGGGGCGCGAGCGGGTCGTCGCGCTGGACACGCCCTCCCAGACGTGGTCGGCGCGCTGGCTCATGGTGTAGCCCGGGCCGAAGTTCTCGTTCGGCGCGCCGGGATAAGGGATCGCGAGCTTGCCCGCACCGCAAATCAGCTGGCGGGTAACCAGGAAAGGCAGCAACTGCTTGCTAAGACCCTTCAGGGGAATATCACGGCTAACCAGGTAGTTCTCGTGGCAGCCATAAGAGTTGCCCAGGGAGTCCGTGTTGTTTTTCAGCAAGTAGACCTTGCCGCCGACGGCCTGCTCGGCGCGGTCGGCCAGCTCGTGGAACATCAGGTCGCCAGAGCGGTCGTAGGCGATCAGCTGGTGCAGGCTATCGCACTCCGCGGTGGCGAACTCCGGATGTGCGCCGACGTCCATGTAGAGGCGCGAGGCGTTCTCGGTATAGATGTTCGAGCTGCGGTGCTCCTCCACCACCGGTGCGAAGAGCTTGCGGGCAATCTCGTCGGGACCCAGGCGGCGAGAGGAATCCTGCATGTTGGCGATTCCATACTCGGTCTCCAGGCCCATAATGCGGCGGCGAATGGCGGTCACTGGCCGCCCTTTTGTACGTAAGAGCGGACGAACTCCTCCGCGTTGTTCTCCAGCAGGCCGTCGATCTCGTCCAGCAGATCGTCGGTACCGGTGACGTTA
>NZ_CALLDG010000012.1 GCF_937999985.1 uncultured Corynebacterium sp.
ATCCGCGTCGACGTGCGGCAGCCTGGCGAAAAGGCGGGCGAGAAGGCCAGTGAGCTGGGGCCGCACGGCATCGACGAGGTGGAGTTCCAGCTGGTGCAGGGTGGCAATGTGAATCCGCTGGCGGGTTCGGCTTCTGGCGGTGAGCTTTCGCGCGTGATGCTGGCGCTGGAGGTCGTGTTGGCCGCGGGGACGGAGGGCGGCCGGACGATGGTCTTCGACGAGGTCGATGCGGGCGTTGGCGGTAAAGCTGCCGTGGAGATCGGACGCCGTCTGGCGAAGTTGGCGGTTGATAATCAGGTCATCGTTGTTACTCACTTGCCCCAGGTCGCTGCGTTTGGCGACGCCCACGTGTACGTGGCTAAGGCGACCTCCGCGGATTCGGTGACTTCCTCGGTCCGCACGCTTAGCGAGGATGAGCGGGCGGAGGAGTTGTCGCGCATGCTGGCAGGCTTGGAGTCCGATACGGGGCGGGCTCACGCCGAAGAGCTGATGGCGATGGCTACGGACGCGAAAGCGGAGCTGTAGAGAAAAATTTTTCTGCCAGCGGGCGCGGGGGTGTGATCGGCGCTACAGTAGTGCTGTGTTAAAAGGGGGAGTGCGCACCCGCAGCGATCTGCGTGCAGTGTGAGGGGGCTAAGACGGTGAAGCGTGTAGCGGCAAGTGTGTTTCTAGTTTTTTTTGGATTCGCTTTGACTGCGTGTGGAAGCGAGGGGGATAAACCTGCACTGACCGGCGCTTTTGCTGAAACTGAGGAGCAACCTACAGGCGACGGGCCTGTGGATAACTCGGGTTCGGGTGAGGTCGAAGGCGACGGCCGTATGCTAAAACCTGAAGGGCACAAGGGGATGTGGTTCGAGACCGAGCCGACGGATCCGTGGGAACACTACGTGTGGGCATCGCAGAAGTTCGTGGGGGATCCCATCGAGCTTCCGAAGCTAGAGGGGAAGGCCCCGGACGATCCGCTGGCTGGTCTGCCGGATGTGTGCGACGAGAAAGTGATCGAGCGAATGGAGGAGGTGGGGTTTGAGCATGAACATACCAATAGCGAGGGGTTGGTAAGGACCTGCTACTTCTTTGAATCTGAGGGCGTGAGGGGACCCTTTTCTGAAGAAATGTTCAATGTTTCTATTGATCCCACTCGAAATCTTGAGGAAAACAAGAAAAGCGTTAATTATCAGCTCCTGCGCAATGATGTTTCGCTTGTAGGGATTGATCCTGGTGAAGACGAAAATGATTGTGGAGTCGCTAAAGAAGAGGGATCTTCCATAATCTATGCGAGATTTCTTTCCGGTGATGCTACTGGAGATGTTCGCCTGGTGTGTAATTTATCCGAGAAATTCTTTCAAATTCTTGATAATTTTGTAACGTATTAAAAAAACTATATGGGGTGGGGAAATGCTTAAGTTTGATATATCTTCCTTGCGTGGAGTGAGGAAGTCATTGCTGGAAGCTAAAGCGGCGCTGGATGACTTTCATGTTCAGAGTAGAGCAGGGGCTACTTACACTGGCGTCCCCTCGCTAAAAGCCGCCTACTCTCAGCATGGGACTTTTTGGAGTGGCCAGTCAGGTTCAGCCAAAAATGTGGTAGATATTCTCACTTCTAACGTGAACTGGCTGTTGGAGGTATTCTCCAACCAACTAGAAGGCTTCGACCTGCAGGAGTATTTCAGCAAGAAGTCTTTCGATCAGGTGAATTCCCAGGTTTCGGTCGCGGACAACAGGATGCGGAAATTTTTTATCCCAACCCGCGATTCCCGGTCGATCGACAACCTGATGTACAACACACCAGTGACCGTCGCGGAGGCCACCATGCCGCTCGCATCGCTCATCACGGCATTTCAGGGGGACGATTCCGCGCCTCTCGCAGTCGCAGACTCTTGGGAGAACGCAGCCAAGGCGCTCAAGGATTCCATGGATAACCTCAAGAGCGCATCCACTGGCCTGGCCAGCTCCTCTGAAGGCTATTCTTTCGACACAGCGCGCGAAGCGATCGACGATGTCCACAAAACCGGCCTCGTCGTCGCCTCCAACACCACAGCAATGGCCGGGTCCGTCCGCCAGTTCCCACTCGTCCGCAGTACCAACCTGCAAGCTCTCGAAACAATCCAAGCCACAACCTCACTGATCGCCGATCCCGCAGAACGCCTACTCGCCGAACAAGCCGCCGTAGCCAACTTCGTTTCCTCGCAACTGCAGCCATCCCTAGAGATGGTGCGCCCTCCCGTCTCCAACCTCGGGGTTCCGATCGTTGGGCACTCTGGCGGAGGAACTCTGGACGCCACCACCGTCTCCACCGCCTCCGCGCAACCGACGGTCACGCACATCAACGGCCACACAAATGCTGTTTCTCCCGCAAGCGCCACGGCCCACGGCGAGCAAGCTGCCGCCGCGGCAACGAATGCACCTAAACCCACCGCAGCTCCCGCAGCCACTCACGCGGCTCCGGCACCAGGTGGCCTGCACGCTCCGGCTAACACACCTGCACCCGTCCAACCCGCAGCGGCCAAAGCAGCACCTCAGGCGCCCGGATTTGCGCCCGGAGGCATCACATCACCGGCACAGGCGCCGACGATCACGCCGCACCAAGCAGCCACAGCCGCTGCCACTCCAACCGTTCCCGGCCAGGGTGGTACTTCCATGCCCGGTACGGGGAACCTCATCAACGCACAGAATCGCTTCGGCGCCGGAAATGGTGCAGCCGGGCGCCCCGGCGCGGTCAGTGAACTGGGAGGCAGGGGGAGCGGCCCACAGCTTCGCAGTATCAGCGGAGGCGCCGGCTCCGGAAGCGGCGCAAACTCCGTCACCGGCACGCCGAAGGCGGACTTGCGAAACGTCTCCACCACGGCACCTCGCCCGAACCTCCCGGGCAGTCTGAAAGCAATCTCCAGCCCTCTCCACGCCCCTCACGGCGAGAACGCGCACGCGAACACTCCCAACTCCGGCAAGGGAGCAACCTCTGCAGTCCACGGAACCGCTGGCGCTAAGGGCGGTGCTGGAGTGAAGGGCGGCGGGAACGTGGCGTCCACAGTAATGGGTAGAGGAACAAGCATCGGCCGAGCAGCCAAGGGGGCGAAGACTGGTCTGCGCGGGTCGGCGGTTGCATTCGGCAAGCAGGATCGCTCGTACTTCCAGCGTATTTTCCTCAGTGGCGAGGATCCGCTGATTTCCGGGAAGAAGGCACGCGACCGAAAGAGCCGGGGCAAGGACCGAGCCACTGCGCAACAAACGGTGAAGAAGGTGATTCGCTAGAGTAAAACGGCCTTTCACCGGCGCGCCTAACGCAACACTGGCCACATGAACACCACAATGGTGGGCATGATTTTCTCCCGCAGCGACCAGCCCGGAATCAACGGCGCCACCCGTGACCTCACCGGACCCAAGGGATTTACGAAGGCCAAGATCTCCGAGGGCGACATTGCCATTGTCGACGAACCCGATATCAACCGTGCTAACTGCCAAAAGCTCATCGACGCGCGCGTAGCCGCCGTGGTGAACGCACAACAGTTCACTACCGGCCAGGTGCCGAACTTCGGTCCGCAGATGATGCTCGACGCAGACATTTTGCTGATCGAAAACGCCGGCGAGGAGCTGCTCTCCAAGGTCAAGAACGGCAAGAAGGGCCGCGTTGACGAGGGCAAGGTCTACTACGGCGACCGCTCCATCGGTGGCGGCGAAATCCTGGATATGGATACCGCCGCCACCCGCTTCGAGGACGCCCGCGAGGCGCTCGGCGACCACATGGAAGCCCTGTCTGGCAACATGTCCGAGTTCGTCCGCTCCGAGGCCCCACTGCTGGTCGATGGCCTCGGCATCCCGGATGTCGACGTGGACATGGACGACCGTAAGGTGCTGGTGGCTAGCCCCGACACGCACATCGAGCAGAAGCTGAAGGACCTGCGCTACTTCATGCGCGAGTACTCGCCGATCATCGTCGCCGTGGAGAACGCAGCCGACAGCCTGATGCAGGAGGGCTACCGCCCGAACGTGATCATCGGCGACCCGGAGAAGATCTCCAACGAGGCTCTGCGCTGCGGCGCCACCGTCGTGCTGCCCGCAGACCCGGACGGCCACGCGGTTGGCCTGGAGCGCATCCAAGACCTCGGCGTGGGCGCCATGACCTTCCCCGCCGCCACCCAGGATCCGACCGACCTGGCGCTGCTGCTGGCCAACTACCACGGTGCATCCATGGTGGTAAGCCTCGGCGAGGTGGAGGACCTGGACCGCGTGTTCCAGCGCGCCCAGTCGCCGGAAACCCCGTCGGCCCTGATGACCCGCCTGCGCGTAGGCCCCCGCCTGGTCGACTCCACCGCCGTGGCGGAGCTCTACCGCGTCTCCCGCTCCGGCGGCGGTTGGATCTGGGCGCTGCTGGGCATCCTGGTCGCCCTGGCCGCCATCGTTGTGATCATCGGCTTCTCTGGCGATGGATCTTTCGTGGACAACCTCGTGGACACCTGGAACAACTTCGCGCTGAGCGTGCAGGATCTGTTCAAGAATTAACGCAGGAATAGCAGGGAGACAAGAGGCATAAGCATGAGCAAGAACTCGAAGGGGTCCGCCGGCAGAGTGATCGCCGGCCTGGGCTTCGGCGTGGCCGTCGGCACTGCACTGGGCTTTTTCGCCCTCGCCCCGAACGTGCCGGGCGGGCCTGTGGCAAAGGATTCCTCCGCCGAGCAGGAGCTGAAGAGCGAGCAAACCGCGCGCGAGAAGGCTGAGGGACAGTCCACCGCCAGCGACAAGGTTCTGGGCTCCGTCGCGGGCCCGGCGGTGCGCAACCTGTTGCGCGGTTCGTCGGTAAACCTTTTTGTGCTTCCGGACGCCGACCAGGCCAACGTCGACAGTCTCCAGCGCCTGGTAAAAATGGCCGGTGGGGAAGTCCACGGTGTGATCGAGGTGACGGAGAAGGCGCTGGACGCCAACAATGGAGACTCTCTGAAGTCCATTGCGGCGAACTCCCTGCCGGCTGGCGCGAAGCTCTCGGAAGACAAGCTGGACCCGGGTATGCACACCGGCCAGCTGCTGGGCGCGGCACTGGGCGCCGGCGACAAGGAAGCCAGTGAATCGGACCGGGGCGTGACCCTGGGCGCACTATCCAACGAGGACTTTATCGCCTACCAAGGAGAGGCTCCGAAGACTGCCGACCTGGCTCTGGTCGTAGGTGGGGATACCGCCGACGACAAGGACCGCGGTAACTACGGAACGAAGTTCGTCGCCGACTTCGCCGCAGGCTTAGATTCCCGCATGAAGGGCGCCGTTCTGGCCGCCCAGGCAGGCAGCGCAGAGGAAGACGGCGCGGTGGGCCAGGTTCGTGCAGACCGGACTGCGAAGGAGGCCGTCTCCACCGTGGACAACGTGGACACCGTCGCAGGCCGCATCGCTGCAATCCGCGCGCTGGGCCAGCAGAAGGACGGCAAGGCGGGGCACTACGGGGCTGCTGCGAACGCGTCGGATGCTACGCCGGAATAGGCTTGTGTTAGGCTGAAACCCCGTAGATAGCGAAGTTTAAGCGTCGTTGATTCGGGAGTTACCTTGGCCACTAATCGTGCAAAGAACAGCACTAAATACATCTTCGTCACCGGCGGTGTGGCGTCCTCGCTGGGCAAGGGGCTCACGGCAGCAAGCCTAGGGCAGCTGCTGTCCTCCCGTGGCCTGCGCGTAACGATGCAGAAGCTGGATCCGTACCTCAACGTTGATCCGGGCACCATGAACCCCTTCGAGCACGGCGAAGTGTTCGTCACCGAGGATGGTGCGGAGACAGACCTGGACCTCGGCCACTACGAGCGTTTCCTGGATCGCAACCTCTCCGCCGCTGGCAACGTAACCACCGGCAAGGTGTACTCCAACGTCATCGCCAAGGAGCGCCGCGGTGAGTTCCTGGGCAAGACCGTCCAGGTGATCCCGCACATCACCGACGAGATCAAGGCGGCAGTGCTGGCGATGGGCCAGCCGGATAAGAGCGGCCAGGCGCCGGACGTCGTCATCAGCGAGATCGGCGGCACTGTCGGCGACATCGAATCCCAGCCCTTCTTGGAGGCCATCCGCCAGGTTCGGCACGAGGCCGGCCGCGAGAACATCGCCTTCATCCACGTTTCCCTGGTGCCTTACCTGGCGCCGTCGGGCGAGCTGAAGACGAAGCCGACCCAGCACTCCGTCGCGGAGCTGCGCAGCATCGGTATCGTCCCGGATGCAATCGTCCTGCGCGCCGACCGTGAGGTCCCGCAGGCCATGAAGTCCAAGATTGCCCTGATGTGCGACGTGGATGAGGACGGCGTGGTTTCCTGCCCGGATGCGCCTTCCATTTACGACATCCCGAAGGTGCTGCACTCCCAGCACCTGGATAACTACATCATCCGCCGCTTGAACCTGCCGTTCCGTGACGTGGACTGGACGACCTGGGGCAACCTGCTGGAGAGCGTCCACAACCCGCAGGGCGAGGTGACCATCGGCATCGTCGGCAAGTACATCGACCTGCCGGATGCGTACCTCTCCGTCGCGGAAGCCATCCGCGCCGGCGGTTTCGGCGCTAACGTGCGTGCCAACGTGAAGTGGATCGCCTCCGACGAGTGCGAAACCGAGAAGGGCGCGGCAGAGGCTCTGAAGGATGTCGACGGTGTGGTCATCCCCGGTGGCTTCGGCAACCGCGGCATCGAAGGCAAGATCGGCGCCATCACCTACGCCCGCAAGAACAAGCTGCCGTTGCTGGGCATCTGCCTGGGCCTGCAGTGCATCGTGATCGAGGCCGCGCGCACCGCGGGGCTCACCGATGCTTCTTCTACCGAGTTTGACGCCAACGCCTCCACCCCTGTGATCTCCACCATGGAGGAGCAGAAGGCAGCTGTGTCGGGCGAGGCGGACCTGGGCGGAACCATGCGTCTGGGGGCCTACCCGGCGCGTCTGGCCGAAGGCTCCCTGGTCGCTGAGATGTACGGCGCCACCGACGTCTCGGAGCGCCACCGCCACCGTTACGAGGTGAATAACGCATACCGCGAGCAGATCACCGAGGGCTCTGGCCTGCAGTTCTCCGGTACCTCCCCGGACGGCACCCTGGTGGAGTTCGTGGAGTACCCGAAGGACGTGCACCCGTACTTCGTGGCCACCCAGGCTCACCCGGAGTACAAGTCCCGCCCGACCCGTTCCCACCCACTGTTCCAGGGGCTGGTGGACGCTGCGCTGAAGCACCAGGCTGAGCGCTCCTAGACCGGCGCTCCTAATCCAGTGCTCCTACACTAGGGAGTCATGAGCAACGACAGCACCCCGTACCGCGTTGTAGATAGCGAGCTGCTGCTGGACGCGCCGATCATCGGCGTGCGCCGCGATACGATCACCACCGCCACCGGCGAGGCGAAGCGCGAGATCGTGGAGCACTTCTCCGCAGTCGCGGTCGCCGCCGTGCGCGATAACCACGTGATGATGATCCGCCAGTACCGCCACGGCGTGGGCCGCCACCTGTGGGAGATCCCCGCCGGCCTGCTGGATCTGGTGGGGGAGGATCCCCTGGAGGCTGCCCGCCGTGAGCTGGCCGAGGAAGCTGGCCTGCGCGCCCACAACTGGCACCTGCTGGGGGATGTCGTGACCTCCCCGGGCTTCAGTGAAGAAATGTGCCGCGTCTACCTGGCCGAAGACTTGGACGATGACCTCTCCGACTTCGACTTGCCGGAGGCCGAGTTCGAGGAGGCGGAGATTGAAACCCGCTGGGTGCCGATCCCCGAAGCCATTGAGTGGGTGCAGACGGGCAAGGTGGAAAACTCCATCGCCACCATCGCCCTGCTGCACCTGGCCGCTGGTACCCGCCGGGACGTTTCAGAGCCTTTCAACTATCACTCCGGCCTCGCCGATCGCCGCTCCGCCAGCGCGGAAGCCAAGCCCGGCTCGGACATGAAGTTTATCCGTTGAGCGCAGAAGTCAACCGCAAGCTCGTCACTGCCTATATCCGGCATCTAAAGACCGAGCGCGATGTCTCCGTTCACACGCTGTCGAACTACCAGCGCGACCTCGACCGCTACCTGGAGTGGCTAGGGGCCAAGGCGCTGCAGGACGTCACCGCCACAGACATCGAGGATCACCTGGTTTACCTCCGTAAGGATCTGAACCTCGCGGCGTCCTCCGCCGCTCGCGGGCTGGCGGCGATCCGCGGCCTGCATTCCTTCGCCCATGCCGACGGTCGCCTGCCCTTCGACGTTGCGGCGGACGTTCCCACGCCTTCGTTGGGCGGTTCCATCCCGAAGGCCCTAAGCCTGGCACAGGTAGAGGCTTTGCTGAACGCGGTGCCGGCGGGCGACGGGGCGTCCCAAATAAACATCCGCGACCGTGCGCTGCTCGAGATGCTCTACTCGACCGGCGCGCGCATCACCGAGCTACTAGACCTCGACGTCGATGACCTCGACCGCGAACAGCGCGTGCTGCTGGTGCGCGGCAAGGGCGGCAAGGAACGCATCGTCCCGCTGGGGCGCCCCGCGCTGGAGGCAGTGGAGCGCTACCTGGTGCGGGCGCGGCCGAGCCTGAACAAGAAGGGCAGCCCGGCGCTGTTCCTCAACAACCGCGGGGCGCGCCTTGGCCGCCAATCGGGTTTCAAGATCGTTTCGCAGGCGGCGGAGGCGGCGGGGCTGGAGCATGTTTCGCCGCACAGCTTGCGCCACAGCTTCGCCACGCACCTGCTGGAGGGTGGCGCGGATATTCGTGTGGTGCAGGAACTTCTCGGGCACGCTAGCGTGGCTACCACGCAGATTTACACCAAGGTCAGCCCTGAGCACTTGAGGGAAATTTGGGCCTCATCTCACCCCCGTACCTAGTGCGCCTGATAATCTCTAGGGTGTAATTAAAGGCTATTGATCACAATCAAGGGAAAGGGCTTGACGGGATCGCCGATGTCACGTTCACAGTCACACGCGGATGCGTTGTTTGATAAGCCCGATCAGCGCATCGGCCTGACCGGACGACCGATCAAGGAGCTGCCGGACCCCGAGCCGTTGGATCGCCACGGCCCGGCTTCTATCATCGCGATGTGCAACCAGAAGGGCGGGGTGGGCAAGACCACCTCTACGATCAACATCGGTGCCTCGCTGGCCGCGTTCGGCCGCAAGGTGCTGCTGGTGGACTTGGACCCGCAGGGCGCACTGTCCGCTGGTCTGGGTATTAGCCACGACGAGTTGGACGTTACGGTCTATAACCTGTTGGTCGATTCTTCTGCCTCTATTCTTGACGCCATCCACTCCAGCCCCGTCGACGGTCTGGACGTCGTTCCGGCGAATATCGACCTGTCGGCTGCGGAGATCCAGCTGGTCAACGAGGTCGGCCGTGAGCAAGCCCTGGCCCGCGCGCTGCGGCCCGTGATGCGCGACTACGACTTCATCATCGTCGACTGCCAGCCGTCCTTGGGTCTGCTGACGGTCAACGCGCTGAGCTGTGCGGATTCGGTGATCATTCCGGTGGAGTCCGAGTACTTTTCGCTACGTGGCCTGGCGCTGCTGATGGACACGGTGGATAAGGTCCGCGACCGCCTGAACTTTAAGCTCGAGGTGCTGGGCATCCTGGTGACGATGTTCGACCGCCGAACCCTCCACGCCCGCGAGGTGATGGAGCGGCTGGTGGAGGCGTTCGGGGACAAGGTCTTCGACTCCGTCATCACCCGCACCGTGCGCTTCCCGGAGACCTCGGTGGCCGGCGAGCCGATCAACACCTGGGCGCCGAGCTCGTCCGGCGCGGTGCAGTATTCGAATCTGGCGAAGGAAGTCATTGAGCGCGTCGCTCAGCAAATCTAGCCAGCCCGTGCAGGAGCCAGAGCAGGCCGAGCAGCCGGAGATCACTGGCTTCCGGGTGGCGTTGGCTAACTTCGACGGCCCGTTCGACCTGCTGCTGCAGCTCATTCATTCGCACAAGCTGGACATCACCGAGGTCGCCCTGGCACAGGTCACCGACGAGTTCATCGCCTACACCAAGAACTTGAGCTCCAGCGCCGAGGACCTGGACGAGGTCACGGAGTTTTTGGTGGTGGCCTCCACGCTGCTGGACCTCAAAGCAGCCCGCCTGGTGCCGCGCGGCGAGGTGGATAGCGAGGAAGACCTCGCACTACTGGAAACCCGCGACCTGCTATTCGCCCGCCTGCTGCAGTACCGCGCCTACAAGCAGGTCGCCGATCTTTTCTCCGACTGGCAACGCGACGCCGCCCGCGCCTACCCGGCGACCCTGTCCCTGGAGGAACACCACGCAAACCTGCTGCCGGAGGTGAAGATCGGCAAGACCGCCGACGAGTTCGCCGAGCTGGCTGCGGCCGTGTTCCGCCCCAAGCCTGACCACGTGGAGACCGGACACATCCACCAGGTTGCGGTTTCCGTGCCGGAGCAGGCCGGGCGGATTCTCAATACCCTCAAGGTCGCCGGCGAGAACACCTGGGTGACCTTCGGGGCGCTCATCGCCGACGCGGAGCTGAACATGATCGTCGTAGGCCGCTTCCTGGCACTGTTGGAGCTGTACAAGGCCCGCGCCATAGGCATCGAACAGCCCGAGCCGCTGCAGGACATGTCGGTGGCTTGGACCGGGCTGGATGTCGACCCGGCGGTGGTGGCGGCCAGCAACTGGGAGTAGGCGTCACAAAGAAAGAACAGAAAGGCACACACCATGAGCGATCTAAACCCCAACCCCGCGCCGCTGCCGCAGGTGTCGCTGCTGCGCAGCCGCGTGGAATCGCTGCTGCTGGTAAGCGACGAGGCAGTGACGCCCACAGAGCTCGCCCGCGTGCTTTCCAACGAGGAGAACGCGGTGCCAGAAGCCGAAGTGGCGCGCATCCTCCACGAGATCGCGGCGGAGTACGAAGCCCGTGGAAATGGCTTTGAGCTGCGTGAACACGAGGGATCCTTCCGGCTGTACACGCGGCGCGCGAACTCGGACGTGGTGGAGGCCAAGCTGCTGGATGGCACCCAACAACGCCTGAGCCGCGCGGCCCTGGAGACCCTGGCGGTGGTGGCCTACCGGCAGCCCGTCACACGCAGCCAGGTGGCGGCGGTGCGCGGTGTGAACTGCGACGGCGTGATGCGCACCCTTTCCCTGCGCGGGCTGATCGCAGAGACGGGAGAGCAGGGTGGCGCGCACCTGTACTCCACGACCGAGCTTTTCTTGGAACAGATCGGCATCGAATCGCTGGAGGAACTGCCGGATCTGGCGCCGCTGCTGCCGGAAGTGGACAGCATCGACAGCCTGGACAATATCGACAATTAAGCAGGTTGAGGGGTATAGTTCGGGCTGATAATTCAAGATTTTAGTTCGAAGGGCTACAAACACCGTGGACACACCCGCTCGCCGAGACGGCACACCGGAGACCGCTCCGAAAGACATCTACCTATCCCAGGCCAAGCCCGCCAAGCGCCAGCACGTGACGGCGCAGGAGGCAGAGGCCGCCCTCAACAAGCCAGATTCGGAGAAGGCCCAGGTGCGCCTGCAGAAGGTGCTGGCCTCTGCGGGTGTGGCAAGCCGCCGCATGAGCGAGAAGCTCATCGCAGCCGGTCGCGTGGAAGTAAACGGCGAAGTCGTGGTGAAGATGGGCACCCGCATCGACCCGAGCGTGGACATCGTCCGCGTGGATGGCGAGCGTGTGCAGGTCAATGAAGAGATGGTCTATTTCGTGCTGAACAAGCCCCGCGGCGTGCATTCCACGATGAGCGACGACCTGGGCCGTCCGTGCGTGGGAGACTTGGTGGGTACGCGCCTGAAGGAAGGCCAGGGGCTGTTCCACGTCGGCCGCCTGGACGCCCAGACCGAAGGCCTGCTGCTGCTCACCAACGACGGCGAGCTGGCCAACCGCCTGATGCACCCTAAGTACGAGGTGAAGAAGACCTACATGGCCACCGTGCTGGGCGAGGCGAGCCGCAAGCTGATCCGCGAGCTGAAGGACGGCGTGGAGCTGGACGATGGCATTGCCCGCGCCGACAGCGTGCAGATCGTAGACGTGTGGCAAGGCAAGTCGCTGATTAAGGTGGAGCTGCACGAGGGGCGCAAGCACATCGTGCGCCGCATGCTGAAGGAGGCCGGCTTCCCGGTGCAGGCGCTGGTACGCACCAAGATCCACACCGTGCAGCTGGGCGAGCAGAAGCCGGGTACGATCCGCGCGCTGAACCAGGCGGAATTACAGAGCATGTACAAGAAGGTCGGGCTGTAGTTAGCCAGCAACGAGCCGGTAACCAGCCAGCGCAGCTAGAACAGCCGACATAAACACACAATTATTTAGGGGAACGACCTTTCTATGACGAACGCACCTTTCTACGAGCCCGGCTCCGCGCTGGATCAGCTCGCCAGCGTAAAGAACATTGAGGACGGCGGCCTGATCGTCGCCGTCGACGGCCCGAGCGGCACCGGCAAGTCCACCGTCTGCCGCCGCCTGGCCACCGCCGCGGACGCGAAATACCTGGATACCGGCGCTATGTACCGGGTGGCCACGCTGCATGTCCTGCGCCAGGGTATCGACCCTTCCGAGGAGTCCGCGCGCGAGGCGATCATCGCCGCTACTGCCGACCTGCCGCTGGAGATCAACGAGGATCCCGCCTCCACCGAGGTGCTGCTGGACGGCACCGACGTTTCCGGCGAGATCCGCGGCCCCGAGGTCACCGCGCACGTCTCCGCCGTCGCCGCCATCCCGGAAGTGCGCGAGAACCTGGTGGCCCTGCAGCGGTCTCTGGCCTTCGCCGCCGGTCGCTGCGTGGTCGAGGGCCGCGACATTGGAACTGTGGTTCTTGAGGACGCCCCAGTGAAGATCTTCATGACGGCCTCCGCCGAGGTGCGGGCTCAGCGCCGATACGATCAGGACCTGGAAGCCGGCCGAGAGGCGGACTACGAGGCTGTACTCGCGGATGTGCAGCGCCGTGATGAGGCCGATTCTTCCCGCAAGACCTCTCCGCTCCGCCCGGCAGAGGATGCCGTGATTGTGGACACCGGCGAGATGGACATCGACGAAGTGCTGGAGAAGCTGGCGCAGCTGACCTTGGCCAGCGCTAAGCCGGACAGCCTGGATTCCCCGGCGGAGCTGATCTTCCGTACCGCCGATGGCGAGGTCCTGGGGGAGTCCGATTTCTCCGTCGCCGAGTTCTCCGAGTACGACGATGACGAGTCCGGCCCCGAAGAGTTCTTCATCACCGGCCCGGACGACTTTACCCTCGAGGGCGGCGGCGACATGCCGGAATCCGACGAGGACTGGGAAGCCCTGGAGGAAGCCTTCGGCGTGCTCGGCGACGAGGAGGCAGAGCAGGAGGCCCTGTGCACTGTTGCCATCGTCGGCCGCCCGAACGTGGGCAAGTCCACCCTGGTGAACCGTTTCATCGGCCGCCGCGAGGCCGTGGTGGAGGACTTCCCGGGCGTCACCCGCGACCGTATTTCCTACCTGGGCGAGTGGTCCGGCCGCCGCTTCTGGGTGCAGGATACGGGCGGCTGGGACCCGGACGCGAAGGGCATCCACGCCGCCATCGCCCGCCAGGCGGAGACCGCCATGGAAACCGCCGATGTGATCGTCTTCGTGGTCGACTCGAAGGTCGGCATCACCTCCACGGACGAGGTCATCGCCCGCAAGCTGCAGCGCAGTAAGGTGCCCGTGATCGTGGTGGCCAACAAGTGCGATGCGGATGCGCAGCTGGGCGACGTCGCCGAGTTCTGGGCGCTGGGCCTGGATAACCCGTACCCGGTTTCTGCCCAGCACGGCAAGGGCGCGGCGGACGTCATGGACGAGGTTCTGCGCGTCTTCCCGGAGCACCCGCGCGAGCTTTCGGTAGTTTCCGGCCCGCGCCGCGTGGCCCTGGTCGGTCGCCCGAACGTGGGCAAGTCCTCCCTGCTGAACAAGATCACGGGCGAGGAGCGCTCCGTGGTCAACAACGTTGCGGGCACCACTGTCGACCCGGTTGATTCCATCGTGGAGCTGGAGGAAAAGACCTGGAAGTTCGTGGATACCGCCGGTATTCGCAAGAAGACGAAGCACGCGCGCGGCCACGAGTTCTACGCCTCGCTGCGCACCCGCTCTGCCATCGACGCGGCTGAGGTCGCGGTCTTTCTTGTTGACGCCAGCGAACCCATCGCCGAACAGGATCAGCGAGTGCTTCGCATGATCCTCGACTCGGGGCGTGCCCTGGTGGTGGCCTACAACAAGTGGGATCTGGTGGATGAGGACCGTCGCGAACTACTGGAGCGCGAGATCGAGTTGCAGCTTTCCCACGTCCCGTGGGCTCGCCGCGTGAACATTTCCGCCAAGACCGGCCGCGCGCTGCAGAAGCTGGAGCCCGCGATGATCGAGGCTCTGGAGAGCTGGGATCAGCGCATCTCCACCGGTCAGCTGAATACCTGGCTGCGTGCGGTGATTGCGGAAACCCCGCCGCCGATGCGTGGCGGCCGCCTGCCGCGCGTGCTGTTTGCCACCCAGGCTTCCACCAAGCCGCCGGTGATCGTGCTGTTCACCACGGGCTTCCTGGAGCACGGCTACCGCCGCTTCCTGGAGCGCAAGTTGCGCGAGGCCTTTGGCTTTGAAGGATCGCCGGTGCGCATCGCGGTGCGTGTGCGCGAGAAGAAGCGCAAGAAGTAGGTGCCAAAAATAGGGTCTAGCGCAGCACCAGGATCCAGATAGCGATGTGGTGTAGTAGCGCCGCCAGGATCGTGGCGGCGTGGAATACCTCGTGGAATCCAAACCAGCGCGGGGAGGGGTTGGGCCACTGCTTGGCGTAGATCACCGCGCCGAGGGAGTAGACGATCCCGCCCAGCAGCATCAGCAGGCTCACGGCCACACCCAACTGCTGGTAGTAGCCCACGGCACCGATGGCAGCCAGCCAGCCGAGGGTGAGGTACGTGGTGGCATCCAGCCACCGCGGGTGATCAATCCACACCAGATTCAGTACTACTGCCGCGGCGGCGGCCAGCCAGCACACGGCCAAGATCCACAGCCCGCCGGTGTTAAACCAGCCCCAGCCAGTGAACCATCGCGCGCCAAAAGCACCGACCGTCACCGGCCCGTAGGTTCCGGCGATGAAGACCGCGATCATGGCGTGGTCGGCGCGCCGCCAACTGTTCACCGCACCCTCGG
The DNA here is from genome assembly GCF_937999985.1 of uncultured Corynebacterium sp. GTDB lineage: Bacteria > Actinomycetota > Actinomycetes > Mycobacteriales > Mycobacteriaceae > Corynebacterium. Next base: position 15,041 of record NZ_CALLDG010000012.1, read on the forward strand.
ATCGCCACGGCACGCGGTGGTACAGCGCACTGACGGTGAGCATCCCGGCCAGGCACAGTGCGTACAGCGCCGTGGCAAAGGTCATCCAGGACAGGTGAAACTTGGAGGCCGCAACGATGGTCAGCGCCGTGCCCATGCCGCCGAAATACCACGCAGCGGCGGTGTGCAACCGGCCGCGCATATAGGGGCGCGGGCCACGGTCGAATACCGGGCGAGGGGGCTTCTTCGTGAGCGTTTGAGTTTTATGCACGAAATAAAGCCTACGCCCTTTGGCTCTTAGAACAGGCCAGAAATAATCCCCTGCGTGTTCACATCAATACGCTCGGCCGCGGGCTTCTTCGGCAGCCCTGGCAGAGTCATCACGTCGCCAGTGAGTGCCACGACGAATCCGGCGCCGATGCGCGGCACCAGCTCGCGGACGTGCAGGGTGTGGCCGCTCGGCGCACCCAGGGCCTTGGGGTCATCGCTGAAGGAGTACTGCGTCTTCGACACGCACACCGGCAGCTTGTCCCAGCCGTTGTCCTTCAGAAACGCCAGGTCCTTCACGGCCTGCGGGCCGAACTGCACGTCCGCCGCGCCGTAGATCTCCGTGGCAAGCGTGTGCAGGGTGGCTTCCACGCCATCGACGGGCTGATAGATCTGGTGGCTGGAGCTGGGGGCGTCCTCATCAGAAACACCATCGACGACCTCCAACACCGCAGAGGCCAGATCCGCCGCGCCGGCACCGCCCTCAGCCCACACGTTGCACTCCACCACGCGCACACCGAACTGCTCGCCCCAGTCGGCAACCTGAGCGCGCTCAGTGGCGGTATCAGAGCTAAACAGGTTTAGCGCGACCACGGGCTCCACGCCGAACTTGCGGATGTTGCTGACGTGGCGCTCCAGGTTGGCCAGACCGGCCTTCAGTACGGAGTCGCCGTTGTGCTTCAGCGAGCGGATGGTGGCCACCACGACCGTCGCGGCGACGTCGAGGCCGCCTGCGCGGGACTTGATGTCGAAGAACTTCTCCGCACCCAGGTCGCTGCCGAAGCCGGCCTCGGTCAGCACAACCTCCGACAGATCCAGCGCCGTGGTGGTGGCGATCAGCGAGGTGCAGCCGTGCGCGATGTTGGCGAAAGGCCCGCCATGCACCAGGGCAGGGGTGCCACCCAGGGTCTGTACCAGGTTCGGGTTGATCGCGTCGCGCAGCAGGGCGGTGATAGCACCCGCGCACTTCAGGTCACCCGCGGTGACAGGCTGGCGGTCATAAGTCTGGCCCACCACGATGCGCCCGATGCGCTTCTTCAGATCCTCCAGGTCCGTGGCCAGGCAGAGGATCGCCATGATCTCGCTGGCCGCCGTGATGTCGAATCCGCCCTCGCGCGGAGTGCCTTGGCCCGGCCCGCCGAGGCCCGTGACCACGTGGCGCAGCGATCGGTCATTGACGTCTAGGCAGCGCCGCCACGTCACCCGCCGCGGGTCGATGCCCAGTGCGTTGCCGTGCTGCACGTGGTTGTCCACCATCGCGGCCAGGGTGTTCGTCGCGGCGGTAATGGCGTGCATGTCGCCGGTGAAGTGCAGATTAATGTCCTCCATCGGCACGATCTGCGCATAGCCGCCGCCGGCCGCGCCACCCTTGATGCCCATGACCGGCCCCTGGGAGGGCTCACGGATCGCCACCATCGTCTGGCGCCCAGCCGCGCGCACCGCGTCCGCCAGGCCGATCAGTACGGTGGACTTGCCCTCGCCCGCGGGGGTCGGGCTCATTGCGGTCACGAGCACGAGCTTGCCCTTCTTATTGACGCCCTCACGCTCCGCCCGCAAAGCGGGAACGTCGATCTTGGCCTTTGTCCGGCCGTAGGGGATCAAAGCGGCCTCCGGGATGCCGGCGCGCTCCGCGATCGTGGTGATGGGCTCCAGAGTGTGGGCCTGTGCGATTTCTACGTCGCTGGGTTGGGGATTGCTGGATGCAGAAGAGTTAGTCATATTCCCAGAATAAACGTCTACCCCTTATCGCCCCCGTAATAGCGGGTGTAAGGCTGGGGGCAACTAGACTTCAGGGGGTAAGAGGGTAACCCCCCGAATATTCGCAAAACAATTACTTCCAGTGAGGTAGTGAGGTAAAGATGACCGACAACGCACACACCAAGAGTGCTCTGCACAGCGATTGGAACGAGCGGCTGGCCCTGGCGCAGGAGATGCTGCCGCTGATCAGCCGCCTGCACCGCGACAAGAACGTGGTGACTTCCATCTTCGGCCGGCTGCTTGTCAACGTCACCGATATTGACATCATCAAGTCCCACCGCTACGCCCGCCGTGTGGTGGAAAAGGAGCTGCCGCTGGAGCAGACTCTGCCCGTGCTGCGCGAGCTGGTGGAGATGGACCTGGGCACTGCCTCCATCGACATTGGATCCCTGGCCAGCCGCTACAACAAGGACTCCGAGGGGCTGACCTTGCGCGAGTACCTGGAGCGCGAGCTGGCGGAGGTCATCGGCGGCCCGGAGCAGGTTGAGCCCCGCGACATCGTCCTCTACGGCTTCGGTCGCATCGGCCGCCTGCTGGCCCGCATCTTGGTTGCCCGTGAGGCCACCTATGGCGGTGCGCGCCTGCGTGCCGTCGTCGTCCGTTCCAAGGGCGAGGGCGACCTGATCAAGCGCGCCTCTCTGCTGCGCCGCGACTCCGTCCACGGAGCTTTCGACGGCACGATCACCACGGACGAGGAAAACAACACGATCTGGGCCAACGGCACCCCGATCCGCATCATCTACGCCAACAACCCGGCGGAGATCGACTACACCGAATACGGCATCAACGACGCAATCGTGGTGGATAACACTGGCGTGTGGCGTGACCGGGATGGCCTGTCTCAGCACCTGGAGGCCAAGGGTGTCTCCAAGGTTCTGCTGACTGCCCCGGGCAAGGGCGACATCAAGAATATCGTCTACGGCATCAACCACGGCGACATCACTGAGGATGATCGCATTCTGTCTGCGGCGTCCTGTACTACCAACGGCATTACCCCGGTGCTGAAGGTCATCAACGACCGCTACGGTGTGGAACACGGCCACGTGGAGACCGTGCACTCCTTCACCAACGATCAGAACCTGATCGACAACTTCCACAAGGGCGACCGCCGTGGCCGCGCTGCGGGCTTGAACATGGTGCTCACCGCCACGGGCGCGGCAAAGGCCGTGGCCAAGGCCCTGCCGGAGTTCGCGGGCAAGCTGACGGGCAACGCCATCCGCGTGCCCACCCCGGACGTCTCCATGGCAGTGCTGAACCTGACCCTGAACCAGGATGTCGAGGCCGACGAGGTGAACAACTTCCTGCGCCGCGTCTCCCTGCACTCCACGCTGCGCCAGCAGATCGACTTCATTAAGTCCCCGGAGGTCGTCTCTACCGACTTCGTCGGCACCACCCACGCGGGCATCGTCGACGGCCTAGCCACCATTGCGAACGGCAACCACCTGGTGCTGTACGTCTGGTACGACAACGAGTTCGGCTACTCCAACCAGGTGATCCGCATTGTCGAGGAGATCGCCGGCGTGCGCCCGCGCGTGTTGCCGCAGCGTGCCGCAGCGCAGGACCTGTAATAGACACCAGCACCAGTGCTGGTGCTGGGTTACAGCAGCATCAGCAGTAGCATCTGGCAGCCGATGATCTTGCCGATCATCGCTGCCGGGTAGACGGTGGCGTAGCCGCGCATGGGCAGCTCCGTGTCCGCCTGATCGTTGAGGTAACTAATCACCGCGGGGTTGGTGGATAAGCCCGCGGCCATGCCCATTGCCTCGTCCCACTTCAGGCGCAGCAGCCACATCCCGCCGAGGCCACAGACAACGGCGGAAGTCACGGTGATGATGAAGCCCAGAGCTATGTAGTTCAGGGAAGAGATGTCCGTCAGTGCGTCGCGGAAGCCCGTGCCCGCGATGGTGCCCACGCCGGC
>NZ_CALLDG010000013.1 GCF_937999985.1 uncultured Corynebacterium sp.
AGGACGGTACCCGCATTTCGGATCCGGTGGAGCTGCGCGTGCAGTCCGTGCCGGGGCTGTCCTCCCGTGGAGTGACCATCATTGCCGGGCTGCTGCTGGGCATCGGCGCGGCCGGCAAGATGCTGTGGGACCGCCGGAGTGGGCGCGCCTCTAAGCGCAAAACGGCCACTGCTCTTCGGCCTGCCCCGCGACCGCAGGAAGGCGATCAAAACTAGACACGCCCAGAGCTCCGTTAGGGAATGCACGGTTGTTGCATAAAGATGGAGTAGTGACTTCTGAGCAAGAGAGGGATGACCAACCGGCTAGGCCCTCGGCCGGACAGCGCGGACGTTTCCGTGCGACCCAGCCGCCGGCGCTAGCGCCGAAGAAAGACCGCGCGAAGGCTGGAGCGCCGACGGGTGGAGACGGGGCGTCACAAAGCCCTACAGAGGTAGCCCCGACCTCCTCGAGCGGCCAGGGCCAGAGCAACGGTAGCCAGAGCGGCCAAAGCAACAGTGCCCACAACGGCGACGGCACGACCGCGGCTCAGGGCGCGGCAGCCACGGCGGCAACCGCGGGCACCGCGACCGCAGCCAGTGCGAGCGCCCCCGCGACCGCAGCCGACGAACCGACCGGCGGCAGAGACAACAGTGGCAGCAGTGGCAGTGCCGGCGCCGGCAACACAGACGGCCAGAGCCAAAAGCAGAGCGACGAGCAGATCGTCCGCGACGGCGGCTCCATGGCTATCGCCACCCTGATCAGCCGCATCACGGGCTTCCTGCGCACGGTGTTCATCGCCTCCGCGCTGGGCGGTGCGGTGGCCAGTGCCTTCAACACGGCCAACACGCTGCCGAACCTCGTGACCGAGCTGGTGCTCGGCGCCGTGCTGACCTCCCTGGTGGTGCCCGTGCTGGTGCGCGCCGAGAAGGAGGACGCGGACCGCGGCGAGGCGTTCATACGAAGACTCTTGACGCTCACGTTCTCGCTGACCCTGGTGATCACCCTGGTCTCCGTGGCGTGCGCGCCGCTTCTGGTGCGCATGAGCCTGGATTCCGAAGGCCACGTGAACATCGGCATGTCCACGGCGTTCGCCTACCTGGTGCTGCCGCAGATCATGTTCTACGCCATGTTTGCCGTGTTCATGGCGATTTTGAACACCAAGGGAGTATTCAAACCCGGCGCGTGGGCGCCCGTGGCCAACAACGTGGTCACGCTCGCTGTGCTGGGGCTGTACATGTTCCTGCCACGGGATACGAAGCTGCAGCCAACGGACAACGTGACCATTACCGACCCGCACGTGCTGCTGCTGGGTCTGGGCACTACCGCGGGCGTGGTGATGCAGGCGCTGATCATGGTGCCCTTCCTGCGCAAGGCCGGCATTAACCTGCGCCCGCTGTGGGGCATCGACGAGCGACTGAAGTCCTTCGGCGGCATGGCCATCGCCATCGTGGTGTACGTGGCGATCTCCCAGGTCGGCTGGCTGCTGAACAACCGCATCGCCTCCGACACGTGGGAGGTCGCGCCGACGATCTACATGCAGGCGTGGCAGCTGCTGCAGATGCCCTATGGCGTGATCGGCGTGACGTTGCTGACGGCCGTTATGCCCCGCCTGTCCCGCAACGCCGCGGAGGGTGACGACAAGGCCGTGGTACGCGACCTGACCGTCGCCTCGAAGCTGACGATGCTGGCGATGGTGCCGATCATCGTGTTCTTCACCTGCTTCGGCACTCTGATCTCCGCCGCGCTGTTCGCCTACAAGGAGTTCTCCCTGGAGGACGCGAACGTGCTGGGCTGGACCATCAGCTTCTCCGCGTTCACCTTGATCCCCTACGCCCTGGTGCTGCTGCACCTGCGCGTGTTCTACGCCCGCGAGGAGGTCTGGACCCCCACCTTCATCATCGCGGGCATTACCACGACGAAGCTGACCTTCGCCTACATCGCCCCGCAGATCGCCACCGAACCACGCCTGGTCGTGGTGCTGCTGGGTGCGGCCAATGGCCTGGGCTTTATGGCCGGCGCGATCATCGGCGACCGCCTGCTGCGGCGCTCGCTGGGGGACCTGCAGTTCCGCAAGGTGACGAAGACCGTGCTGTGGGCGCTGGGTTCCTCGCTGATCGGTGCATTGGTCGCCTGGCGCGTGGATGTGCTGCTGACGCACTTCGCCTTCCCGGCGCTCGCCAACCCCTGGTTCGTCATCCGCCTGCTCATCGCCGGCGTGCTGTTCCTGGGCGTTACCGGGCTGATCCTGGTGCGCGCCCCGCTGCCGGAGATCCAGACCCTGGTGGGTGCCCTGTCGCGCATCCCGGGTATGTCGCGGGTTCTTCCTTCTCGACGCCCACTTCCCAGCGACGAGCAACCCATCGAAGTGGACCAGCCCCGTCGCCTGTCGGCCCAGGAGCTGGCCGCCCGGGAGGCCATTGCTCTGGACCACATGATGGCCGGCGTGGCGCTGCCGCCACTGGCGGCGGGACGGGTGCGCGGTCCGCGCCTGGTGCCAGGCGCTCCGCTGCTGGAGGGTCGCTACCGCCTGCTTGCCGACCACGGCGGTTGGTCCGCCGCCCGCTTCTGGCAGGGCCGCGAGCTGGCCACTGGCGACATCGTGGCTTTGACCATCATGGATCCAGTTGCTTATGCCCGCTCGCAGGCCGACCCTGGGGTATCCGTGCCCGTCAACGGCGTGGAGGTGGCGCGTGCGAAGGACGAGATGCTGCGTCTCTCCGCGAAGCTGAAGCAATTCGACGTACCGGGTATGGCGCAGGTCAACCGCGTGATCGACTACGGCAACCTGGTGGTCATTGTGTCCCGTTGGGTACAGGGTTCCCCGCTGACCACCGTGGCGGAGAGCCAGCCGGAGCCGCTGGCGGCTGCCTTCGCCGTGTCTTCCCTGGCCGACGCTGCCGCGCAGGCCGAGGACAGCGGCACTTCGCTGGGCTTGGATCACCGCGACCGCGTGCGCATCGGCACCGATGGCGCGGCCGTGCTGGCCTTCCCGGGTGTACTGCCGAACGATGACACGGCGCAGGATGCACACGGCGTGGCCGTGGCGCTGCGCCTGCTGCTGGAGCACGTTCCCTATGAGGAGGTGCCGGAGAACCTCACCCGTACCTACAAGAAGATCTACGAGCTCGACGGCGAGAAAGTGGGTCCGGAGGACCTGCGCAAGGTAGCGAAGGATCTGCGAGAGCTGCAGGCTGGCGGGCTGGCCATCAAGGAGGATTCAACTCCGGACCCGAGTGCGCAGTCCGGCTTCGGTGCCCGCAGCAACCGCCCAGTGGGCATGGCAGCCGCTGCCGCCATCGCGTTCGTCTCCGTGCTGGTTATCGCCGCGCTGGTTGCAGCGGTGGTCAGTGTGGTCGGCGGCGACCGGAAGGATTCGCCGCTGTCCACCGACTCGTTGCGCCAGGGTGCGCAGGCAGTCCGTGGGGTGGACCCGGCGGAGGTTCCTCTGAGCCGTCCCCTCGAGTGGCTGCCCTCCGACGTGAACTGGCCGCTGGACCGCCCGGATCTGGCACGCCTGATCACCGATGACGACCCGGAGACGTTCTGGCAGTCCAACCCTGCATCCGTGCAGCTGGGCGGTGAACCTGGCACCACGAAGCCCGGAATTGGTCTCTTGATGACGCTGCCAGAGGGCACCGCCCTGTCACAGGTTCAGCTGCGCGGCTTGACCCGGGGAACCACCCTGGAGCTGCGCCTTGCACAGGCCGACACCGACGGTAAGCTGACCTCCCTGGATCAGACGACGCTGCTAAAGACCGTGCACGCGGACTCCACCGACGCGACCGTGGATCTGGCCGGCATGGGCGCGGATCACGCAGACACCACCGGCGACTCCGGCTGGGGTGTCGGCCACGAGAGTTCCTCCGCTACGCCGGGTGAAGGCGCAGGCGAGGGCAGCGGCGGCAGCGGCGACAGCAAGAACGAAGACGCCGCGGGAAGCCAAAAGGGCCGTGAGAAGGGTAGTGAGAAGGGCAAATACGATACCGATAAGGTCAGCGCCGCCAAGGGCAACCGCCTGCTGATCTGGATCACCGGCCTGCCGCTGCCGAGGTCCGCCACGCTGGCAGAGGTTACCGCCGTCGGAAACTGGCTAGACCAGACCAGCGACGAAGATGCCGGCGATGCTGGCGCCGGTGACGCTGGCGAAGCCAACACGGAAGAGGGCTCCCGCCCCGCACGCCCCGCACGCCCCGTACAGCCCGTCGGATAGCCGATCGGACAGACGCTCGGAACGCCCGCGCCCCCATAGCGCATCACGGCGCCTGGCTCAACTGTGAAGTTCACAATGAGGCAGGCGCCGTTCCCAGTTATCCACAGGCCAGGAACTTCAAACCCACAATCTGCCCGCCGAAGAATAAAGTGTGGAGCACGGGGGTCGCACGGCTCCCGTAGACACACTAGGGGGAAGATGATGCTGGGGGCGTCACAAACAACAAAGAGCAATACACGGCCAGCGCAACAAACCGACCACGAGCTGCTGCGCGGCCACAACGAGGGGCAACCCGGCGCGTTCCGCGAGCTGATCGACCGCCACCAGCGCACGTTGTGGTGGGCGGTGCGGCGAGTGAACGTGCCCGAGGCTCACCAGATGGACGTTTACCAGGAAGGACTGCTGCGCGTGCACCGCTTCGCCGCGCGCTTCAACGGGGAACGCTCCGCCAGCGTGAGCACCTGGATGGCCACGATCATGCGCAACGCGGCACTGTCGTACATGCAGCGCTACAGCCGCGAAGCACAGCCGGGGCGCGAGGATTTCAACGAGCGCACGCGGACGCTGCCCGCGCGGGGGATGCGAGAGGAGGCGACGGTCGCCCGGCTGGATGTGCACCGCAGCCTGCGGCAACTCTCGCCCGAGATGCGAGACGTGATGGTGCTGACGGAGATTAGAGGGCTGAGCGAGGCCACAACCGCGGAGCAACTGGGGATTCCCGTGGGCACCGTGAAATCGCGGAAGAACCGAGCGAAGCGGATGATGTGCGAGCACCTCGGCGGGGCAGGGGAATACGGATTGGCCGTGGCCGGTTAGACTGGGGTGAACAACATCTTCGACCTCAAAGGATAGATATGAACCAGCCATTCCTGCAGGCCAGCGGTATTCTCAGCAATGATTCGAAGGCCGCGGACGCGGATAACGCCAGCGCCACCAGTGCAGACGGCGCTGCGAACGTGGAGGCAGGCAAGGTTCACGACGTCATCATCATCGGTTCCGGTCCGGCCGGCTATACCGCCGCCGTGTACGCAGCGCGCGCCGAGCTGAACCCGGTGGTTTTCGAGGGCGTAGAGTACGGCGGCCTGCTGATGCAGACCACCGAGGTGGAGAACTTCCCGGGATTCCAGAAGGGAATCATGGGGCCCGACCTGATGGAAGAGATGCGCGCCCAGGCCGAGCGTTTCGGCGCTGACCTGCGCCAAGAGGACGTGGAGAAGGTCGACCTGACCGGCGAGATCAAGAAGGTGTGGGCCTATGGCGAGGAGTACCAGGCCCGTACGGTAATCCTGGCTACCGGTGCTGCCCCGCGCTACCTGCACGTTCCCGGCGAGCAAGAGATGCTGGGCCGCGGCGTATCCGCCTGTGCGACGTGCGATGGCTTCTTCTTCAAGGACAAGCAGATCGCCGTGGTGGGCGGTGGCGATTCCGCCATGGAGGAGGCCGACTTCCTGACGAAGTTCGGCGAGAACGTCACGATCATTCACCGTCGTGACGAGTTCCGCGCTTCCAAGATCATGGAGGAGCGCGCCCGCAACAACCCGAAGATCAAGTTCCTGACCAACGCGAAGGTCGTGGAGGTCAAGGGCGACAAGTCCGTGGAGACGCTGGTGGTGGAGGATACCCAGACCGGCGAGCAGAAGGACGTTGCGATGGATGCCATGTTCGTCGCCATCGGCCACGACCCGCGCACTACGGTCTTCGAGGGCCAGGTGGAGCTGCAGGAGAACGGGTACGTGAAGGTCGAGGAGCCCTCCACCCGCACAAGCCTGTCGGGCGTATTCGCAGCCGGCGACCTGGTGGATTCCCACTACCAGCAGGCCATCACCGCCGCTGGCTCCGGCTGCCGCGCCGCCCTGGACGCCGAGGCTTACCTCGCCACCCTGTAGCGGATCAGACACGTTCGGTCACCGTTAGGTAACTATGGCCGGTCGGGCATAGGATATTTACACGTTGAAGGGTAACCTCCAACCTAAAGAAAAGAGCCCCTAACCAGGAGGTTTGTCGCCACTATGTCCGACATCGTGAACGTCACCCAGTCCAGCTTCAAGTCCGAGGTCGTCGAGGCTACCCAGCCTGTTCTTGTCGACTTCTGGGCCGAATGGTGCCGCCCTTGTTTAGCTATGACGCCCATTCTCGACGAGCTGGCGGCGGAGTTCGATGGCAAGGCGAAGATTGCCAAGGTGAACGTCGATGAGGAGCGCATGCTGGGCGCTATGTTCCAGGTCATGTCCATTCCCGCCCTTATGATTTTCAAGGACGGGGAGAAGGTCGCGGAATTCACCGGCGCTCAGGATCGGGACACGCTGCGATCTGCGATTGAAGCACAGCTTTAGAAAACAGCTGATAAAACACGCCTGAGCTGCAAGTAAAGCGGATCGGCGGATTTGTCCCTAGAATTGCACCTATGACTCGCCACTGTCGGCGAAAGATCTTAAATGTGATTTGTCTCACAGTGGATACAGTGGCTTTAGTGCCGCGAAATTTTGAAGAATTGGAGTGTTGAACCCAGTGGATCGTTTGCTTCTCCGGGTCGGCGATCGCAGCCCGCGCGTCGCCGAGGTCCGCGGCACATTGGCGCGCCTCGGTCTGCTGGAAGGGTATGAAGGCGATACGACCGGCAGCAAGTCGCAGCGCTGGACCAGTAAGGAAGAAGTTTTCGACGAGGCGCTAGCGGAGGCACTGAGAGCTTTCCAGCAGCAGCGTGGCATCATTGCCGACGGCACCATCACTCCCGGCACATTGCGTGCGCTACGTGAGGCCTCCTACACCCTGGGGGCACGTGTGCTCTCGCTGCAGGGCAACCAGTTCGTCGGCGACGACGTGGCACAGCTGCAGACTCAGCTGCACGACCTGGGCTTTTACACCAGCCGTGTGGATGGCCACTTCGGTCCGCGTACCCACTCCGCCGTGGTGAACTACCAGCTGAACTACGGGCTGAATAACGACGGGGTTGTCGGCCCAGACACACTGCGCGCACTGTCTTACCTGGGGCGAAGGATCACCGGCGGCTCGCCTCAGTCCATCCGTGAGAAGGAACAGATTCGCTCTGCCGGACCGCAGCTGACCGGCAAGCGTGTGGTCATCGACCCGGGCCTGGGTGGCTCGGACAAGGGATACATCGTTGACGGCCCCTTCGGACAAATTTCGGAGGAGGAGATCCTCTGGGACCTCGCCGGCAGGGTAGAAGGCCGTATGATCGCAGCGGGGATGGAGACGATTCTTTCGCGCCCCCGGTCTGCCAATCCCACTAACCAGGATCGTGCCAATATCGCGAATGCTTTCGGCGCGGACGTCATGATTAGCCTGCGTGCCGATATTTATCGGAATGAGAAGGCCAACGGCGCGGCTACGTTCTACTTCGGCTCGCTGACGGGCTACTCGTCGATGGTGGGCGAGAAGCTCTCTGGCTTTATTCAGCGCGAGATTGTGGCCCGCACTCCGCTTCAGAACTGCTTTAACCACGGTCAGACGTGGGACATTCTGCGCCTGACCAGCATGCCGACGGTGCAGGTCGTACCCGGTTATCTGACCAGCCCCAAGGATGTTGAGATCCTCACTGATCCTGCGATGCGCGATACCATCGCCGAGGCCATCGTTGTGGCCGTGAAGCGCCTATACCTGCTAGATAAGGATGTCCACGCTACTGGCACCTTTAGCTTTGTGGAGCTGCTACAGGAAGAGCTTCCGAACAAGTAGATTCTGCACCGGACTGGGCGCGGAAACCCGGTTGCGCGTCTCGCATTGTCCAGGAGTTCCGAGCGTTTCCGGAGTTTCAAAGCTTCCGAGCACTCCAGGTGCTTTTGGTGCCCGGTTGCCACCGATAACCGTGGAAAGCTTCTCCGGTCCGTTGACCTGTGCGTGATCCTCCTCAGCGAAGTCCCCAAAAAGGCTATGCGATCCGCTGATCTCAAAGCGATAGCGCGGGAAGTGTCGGTGATGCTTGACCACCTTGAAACCTTCCGCCTCGAGGATGTCCTCGGAGAGCATCGGGGCGCTATCCAGAATGTCCTCGTCTACCCCGTGGGTTTCCGCGGCGGTCTTCCAGCCCCGGTAGGATTCGGGCACATACTTCAGGGATTCAAGGGCACTGTACCTGTACTTTTGCCCCTCTGTGGTTCCGCCTACTGCTCCCTCTAAACCTGCTATGCCCTCTGACCCTGCTGCTCCCTCTGAGGTCTCCCTAGATGTGTCCTCTGACGTCTCCTCTGGAAGGTCCTCTCGTGCCTCCCCAGCTGTCTCTTTCGATGCCGGATTCTGCTCCTCTGGTGTCCACTTAGGCTCCTCCGGCTCTTCCTGGGTCGTCGGCCACGGAGCCTCACTGAGCTGCCTAGCAAGTTCCTCGTCAAAGTCCTCAACTCGAGCGAAGGCCTCCACGGCCTTCACTCCGCGCCGGTGCGCCTCGGTAAGCACGGTATCGATGAGTTGATGCTCTAGGTACAGACCCATGTACGGCACAGCCACGTGCACCGTGCTCAGAAGGATTGCATCAGGGGAAATTGGCGCAGTTGGCAGGTTCGCAATGCCCTGCATATAGCGCGCGGGGGCAAAGAATACCGTCGCAGCAGGGACCGGTCGCGTACCTGCGTCTCCGGTGCCGACGAATGCCGTGTAGCCGCAGATTCCCCATTCCAGGAGGACGTTCTGCAGCCATACCTGCTTATCAAATACCGGGTCTTTGGACGAACTATTCTGCTTCTCGTAGCCCGGGGGGAGCGCCCAGAATGTAGATGCCGCAGCACTGGGCTCGAGATCTTCGGAACACTGAGGAGTGATGGCTTTAATGTGTACTTCCACAGCGCTCCTTTCTGTTCATTGAAGACATCCAAGAGTCCCTGAAAGTAGCGAGTCTGGAATGCACTATCGGCTGCGTGCGGTTGGTTTCTACGAAGATCCTATAGGGCACCAATTGTTCCCGTGGCAAATTCGCTAGTTTTTTGCTTCACAAAACCCCGATGTTTCACGTGAAACATCGGGGTTCAAAGTGGACGATTCAGCACTTAATAGTGGTTATCCACTCGGCGATTCACCGCACGACCCGGGTGAGTGGGCTCCTCTTTGGCGTACCCGGCTGCCACTACGAGTGCGATTGAACGATCATCACGCCCCTCGAGGCCAATTGCCTTCTTGACGCCCTCTTCGTTCCAGCCGGTGGTGGGGGAGGTGGCAAGTCCCTGTTCCTGTGCTGCAAGAAGCAAGAATCCAGCAACAAGCATGGCATCCCTGATACCAATTTCGCGCAGCTTCTCCGGGGACGCGGAGCCATTGAAGCCACGAACCTTCTCCGTAAGCTCTGCTCCCAGAACCTCTTCAGCGTCGTCAGGCACCACCTCGGAGCGACCGACCACAACAAACACAACCGGAGCATCCAGGAACTGCTGTTGCCCCGAGGCATCGAAAATCGCCTGCTTAACGGCCTGATCCTGGACAACTACCAGGTCACGCATCTGCGCGTTGAACGCGCTAGGGGCTTCGAGAGCATTTTCAACTACGCGATCCAAAATTTCCGTAGGAATCGCCTGGTAGGTGTACCGGCGCGTTGCTCGACGAGAAGAAATGGCTTCGGTCACGGTCAAAGACATAGAAATTTGCTCCTTTTCTTAAGGTTAACTTGCGCTGGTTGGCTATGCGGTGATCCAGTTTGTGTGGGTTAGCCCTGCGGTTGTTCGCTTAGTCGGGGTTGGCAACATG
>NZ_CALLDG010000014.1 GCF_937999985.1 uncultured Corynebacterium sp.
GGGGAGCGGCGACTTGGCTGCTCGTGTGCGGAGGATTTTGCTACTTGGGCGGAGGAATGTCGTTAGATCGGGAATGCGCGAGCGCGGCCAGTCAGCCTGATAAAAGCGCAACGCTCTGACCTGCACTTTCTCGAAGTTGCAAATGGTTTGCAAGAACGTATTCTCGTTCTAGCGACATCCACCCCGGTATAGCCCTGATTTGGAGGGGTTCCCTCCTGCGTATTCCCGATCTGACGACACTTCCCCCACCTGTGTATTCCCGATCTGGCGACATCTGGAGGTTTAACCGCTCCGAGGGGTGGTAATAACCGCTCCGAGGGGTGGCAATGGCTGCTGCCGGGGTGGGATAAGTGTCGCCAGGGTGAGTGCCGGGTGCCGCCGGGGGCAGCATTGGGCTCCGCAGGGAGACCTGAAGGCAGAGGAAAACAAGAAAAGGCGCCCAAAGGCGCCCTTTTCTATTACCGCCAGCCAGCAACCAGAGGGGTTAGCTGCCTGCAAAGCAGAAACTACTGCTCCGCGCGCGGAACGTCCAGGTCCGGGTCGTAAGGCTCAGCGGCAACGATCGTCACAGATACAGTATCGCCAGTGGGGGTCTGGTACTCGCGGGTCTCGCCGACCTTGGCGCCGACGATGGCCGCACCCAGCGGAGCATCGGTGGAGTAGGTCTCCAGGTCCGGGTTGGAAGACTCCAGGCCGCGGGTGCCGATCAGGAAGGTCTCCTTATCGTCCTCGTCACCGTCGTAGTAGACGTGGATCACGGAACCAACCAGTGCCACGCCGGACTCCTGCGGAGCCTCACCGATGGTGGCGTTATCCAGCAGCTCCTCCAGGTAGGTGATGCGAGCCTCCTCCTGGCCCTGCTGCTCGCGGGCTGCGTGGTAGCCGCCGTTCTCCTTCAGGTCGCCTTCTTCGCGGCGCTCGTTAATCTCGGCTGCCAGCACCGGACGGTTCTCCTTCAGAGCCGTCAGTTCTGCATTCAGTCGGTCGTAAGATTCCTGGGTCAGCCAGCGAGTCTGGTTCTCGGCCATTGGGTTCTCCCATCTTCGTTGAAGGTTGACGCGGTCTCTCACGTGGGCGTCAATAGATTTTTAAGTAGGCGTGCAAAGTGTAGCACCTGGGCGCCAGGCTACCTGGGCTGCCCGGCCTAGTCGCGCGGGTCTGCTTAGCCTTCCGGCTTAGTCGCGCGGGTCGAGGTGCGGCGGTAGCGTGGCGGAGCAACCGTAGGCGGTGGCTGCGTAGCCGCGTTCGCGGGTGGGGATGTCCACCAGGAAGCGTTCTACTTCTTCACCGCCGCGGGGGATGACGAACTCGCGGCGTCCGACTTCGTTCTTGTCGTAGTCCAGGGCGGTGACGATGCAATATGCGGGCTTGGAGGGATCCTTGCGGGTGACGTCGATGCTCATGGTCATTCGCTCGTCCGAGACGATCTCGCCACCGGACTCCTGCGCCGTGACATCCGCTTCCGAATTACGCATGAACTGCGTGACCGCATAGGCAAGCGCTGCTGCCAGCATTACGGCCAGGATTACTACAACGATTTTCCCGGAGAATTTCTGGTTGCGCGTTTCGCCGTAGCGCTCTTCTTGGATGCTCTTCTTCGCCGCGTTCATGATGTCTCTAGTCTAGCCCACCCTTTTATTATTGACGCCCACGTCCCCGGCCTGCCCGGACCGGTGGCTCTATTGGGTAGGGGAGGGCTGGGTAGTAGATTGTATTGGCGTGAGTGAAAAGACATCTGCCGTTGATACGCCGCGTTATCGCCTGCTGGCGATTCACGCGCACCCGGACGACGAATCCAGCAAGGGTGCGGCCACCATGGCTCGCTATGTCGATGAAGGCCACCGGGTGAAAGTACTGACGTGCACAGGCGGTGAGCGCGGGGACATCCTGAACCCAGAGATGCAGGAGCTGGCTGAGCAGGGCATCGGAGAGATGATTGAGGTGCGCCGCGAGGAGATGGCTCAGGCGGCCTCGATCCTGGGCGTGGAGCATGAGTGGCTGGGTTATGTGGATTCCGGTCTGCCGGAGGGTGACCCGAAGCCGCCGTTGCCGGAGGGATGCTTTGCCCTGCAGGACACGGAAGAGGTTACGCAAAGAGTTGTGCGGGTGGTCCGTGAGTTCCGTCCGCATGTCATCATCACCTACGACGAGCACGGCGGTTATCCGCACCCAGATCACATCAAGGTTCATGCGGTTTCCGTACGTGCCTGGGAGGCTGCCGGCGACCCGAACTACCACCCGGAGCTGGGCGAACCTTGGGAGGTGAAGAAGCTGTACTATACCCATGGGTTCATCCGCGAGCGTTTCGAGAACCTGGCCACCGCCATGTATGAGCGTGGCGCGCAGCTGCCGGATCACGTCCTGCGACACTTGGAGTTGTGGAGGCAGCTGCCGGATATTTTCTCCCGTGTGACCACCCGCGTGAATGTGGCTGACTGGTTTGAGCGCCGCGATGATGCGCTGCGTGCTCACCGCACTCAGATTGACCCGAAGGGGGCGTTCTTCCTGGCGGACATGGACTTGCAGCAGCAGGTGTGGCCGACCGAGGAGTTCGAGCTCGCGCAGTCGCGCGTGCATAGCGAGCTGCCGGAGTCGGAACTTTTCGCCGGGTTAGATTCGGCGGAATAGCGCAGCGCAGGGTTGACCGGCGCAGCGCAGGGTTTCCCCACAGGCGGGCGACAAACTACAGTTAATGGGCAGATAACAAGAAGGAGTTTCCAGCGATGAACACCGCCACCTGGATCATTGCGCAGGCAGAGCGCACCGGCCCGAAGGGCGCCGAGTTCGGTAAAGCCGCCCCAGTCGGCCTGTTCGTGATCGTCATCTTGTTGCTGGTTGTGCTGCTCATCGGCTTTGCCATGAACAAGCGCATCCGCCGCCTCGAGCGCCGCCAGGCTTTCGCCGATGCGCGTGGCATTGATCTGTTCGACACGGAGAAGCTGGAAGCGGCGATGAAGGCCGAAGGCTTCGACGAAACCGCCGGCAAGCGTTCCATGTTTGCCCGCACTGAGGTGCCGCAGACAGATGAGCGCTTCTTGCCTTCCTCTGGCACACTGACCGGCCCCGCTGCGATTGACGCTGAGCGGGCGCGGGCTAAGGGCGTCAATAAGGATGGCGAAGAACCCCCGAACCAGCATCAGTAGGATCAACACCGTGAACCGCATCCCCCAGCTGCTATACCCAGCCTACGAGGCCAGCCTGGCGCGCTCGTTGCGCGATAAGCCACGGCCGAAGCACGTCGCCATCATGGCCGACGGCAACCGCCGCTGGGCGCGCGAGAACGGGTTCACGGATGTGTCGCACGGTCACCGCGTAGGCGCGAAGAAGATCGCGGAAATGTGCGGTTGGTGCGATGAACTGGGGATCGAAACCGTCACGGTGTACTTGCTCAGCACCGAAAACCTAAAGCGCTCTCCGGAGGAGCTGTCGTTGCTGTGCAGCATCATTGGTGATGTTGCCGAGGAATTGGCGGATTCTGACGCCGGGTTCCAGCTGCGCACCGTCGGCCACCTAGAGCTACTGCCTGAACAGCTGCGCATTCGCCTGGAGGAAAACCAGGCCAAGACGAACGACCACACGGGCGTGCGCGTGAATGTGGCCGTGGGGTATGGCGGGCGCCAGGAGATCGTGGATGCGGTGCAGACCCTCGTGGCCGAGCTGGCGGAGCAGGGGACGGCGCCGGAAGATATGGCAGAGGCAATCACCGCTGAGGCGTTGGGGAATCACATGTACACCTCGGGGCAGCCGGATCCGGACCTGGTGATCCGCACGTCGGGGGAGCAGCGCCTATCTGGTTTTCTGCTGTGGCAGTCCGCGTACTCGGAGATCTGGTTTACCGATACCTATTGGCCGGCCTTCCGGCGCGTGGATTTCCTGCGTGCGCTGCGCGACTACTCGCAGCGGCACAGGCGCTTCGGGCTATAAGCGGGGGGATAACCGGCGATAGGGGTGCGAGCGATAGGGGGCGCGTAATTGCGCGTGGGGCTAGATCTTCCGCATCCGCACTTTCTGCACCAGGTGGTCCGGGCCCTTGCGCAGAACCAAGGAAGCACGCACGCGGGTGGGGAGGATGTTCTCCATCAGGTTCGGCAGGTTCACGGTCTGCCAGATCTCCCTGGCGACCACGGTGGCCTCTTCATCGCTGAAGTTTGCGAAGTGGTGGAAGTGCGCCTTCGGATCCTTAAACGCAGTGTTCTTCAGGCGCAAGAAGCGGTCGATGTACCAATCCTCGATGTCCTCGCGCCGGGCATCGACGTAAACGGAGAAATCGAAGAGGTCGGAGACCATGAGGGTGGGGCCGGTCTGCAGAACGTTTAGCCCCTCGACGATGAGGATGTCCGGGCGGTCGACTGTAATGGTCTGGTCCGGAATGCGGTCGTAGGCCTCGTGGGAGTACACCGGAGCCTGCACCTTTTGGGTGCCGGACTTCACCTTGGTGATGAAGCTCAGTAGTTCCGCCTGGTCGTAGGACTCCGGGAAGCCCTTGCGGTGCATGAGCTTGCGGCGCTCGAGTTCTGCGGTGGGCAGCAGGAAGCCGTCGGTGGTTACGAGGTCCACCCGCGGGTTTGTCTCCCAACGCTGCAACAGAACTTGCAGCACGCGGGCGGTGGTGGACTTGCCGACGGCGACGGAGCCGCAGACGCCGATGATGTAAGGGATCTGCGGCATTGCCTCGCCGAGGAATGTTTCAGTGGCGGCGTTGAGCCTGCGGTGCGCTTCGACGCGCAGGAAGATCAGGCGGGACAACGGGAGGTAGACCTCGGAGACCTCTTCCAGGTCGATTTCATCGCCGATGCCGCGGAGCTGTTCCAGTTCATCTTCGGTGAGGACCTGGGGCATCGACTTTCTTAAGGTGCGCCACTGAGTACGGTCCAGCTCAATGTAAGGGCTGGGGGAAGTCATAGCACCCATTGTGCCCCGAAAATGGGGCAAGGTGAAATTGGATCGCCATGGGTTTGTCGCCATGGCTTTGTCGCCATGGGTTTGTCGCCTGGGCTTTGTCGCCATGGGTTTGTCGCCATGGATTTGTCAAGGAGCCGCAATGGGATCGCAATCGGGTCGCAATAGTTTGGCAACGGGGTGAGTGTGGGCTGGGTGTGGGTTGGGGTATGGGTTGGGTATAGGGCGCTGCGGGTACTCGCTATGATAGTGATGCAGATAAGCAACCGGTTTTATCTTTTTAGATTCATCCACAATGGAAGGCCTTGGTAGACGTGACTTCTCCGCAGAATTCGTCCACTCAGAACTCTCAACAGCACAACACTCCTTTGGCGGAGCTGGATCCTCAGGTCGCAGAAGCCATCGCAGGTGAGCTGCGCCGCCAGCGCACCACCCTGGAGATGATTGCCTCGGAGAACTTTGTGCCGCGCGCTGTGCTGCAGGCACAGGGCTCGGTTCTCACCAATAAGTACGCCGAGGGCTACCCGGGCCGCCGTTACTACGGCGGTTGCGAGCACGTGGATGTCATTGAAGACCTGGCCCGCGACCGCGCCAAGCAGGTCTTCGGCGCGGAGTTCGCCAACGTGCAGCCTCACGCCGGTGCGCAGGCTAACGCAGCAGTCCTGATGTCCCTGGCCAACCCGGGTGACAAGATCATGGGTCTGTCCCTAGCACACGGTGGCCACCTGACCCACGGCATGCACCTGAACTTCTCCGGCAAGCTCTACGAGGTCGCCGCTTACGAGGTGGATCCGGAGACGTTCCGCCTGGACATGGACAAGATCCGCGAGCAGGCCATTGCGGAGAAGCCGCAGGTGCTGATCGCCGGCTGGTCCGCATACCCGCGCCACCAGGACTTCGCAGCTTTCAAGTCCATCGCCGATGAGGTTGGGGCGAAGCTGTGGGTGGACATGGCTCACTTCGCTGGCCTGGTTGCCGCGGACCTGCACCCGTCGCCGGTTCCGCACGCCGACGTGGTCTCCACCACCGTGCACAAGACCCTGGGTGGCCCGCGCTCCGGCATGATCCTGGCTAAGCAGGAGTACGCCAAGAAGCTGAACTCCTCCGTCTTCCCGGGCCAGCAGGGCGGCCCGCTGATGCACGCCGTCGCCGCTAAGGCTGTGGCCATGAAGGTTGCTCAGACCGACGAGTTCCGCGATCGTCAGCAGCGTACGCTCGAGGGCGCGAAGATCCTGGCGGAGCGCCTGAACGCTCAGGATACGAAGGACGCTGGTGTGCAGGTTCTCACCGGCGGCACCGACGTACACCTGGTGCTGGTTGACCTGCGCAACTCTCAGCTGGACGGCCAGCAGGGCGAAGACCTGCTGCACGAGGTCGGCATCACCGTCAACCGCAATGCTGTCCCCTTTGATCCGCGTCCGCCGATGGTCACTTCCGGCCTGCGCATCGGTACCTCCGCCCTGGCTTCCCGTGGTCTGGATACCGAGGCCTTCACCGAGGTCGCAGACGTCATCGGTACCGCTCTGGCCGGCAACGCGGACATCGCTGCGCTGCGCGCCCGCGTGGACAAGATCGCCGAGGACTTCCCGCTGTACGAGGGCCTGGAAGACTGGAAGCTGGTCTAAGGAGCCCAGCGGCTGCAAAGCACGCGGCTCTGAGAAAAGCGGCTATAAGGATTGGGGTTTAGCACTATGGTCAGCACGCAGGTGAAGGATGCAATCGTCGTCGTCGACGTTCAAAACGACTTCGTCGATGGTTCCCTGGGAACCGACCGGGGCCTAGAAGTGGCACGGGGGATCAACGCCTGGCTGGGCGGCCTGGTGCACACCGAGGAGGAGGAAGCCGAAGCCGACGCCGGCTCCCCGGCTGCCGCCCGCCCGCTCATCGTCGGCACAAAGGATTGGCACATCAGGCCCGAAGGCCACTTCGCGCCAGAGGGGGAGGAGCCGGACTACAAGGACACCTGGCCGGTCCACTGCGTAGCCGACACGCACGGCGCGCAGGTCTGTGCCGAGCTGAACCCCGAACTGGTGGACGCCTGGTTCCACAAGGGCGAATACACCGCTGCCTATTCCGGCTTTGAAGGTCACCTCGCAGATGAGGAACAGACCCTTCAACAGTGGCTGAATTTCCACGAGGTGGAGAACGTGACGATCGTGGGTATCGCCACCGACTTCTGCGTGCGCGCTACAGCCGAAGATGCGCTTCGAGCGGGCTTCGGCGTGACGGTTATCGAGGATCTTTGCGCGGCGGTGAGCGAGGACGGCGCTACTCAGGCTCTGGACGCCCTCAGGGCTGCCGGCGCCGAGGTTATCAGCCAACCCCGCTAGCCATCCCGCGCTAGCGGGGCATAAGGGGGGGCGATGGTGCGGGGGCGTCACTGAGTAAGAAACAGCGACAACATCTGCGCCAAAGCGCAGCTTTACGCGACTGTTCCACGTAGCGTAACCAGTATGAGTGAAAACACTAATCTTGTGCTGGTCGAGGACAAGGCCGGCGTACGATACATCACCATCAACCGCGCGGAGGCATACAATTCCCTAGACAAGGGGCTGCGTCTTGCGCTGATCGAGGCTTTCCGCAACGCACAAAAGGATTCCGAAGAACTCGGTTCCGCCGTGCGTGCCGTGGTGCTGCGCGCCAACGGTAAGGCATTTTGCTCCGGGCAGGATCTGAAGGAACAGCTGCGGGATACGCAAAACCGCACGGGGATGGAAAAGGTGGTGGAGGAGTACAACCCGATGACTGAGCTCCTCGCCGGGATCAGCGTGCCGACGATCGCCGCGCTCCAAGGGCCAGCGGCTGGCGCAGGTTGGGGGTTGGCAATGGCCTGTGACTTCCGCGTGATGTCTACGGCAGCCTCTTTCAAGGGCGCCTTCACGGGCGTGGGGCTGGCGGCGGACTCGGGCCTGTCGCAGACCCTCGTGGACTGCGTGGGCCGTGCGAAGGCCCTGCAGTTGCTGCTCTTGGACCGCAAGGTGCCTGCCGAGGAAGCCGCGGAGCTGGGCTTGGTAGAACAGCTCGTAGAGCCGGCCGAGCTCGAGGCGACCGTGGAGAAACTGGCTAACGACTTCGCCGCTGGCCCGACTGCAGCATATAAGGAGATGAAGGCGCTGGTGAAGAACACCGCGGCGGTTAGCGATGCTGTCGCAGCAGAGGCGGAGGCGCAGCTACGCCTGTTTAACACCGCCGACCATAGCGAAGCGGTGGCCGCCTTCCTAGGAAAGCGACCACCGCAGTTTAAGGGGGAGTAAGGATAGACCTTACTTCTCGCCCTTGGCCAGGCGGCGAGAGATGATCTCGATCATGATCTCGTTCGGGCCGCCGTAGATCGGCTGAACGCGGGAGTCCAGGTAGTGGGTGGAGATCGGGTACTCCAGCATGAAGCCGTAGCCGCCGTGCAGCTGCAGAGCCTCGTTGACAACCTCGATCTGCAGCTCGGTGGTCTGGTACTTAGCCATTGCGCCGGTGACCTCGTCCAGGGTGCCGTTGACCTTCTCCATGATGCAGGCATCAACGAAGGACTGGGAGCCCTGGATGTTGGTGGCCATCTTGGCCAGCTCCCAGCGGTATGCCTGGTGGTCGATCAGGCGCTGACCGAAGGTCTTGCGGTCCTGAGAGTGCTTGTAAACCAGGTCGAATGCGCGGCGGGAGGTAGCGATGGAGCCCACGGCGATGGACAGGCGCTCCTGTGCCAGGTTGGTGCGCAGGTAGCCGAATGCGGCGCCCTCTTCGCCCAGCAGGTTCTCCTTCGGAACGCGGGTGTCCTCGAAGGACAGCTCAGCGGTGTCCTGGGACTTCAGGCCGACCTTCTTCAGCGGGCCGGTCTTGGTGTAGCCCTCCATGCCGTCCTCAACGATCAGCATGGAAACGCCTGCGCGGCCCTTCTCCGGGTTGGTGACGACGACCAGCAGGGTGAAGTCTGCCTGGACACCGTTGGAGATGAAGGTCTTCGCGCCGTTGACGATGTAGTCGCCGTTCTCGTCCTTCTTCGCGAAGGTGCGGATGCCAGCCAGGTCAGCGCCTGCGCCCGGCTCGGTCATGGCCAGTGCGGCGATCTTCTCACCGGCGCACAGCGGCTTCAGGAAACGCTCCTTCTGCTCGTCGTTGCCGAAGCGCTGCAGGTAGGGGATGACCAGGTCGTTGATGGTCTGGATGCCCACGATAACGGAACCGGAGTCAGCCTTAGCCAGCTCCTCGGTCAGCACGGCGTTGAAGCGGTAGTCGTTCTCCATACCGCCGCCGCCGAACTGCTCCGGAGCCATCATGCCCAGCAGACCCTGCTGGCCGGCCTTCTGGAACATCTCGCGGTCGCAGTAGCCCTGCTCGTGCCAGCGGTCAACGTTCGGGGCGATCTCGGCCTTCACGAAGTCCGCGCAGGCCTCGCGGAACATGTTGTGCTCTTCTTCGAAAATGTTGCGTGGCAGGAAGTTCTTCATGGGTTCCTTTCAAACCAAGACGTTGGCTGCTTGAACTGCCGAACTTGAACTACTGGAATATCAGCAGCGTGCGTAGCGCCAGTGGCAGCAATGTCGGTTATAGAGATTTCTGTGTGTTGCAGTTCGATGTCGCGGCACTATTGTGACGTGCATCTCTGCGTTGTTTATGAGAATAGCATTTCTTTGGGGTGAAAGTACAAGGAAACCCCTCGATATTGGGCGAAAACACACTGTTATGTGTCGCACATGGTTGCCACTTCACCCCTGCGGGCAGATCTAGCCACCCCCGCCTGAAAAAAGCCCAGGTCAACTATTTATTCAACATTTTTGTTGTTTAAATATTGACAAGCCAAGTGAGGCTTGGCTAACCTCTTGGATGTGTCGCAGGCTAGTCACCTGAGGCGCACTGCAGTTGTGGAATATGTTGCAGCACCTGTCGAAAGTTCAGTTGTCGGCGCAGTATTCATGCGACGAGGGTTTCTCTCTTCTCCCCGAAGCGCATGAGCATCGGTAGCCACTTTCTCCTCCGAGGTGCTGTGGTTGTTCATCCGGTTACCCGGCAACCGTCAGCTTCGTCACCTGGAGGTTGCTTACCGGATAAAGCTTCTGATGGCTCGTCACCATCGAAGGCCCAAGGTCAATGGCCAAAGGCGAAAAGGCGAGGAAAGGTCCGAAATATCGGGCTTATCCTCGCCTTTTTCTTATTCTTGTGCCGCCTCTAGCTGAACTTATTGACGCCCCGTCTCCTCGCGCTCACTAGCCAACTTACGGCGAGCTTCTCGCAGCCACTCCGGCTGCTTTTCAAGCAATGCCTTAATCTCCGCGGTCGTCAGTGGCTTGTCCATGTCATTGTTCTTCAGCGACGTAATGCTAATGCCCAGCTTGCGAGCTACCTCGGGGCGGGGGTGCGGCCCCTCTCGGCGCAGCGTCTGTAGCCACTCGGGCGGGTTCTTCTGCAGCTCCACGAATTGCTCATGGGTAAGTGCGGAATCCTGGAACTCCTGCGGGGTGGCCGGAAGGTAGATCGCCAGCTTCTTTGCGGCGGTGGCGGGCTTCATGGGCGGGCCGGACTTGTAACTCGGGTTCGCGTCAGTCATGTTCATCATTCTAATGAACGGCTCTATTATTGGTGCCATGCCCACTCAGCAGAACCGCACCGCGAAGCCGCGCCAGCACTTAAAAGTTGTCTTTAGTACTGGCGTGCAGCCGGATAAGTGGTTCCGGCGCTTTGACGAGCGGGTTCCTGGATGGAAGATCGCCAGCGCGGGCACCGACAACCCGTTGCCCTATATTCGCGCAGGTCAGGCGGATGTTGCATTGGTTCGCCTCCCGGTGGAGGGGTCCGAGCGTCCGGCCGACATGCACGAGGTTGCCCTCTATGAGGAGCAGATCGGCGTCGCTGCCCCTAAGGAGCATCCCATTAAGGTTATGGAATCCATCGACTTCCGGGAGCTGACCGACGAGAAGCTGATGTACGTCACCCCGTCTACCGGCTGGGATGACGTGGCGGCTCTGCGTGAAGCCCTGCAGGTTGTTGCCGCAAACGTTGGTATCGCCGTCGCGCCGCGCCCCTTGCTGCGGGCTATTAACCAGCGCGGGGTGGTGCATCGGGATCTTTTGGGAATTGACGCCACCACGTGCCCCCGCACCCGTGTTGCTCTTATGTGGCTTACCGAATCTGACAGTGACGTCATCCAGGACTTCGTCGGGATATGTAAAGGGCGCACTGCGAGCAGCTCGCGACAGGTGGCTAGACAGGGACGTGGTGGCGTCAATAAAAGGGCAGATAAAACAAAGAAAAGAGGGAAGAAAAAGACCTCCCAAGGCGCGCGGCGAAAATAAAGAATTGGTTCCGATTGGGTTAAAGATCCTAAACAACACGTGCATTTTTCGTTGGAACACTATTAGGAATGAAGGGGTATGGCTTTTGCAATAAGCGAGAGCTGAAAAGAACCGACAGAAAGGTATTAGTAATGAACTCCAACAAGCGCTTCCGTCGTTCCGCAGTGGCACTGGCCGCAGGTGCATCCCTGGTTTTCGGTGTTGCTGCATGCTCTGACGATGCTGAGGACGCCAAGGACAAGGCTGGCGACGCAGCAAACTCCGCTACTGAGAAGGCTGGCGAGGCTGCCGACTCTGCTACAGCGAAGGCCGGTGAAGGCGAGGACGGTGAGTCCGAGGCTGAGGGTGCTGACTCTGAGGGCGCTGACGCAGAGGGCTCTGAGGGCGCTGGCGCAGAGGGCGCCGAGGGTGAGACCGAGAAGGTCCAGACCGCTAGCGGTGAAGAGGTTGAGCTGCCGAAGGACGTCAAGACCGCTTGGGACAACGAAGGCGGCGAGTCCGGTTCCTTCGGTAAGCTCGCCGAGTTTACCGAGGGCGAGAACGGCTCCCTGGCAACCTTTGAAAAGGGCTGGATCGCTAACTCCAAGGATCACGGTGCAGTTCCGCTGATCGGCAAGATCGGTGAGACCTGGAACAACGGCGGCGGCCTGGACAACGAGCTGGGTCTGCCGACCGCTCCGGAGAAGGGCGACGCAGCCAACGGCTGGACTCAGTCCTTCGAGAACGGCACCATCACGTGGGCTAAGGATGAGTCCGGTCAGTACTCCGAGACCATCGAGAAGCGCTAAGTTCTAACCTTCAAGTAGTGCTTGATAACCCCAGGTGAGGGGCATGAAATGCTCCGGAGCCTGGGGCTTTTTATGTTTACCCAGAGTTCATCTGACAACAATGTAATTTCCATGCGGTGCGCATAGCGTCGAGGATGTCCGAAGCAAGTAACAACTACCCACCTCATCCGTTTCCCGGATGTAAAGCGTAGCTTTTGCGGCGTGGAACGTCCGGGTTGATCGACTCATAATCCATACAAGGAGCACCACCTCCATGACTTCCGCCGCGCCCACCGATCAGGCACATCAGAACTTTCAGGCAGAACAGGCTCTCAACGCGCATTCAGACGCAGAGCTCGGCCTACGCACTTATGTCCTCGACACTTCGGTGTTGCTATCCGATCCCTGGGCACTCATCAAGTTTGCGGAACACCGCATCATCCTCCCCGTTGTCGTCATCAGTGAGCTAGAGGGCAAGCGCCACCACCCGGAACTCGGATGGTTCGCCCGCCAGGCCCTGCGCATGCTCGAGGACTTCCGTCAGGAACACGGACGGCTGGACATGCCCAGTATCGTCAACGAAGCCGGCGGTACCGTCCAGGTGGAGCTGAACCACGTTGACCAGTCCGTGCTGCCCACGGGCCTGCGCGGTGAGCAGAATGATCACCGCATCCTGGCTTGTGCTTTGAACCTGCGGGCCGAGGGGCACAACGTCACACTGGTAACGAAGGACGTGCCGCTGCGCGTGAAGGCCGGTGCCGTCGGTCTTGACGCCGACGAATACCATGCCCAGGACGTCGTGCTCACCGGATACAACGGCATGGCTCGCGCGGAGGTGCCCTCCAGCATCATCGACGAACTGTACGACGTGGGGGAGGCCGACATCTCTGGCGCACTGACGGTAGACGGCGACGAGGTCGACGAGCTGCCGATCCACTGCGGTCTGCAACTGACCGCGGGCAGCCAGTCCGTTCTGGCACGCTCGATGGGCGACGGCATGGTGCGCCAGGTTCCCACCGACCTGGAAGCTTTTGGAATCCGGGGACGCAGCGCCCAGCAGCGCGTGGCGCTGGATCTGCTGCTGGATAACGAGGTTGGCATCGTAAGTCTGGGCGGCTCCGCGGGTACCGGTAAGTCCGCTCTGGCGCTGTGCGCCGGGTTGGAGGCAGTGCTGGAACGCGGTGAACACAAGCGCATCGTCGTCTTCCGCCCTCTGTATGCCGTCGGTGGCCAGGACTTGGGCTACCTACCCGGCAGCGAGACGGATAAGATGAACCCCTGGGCGCAGGCTGTGTACGACACCCTGGAAGGGGTGGTCAGCGACAACGTGCTGGAGGAGATCGACGCCCGCGGGCTGCTGGAGGTGCTCCCGCTGACGCACATCCGCGGCCGCAGCCTGAACGACAGCTTCGTCATTGTGGACGAAGCCCAGTCGCTCGAGCGCAACGTCCTGCTGACCGTGCTCTCGCGTCTGGGGCGAAACTCCCGCGTCGTACTGACCCATGACGTTGCGCAGCGCGATAACCTGCGCGTGGGCCGCCACGACGGCATCCAGGCGGTGATCGAAAAGCTGAAGAACAATCCGCTGTTCGCACACGTCACGCTGACCCGATCCGAGCGCTCCGCGATCGCTGAACTGGTGACGAACCTGCTGGAAAAAGGATAGTTCGCTCACAGCTGCCGGCAGCCAGGTGGCGCAAATGATGGGTCTTAGGGCACAATTTCTTCCATGACTTCCGCGAACACCGCAGGGAACACTGCGAATACTGGGAACTCTGCGAACACTGCAGGGAGTGCCGCAGATAGCAACGCTGGCAACAACGCCCAGAA
>NZ_CALLDG010000015.1 GCF_937999985.1 uncultured Corynebacterium sp.
ACTCGAACTCACACTGGACGGGTTTTGAATCCGTTGCCTCTGCCAATTGGGCTACTGGGGCGATAAGTGCTTACCGGAGCATAATACGCCACGGCCTTTCAGCCAACCAAAACCGCACTCCGTTAGAGTTGAGCGCATGGCTAAACTCCTCCTCCTCGATGGGCATTCGTTGGCGTTCCGCGCCTTCTACGCTCTGCCCGCAGCCAATTTTTCCACCGTCGGTGGCCAGCACACCAACGCGGTGTATGGCTTCTTAGGCATGTTCCTCACCCTCATGGATAAGGAACAGCCCACCCATGTGGCCGCCGCGTTTGACCTGTCCGGCCCCACATTCCGCGAGGAATCGTTCCCGGAGTACAAGGCGCAGCGCCCGAGCACGCCCGAGGAGTTTAAGGGTCAGATCGAGCTGATTCGTCGCACGCTCGAAGCGTTGGGCGTCACGACCCTAGATAAAGAGTCCTACGAGGCCGACGACATCATCGCGACCCTAGCCACCGAGGGTGCCAAGGATGGCATGGACGTGCTGATCTGCACCGGCGACCGCGATTCGTTGCAGCTGGTCACCGAGGATGTGACGGTGCTGTATACGCTCAAGGGTGTCTCTGAGCTGCATCGTTTCACCCCACAGGCCGTCGAAGAGAAGTACGGCGTGACCCCCACCCAGTACCCGGACCTCGCGGCGCTGCGCGGCGATACCTCCGACAACATGCCCGGCGTGCCCGGCGTGGGCCCGAAGACCGCGCAGAAGTGGATCGCCAAGTACGGCAGCCTGCAGGGCGTGATCGACAACATGGATGACATCGGCGGGAAGGTCGGCGCCAACCTGCGCGAAAACATCGACAATGTGGTGCTCGCGCGCGACATTACGGAAATGGTGCGGGACCTTAAGCTTGTTGATGATTTGGACGCCCTCAGTCCCCACGAAATCGATCCCAACGAGGCGCTCGGCATGTTCGAGGAGCTGCAGTTTGGCACTGGCCTGCGCAATAGGGCATTCAAGATCATGGGCGTGGAGTTCGCCGACAGTGCCGCTATCCCCGTCACCGTGGAGGAGCTGAAGCCGGGGAAGCTGGGCGCGTGGCTGAAAAAGCGTACCCGCGGCACGGTGGTGGACGTGGATGGCGAGCAGCTGACCCTGCTGGACCGCGACAACGTCGCCATCGTTCAAGACCTCGCCGACGTGGACCCGAAGGACGAGAAGGCGCTGGCGGAGTGGCTGGCCAACCCGCAGGCCACGAAGTGGCTCCATGACTCCAAGCAGACGTATCACATACTGCAGAATCAAGGCTTAAAGCTTGACGGAGTGGAGCATGACACGTCCCTGGCGGCGTACCTGCTGCGCCCCGACGTGCGCACCCTCTCCCTGGCGGACGTGGTGCAGCGCCATGTGGGTCACGAACTGTCGGAGGGCGCCACCGGCCCCGAGCGCGCCCAGGCTGTCGCCGAACTGGTGAAGGCCCTCACTCCAGAGATCGAGGCTGCCGGCCAGGCCGAACTGTACTTTGACCTGGAGGTCCCCCTGGCCCTGATCCTGGCGGCCATGGAACACGCGGGCATTGCCGTGGACGACGCGGCGCTGCAGGAGCTTTCCGACGACTACGGCGCACGCCTTAACGAGGAGATCGCCGCTGCCCGCGAACTGGCGGGGGAGCCGGAGCTGAACCTTTCCTCCCCGAAGCAGCTGCAGAAGGTCCTCTTCGAGACCTTCGACCTGCCGAAGACGAAGAAGACCAAGACCGGGTATTCCACGGCCGCCGCGGAACTGGAGAAACTGGCCGCCCAGTCCAACCACCCGTTCCTGGGTCACCTCATGGCCCACCGCGAGTACCAGAAGATGAAGTCCACCATCGACGGACTGATCGAGGCCGTGGGCGACGACGGGCGCATCCACACCACCTTCAACCAGAAGGGCGCGGCGACGGGCCGCCTGTCTTCCTCCGATCCGAACCTGCAGAACATCCCCGTGCGCACCGAAGCCGGCCGCAAGATCCGCGCCGCGTTTACGGTCGGGGAGGGCTACGAAACTCTGCTGACCGCCGACTACTCCCAGATCGAGATGCGTGTGATGGCGCACCTGTCGGAAGATGCGGGCCTGATCGAGGCATACGCCAGCGGCGAGGATCTGCACAATTATGTCGGCTCGCGCGTGTTCGACGTTCCGGTCGATGAGGTCACGCCGGAGTTGCGCCGCCGGGTGAAGGCACTGAGCTATGGCCTGGTCTACGGCCTCTCGGCCTTCGGCCTATCCCAGCAGCTGAAGATCAGCGCGGGGGAGGCGAAGAGGATCATGGATAACTACTTCGAGCGTTTCGGAGGTGTGAAGCGCTACCTCGACCACGTGGTGGAGGTTGCCAAGGAAACCGGCTACACGGAGACTCTCTACGGCCGCCGCCGCTACCTGCCGGAGCTGAACTCCTCCAATCGTGTGGCCAGGGAGAATGCCGAGCGCGCCGCCCTCAATGCGCCGATCCAGGGCACGGCCGCGGATATCATCAAGCTGGCCATGCTGCGCGTGGATCGGGAGATCACCCGTCACCAGCTGGCTTCCCGCGTGTTGCTGCAGGTTCACGATGAACTCGTGGTAGAGGTCGCGCCCGGCGAGCTGGAGCAGGTCACCGAGCTAGTCGAGCGCGAGATGGATGCCGCCGCCCAGTTGCGCGTACCGCTGGATGTCTCCGCCGGCACGGGCGATAACTGGGATCTGGCAGCGCACTAGCCACGCGCGCCAGCCGCGTTAGCTGGCGTCTGCCTGCGTGGTTTTCGCGTTCGAGGCCCTCTCGGCCGCCAGCATCGCCACGACGATCACCGCGCCCAGCAGGAAAAGGCCGATCGCGGCGCCCAGGTGTTCGCCCGGCGCCTGCAGGTTCGCATTCCCGTCCTGCCACGGCCACAGCGCACGCAGGGAGCCCAGCATCAGGCCCGTCATTACGAACAAAGTGATGGTGCGGTGGTTGTTAAGCAGGTATTCCAGCAGGCGCACAAAGCACACGATTCCGGTGATCGCGCCCAGGAAGAACACGCCGAGGTAGACCAGGTTCCTATCGTCCACCGCCGCCATCGTCGCGGAGTATAGGCCCACGGCCAGCAGGAAGAAGGAGCCGGATACGCCCGGCAGCACCAGCGCGCACACTGCAATCGCCGCAGCCGCGAAAACCCACAGCAGGTTCGGGTCGGACTGCGGGGCACTGGTAACGCCGGTCAGGAAGAACGTGGCCGTTGCCGCCACAACCAAGCCGAGGATTGCCATCGGCAGCCGCCGGCGCGCGTCCTCCTTATCCGTCATGCCAATCGGCACGGTCAGGGAGAGCAGCACCATGCCGAAGAACAGCGCGCGCGAGTGCACCGGCTTGTCCGTTACGAAGCTCTCCATCACGCCAGCCAGGGACAGTACAACGGCACCCATGCCGACCACCATTGGTATCAAAAGCATCCAGTCCAGTGTTTTGTACTGGGCAAACGCAGCCTTGCGATCCTTCGGTAGCTTCTTCGTCGCATCCAGGAACAGGTTCGCCTGGTGCAGCACGCGCTCGTACACGCCGGTAACCAACGCGATCGTGCCGCCGGAAACGCCCGGGACGAGCTCGGCCATGCCAATCAACCCGCCACGGACCATATTTACTAGTATTTGCAGTATCTTCATCGCGCCCAATCGTACTGCACGTCTTGGACAACCCAGCTTCAACTCGCGGCCGAAAGTCCATGTTTGCGCTGTTCACTGTGGTCGTGTAGCGTTATGCGCGTTGTGCGCTCTCTTTTTGATTCTTTAGGACGCCCCCACGTGGAGCTCCTAGAGGCTAACCGCCAGGTAATTGACGCTGGTGGTGGCGTCAAAAAGCAGGGTTTGCAGAACTAGAGTAACTGTCCATCTTCTATTTCTATTCGTTCCGAAAGACATTCAACATATGCCCACCAACAACGTCCCTCAGGTAGCCATTAACGACATTGGCTCCGCTGAGGATTTCCTCGCTGCCGTCGACTCCACCATCAAGTACTTCAACGATGGTGACATTGTCGAGGGCACCGTCGTCAAGGTCGATCACGACGAGGTCCTGCTGGACATCGGATACAAGACGGAGGGTGTCATCCCTTCCCGCGAGCTGTCGATCAAGCACGACGTTGACCCGGGTGAGGTTGTTGAGGTCGGCGACGAGATCGACGCTCTGGTTCTCACCAAGGAAGACAAGGAAGGCCGCCTGATCCTGTCCAAGAAGCGTGCACAGTACGAGCGCGCTTGGGGCACGATCGAGGAGCTC
>NZ_CALLDG010000016.1 GCF_937999985.1 uncultured Corynebacterium sp.
AAGAGCCGAACACGATCGCCCAGGTGAAGGGCACGCTGGTCCACGCGGTGTTGGAGAACCTGCACCAGCTGCCCCGTGGCAGTCGCACCTACCCGGCGGCGGTGAAGATGATCCGCCCGGAGTGGGAGAAGATGCTGGCCAAGGACCCGGAGCTTTCGGAGCTGGTGCCCGAGCAGTCCACTGTGGAGTTCTGGGAGGAATGCCGCGAGCTGGTGAAGGGCTACTTCCAGATGGAAAACCCGGATGGTTTTGACGCCCACGAGTGCGAGCAATTCGTGAATTTAACGCTGCCCAACGATGTGCCGGTGCGCGGTTTCATCGACCGCGTGGACATCGCGGAGACCGGACAGGTGCGCGTGGTGGACTACAAGACGGGCAAGAAGCCCGCACCCCGCTTTGCGGACTCGGCCCGCTTTCAGATGATGTTTTACGCCCTGGTGTGGTGGCGCATGACGGGCGAGCTGCCCACCCAGTTGCGGCTGATGTATCTGAAGGTCAGCGACGACATGGTGCTGCGCCCCACCGCCACTGAGCTGGCTGCCTTCGAGCGCGAGCTGGGCGAGCTGTGGGCGCGCATCCTGGCGGATGTGCGCAGCGGAAACTTCCAGCCGCGCACCACCAAGCTGTGCGGGTGGTGCCACTTTCAGGACCTCTGCCCCGCTTTCGGTGGCACCCCGCCGGACTATCCCTTGGAAGTTTCCTCTTCGTAGTCCGTGTAGAGCTTGCCCTGGAACGTCGGGTTCAGCAGGTTCTCCGGACTCAATACCTCGTCGAGGGTTTCTTCGTCCAACAGGCCCTTTTCCAGAACCAGGTCGCGCACGGGCTTGCCGGTGCGGGCGGCCTCCTTGCCCACCAGGTCGCCGTTGTGGTGGCCGATTAGCGGGTTCAGGTAGGTGATGATGCCGATGGAGTTCTCCACGTAGCGGCGGCACACGTCGGCGTTGGCCGTGATGTCCACGACGCACAGGGTGCGCAGCGTGGTGCAGGCGCGGGCCAGGAAACGCACGGACTCGAACACGCACTGGGCGATGACCGGCTCCATGACATTGAGCTGCAGCTGGCCGGCCTCGGCGGCCATGGAGACCGTCTGGTCGTTGCCGAAGACCTTGAAGCAGATCTGGTTCACGACCTCGGGGATGACCGGGTTCACCTTGGCCGGCATGATCGACGAACCGGCCTGGCGCTCCGGCAGGTTGATCTCGTTCAGTCCGGCGCGCGGGCCGGAGGACAGCAGGCGCAGATCGTTACAGATCTTCGACAGCTTCATGGCCACGCGCTTCACGGCGGCGTGGGCGTTGACGTACGCGCCGGTATCGCTGGTGGCCTCGATGAGGTCGCGGGACGGCTCGATCTTCAGGCCGCTGACCTCGCTGAGCGCGCGGATGACCGCGTTCTGGTAGCCGGGCGGGGTGTTCACGCCGGTGCCGATGGCGGTGGCGCCGAGGTTCACCTCGCGCAGCTGCGCCTGGGAACGCTCCAGCTGCAGGCGTTCCTCGGCGATGTTGTAGCCGAAGGCGCGGAACTCCTGGCCCAGGGACATGGGCACTGCGTCCTGGAGCTGGGTGCGTCCCATCTTCAGGATGTTGCGGAATTCGTGGCCCTTGGCCAGGAACGCGCGCTCGAGCGCGTCGAGGTGCTTGATCAGCTGGTCGATTGCGAAGTGCAGGCCCAGGCGGAAGCCGGTGGGGTAAGCGTCGTTGGTGGACTGGGACATGTTGACGTCATCGTTGGGGTTGATGACGTCGTAGGAGCCCTTCGGGTGCCCCAGGTATTCCAAGGCGAGGTTGGCGATCACCTCGTTGGTGTTCATGTTCACACTGGTGCCCGCGCCGCCCTGGAAGACGTCGATCGGGAACTGATCCATGCAGCGGTACTCTTCCAGCACCTGGTCGCAGGCCCAGATGATGGCTTTGGCCTTCTCATCGGGCAGGGCGAAGACCTCGTTGTTGGCGATGGCGGTGGCCTTCTTGACCATCACCATGCCGCGGATGAACTCCGGAATCTGGTTGATCGTGGTGCGCGAGACCTGGAAGTTATCCACCGCGCGGAGGGTGTGCACGCCGTAGTAGGCGTGGTCGGGCACCTCCATGGTGCCCAGCAGATCCTCTTCGGTACGGAAACTCTTTGCAGCACGCGCCAGCTGGGAGTGTGTTTCAGCCGACGTAATGATGTCAGTGGAGCTCACGACTGCATCGCGGTGAACCTCTGCCGCTGCTTTTGACGGAATTGGTTTATCGGTCACTATTCGTCCTCTGGTTGGGGAACAACTTTCTGTTCCCCCACCCTAACGAAATTGGACCTAGATGCGCGCGATCCTTATGTCGGTAGCCAGAATTGCCTCAGCGCCGAGGGCGGAAAGCTTGTCCATCAGGGAGTTGGCCTGGGTCTTTGGCACCATCGCGCGGACGGCCACCCAGCTGTCGTTGGCCAGCGGGGAGACGGTCGGGGCGGACAGACCCGGCGTGATCGCGGCGACCTTGTCCAGGTTCTCGCGAGCCACGTTGTAGTCCAGCATCACGTAGTTGTGGGCGTGCAGGATGCCCTGGATGCGCTTGATGAGCACCCGCTGCTCAGCGGTCACCTCCGCGCCCTTGCGGCCGACGATCACGGCCTCGGAGACGCACAGCGGCTCGCCGAAGGGCTTTAGCCCCTGCTGGCGCAGCGTCCGGCCGGTGGAGACCACGTCGGCGATGACGTCGGCCACACCTAGGCGGATGGAGATCTCCACGGCGCCGTCCAGGCGAATCACCTGTGCCTCCAGACCCCGGTTGGCGAGGTCCTTGCGTACCAGGTTCGGGTAGCTGGTGGCGATACGCTTGCCGGCGAGCTGCTCAACGGTCCAGTCCTCGTCCTTCGGAGCGGCATAGCGGAAGGTGGAGGCGCCGAAGCCCAGGGGTAGCAGCTCGTCGACCTCCTCGCGCGTGTCCGCGGCCAGGTCGCGGCCGGTGATGCCGATGTCCAGGTGGCCGGAGGCGATGTAAATCGCGATGTCCTTGGGGCGCAGGAAGTAGAACTCCACCCCGTTGTCCTCGTCGGCGATAGTCAGAGACTTCGAATCGCCGCGAGTGGCGTAGCCGGCCTCCTTCAGGATCGAGGTGGCCGTCTCGGACAGGGAACCCTTGTTGGGGACTGCGACGCGCAGCATGATCGTGGTGGCTGCCTTTCTCGGGTTTGCTTTTTGTGGTCTAGAGGTACTTGTAAACGTCAGCGGGGGTCAGGCCACGGCCAACCATCACGACCTGCAGCCAATACAGCAGCTGGGAGATCTCCTCGGCCAGTTCCTCGTCAGACTCGTACTCCGCGGCCAGCCACACCTCGCCGGCCTCTTCGACGATCTTCTTGCCTTGGAAATGCACCCCGGCGTCCAGAGCCTTGACCGTGCCGGAGCCCTCGGGGCGCTCCTTGGCGCGGGAAGACAGCTCGGCGAAAAGGGAATCGAAGGTCTTGAGTTCTTGTTCGTTCACGCCTTCCATTGTGGCAGATCGCACATCGGCCGGCGCAGTGCGCCCCAGCTCTGCGTAAATTCGGCGCAGATCCTCCAGCGTGAAGCCGCTTAAGTCCTGGGCTCTCTCGCGCAGTTCAGCCAGGGTGTGCACTCCTCGCGGGATCGCGGTCTCCGGGTCGGTGGGGGCTCCCAGCACGCGGCAGCCCGCGTCGCGGGCGGCGGTCATGCCCGTGGTGGAATCCTCCACCACCAGGCACTCGTCGGGGGCGAAACCAAAGCGCGCG
>NZ_CALLDG010000017.1 GCF_937999985.1 uncultured Corynebacterium sp.
CCCAGTTTGAGCGCGTTTCATTCACCATTTTGCGGTGAAGTGATGATCTTGCCTTGCATGACCGACCACAGGGTACGGTGTACGTGTGAGCTTTAACCACGATCAGATGCCGCCGGACCCTTTCGCCGATGATCCGAACGACCCCGCGTCGTTCCTGGATCCCGACGAGTTTGATGAGGCCGTTCCGCCGTTGTCTCCCGATGAGGTTCAGGCTCTGCGGGAGGATCTGCAAAACGTCCGTGATTTCCGCAAGCTGTTGGAGCCGCGCGGGGTACGCGGGATCACCATGCTGTGTGAGGATTGCGAGGACAGTCACTTCTACGACTGGGACATCATCGAGTCGAATATTCGCACGATGTTAAACAACGAGCTTGTGCCGGTTCACGAGCCGTCAGCGCAGCCGAACCCAAATGATTACGTGACCTGGGATTATTGCCTGGGCTACGCGGACGCGATCGATTTCGCGTTCCACGGACTGCGCCCGCCGTTCCTCTGGGGGAAGTAGTTAGCTACCTTCCGCACGCGGGGAACCATAGTCAGTGAGCACCGGCAACGACTCCGGGTTGCGTGGCCCGCCCGTGGTTGGGGTCGGTCGATCCTGACGGGGCGACGCAGGCTCGCTTGGCTTCTGGGTCTTCGAGGTCGTCGTTTTCGAGGTCGTATCGGTGGGGTTCGTCGGTGCCGGGGCACCCATCGGCGTCGCCGGCCCCAGCTGCTCAGGAGCTTCCGTTCCACCGAGCAGGATGGTGGTCGACGGGATTTCCTCAACCGCCGTCGCCTCAGGAGCCTTGGAGCTATTCGTGGCAGCCTTGTTCGGCTTGTTCTTTTCCTCCTGGCGCTGCTCGCCCTTGGACTCACGGTCGCTCCGTTCGCCGCGGCTCCGCTCGTCTGGGACGCTCTCTTCACTGAGGACGCCACTTTGTCCGCCAGCGGAGCCCTCAGCAAGACTGCTGGAGCCTTCCAACTCGACAGCGTCCTCTTCTGCCACGGTCTCGCGCTTCACGTGTGCGCCCTGGGAGCTGGAGTAGGCAGCGTATCCCAGACCTCCCACAGCGATAGCGGCGGCCACTCCGCCGGCGATCAGCATGCTGGTCAAAGAAACTCCCCCGGCAGCGGCGGCCTTGGCGCTGGTGCGCAGCAGACGCGAACTGTTGTTGGCACCCTCAGCTGCTTCAGCCACTTCAGTTTCAGATTCTTCGCCACCGTCTTCCGTAAACAGGAAGCTTACGTCCGGCGCGGGCGGAATATCCCGGTAGAGCTCCTCACGGTGCGCAACTAGGTCCGCGATAACAGGGTCATTGGAGTCAAAGTTTTCCGTTTTCGGAATCGCCTCGCCGCGGCCGATCGCATCAAGGATGCGATCTACATCCAGGATGGAGGCGAAGTTCTCCTCGCCCTCCCGGAAGCCGTCATTCTGCGCCATGGCTACTGAGCTCTTTTCTTTCCTGAACTACCCGAAGGTAGCTGCCTACTGTTGAATAATTCCGTGCTTCTTTAGCTTCATAACCGCCCGGTGCTGGGCAACCCGAACGGCCGTTGGTTTCGAGCCCACGATCTCCGCGGTCTCTTCGGCGGAGTAGCCGTGAATAACTCGAAGAAGAAGAATTTCTCGGGATTTCTCACTGAGAATATCGAGCTTCCTAGCTAAATCGTTACATGAATCTTGGCTTAAGTACACATCTTCAGGCGAATCCTGGAAACTCTCCCCCTCCGGTAGCTCCTCCGTCGGATCGGACATATCCCGAGTTTGGAAACGGTAGGCGTCAGTAATCTTGTTTCGCGCCACCTGGTAGACGAAGGCCATAAACGGCGCCCCGCGATCCTCGTACCCGGATAGAGCCTTGGCAACCGCAATGCAGACGTCCTGTGCAACGTCATCGGGCGTGGGGTAACCGTGCATGCTCAGCTTGCCGCGACAGAAAAGAACCACCTTTGGGTGGATCAGCTGAATAAGACGATTAACGGCGCGACGGTCTTGAGCAATGGCCGCCGGGAGGAGATCTCGAATCTCCTCATCGGTCTCCTGGTCTGCAGCCATCGCCCCTACTCCGTCAAATGCTCGAACGTCTTTATCAACGTCTCTATCAATGTGGATTGAAACTATCACACCGCGTCGACAGTCCCAGATCGACTTAAAGGGGACTGTTCGATTTCTCCTCACGCGAATGCAATTGAACAAACCTGAAACATGTTCCCACTTTTGCTCCGATTTTTCAGCTAACCTCAACCTTCCTGGCAGGCTTATCTGGCAATCCCCCTGCAAGATCGCGGGAAGATCCCAGCAAGAAGCGAATTTTTTAACCCCCTTTGGGGGAACCTAGGCGTGGCGCAGAAACAAGTTAATCCATTGTTCAACTAAGGGCGTTCCCGCAGGTAGGTGGCTACCGCTATGCGAAATAGGTATGTCACAACAGGTTTTGGCTACC
The DNA here is from genome assembly GCF_937999985.1 of uncultured Corynebacterium sp. Lineage (GTDB taxonomy): Bacteria > Actinomycetota > Actinomycetes > Mycobacteriales > Mycobacteriaceae > Corynebacterium. The sequence continues at coordinate 2,427 of NZ_CALLDG010000017.1, forward strand.
CAAAAGGCACTCGTTCGTTACTTAGAGTTCATTTAAGAATTGGAACCTCTCAGACGTCACTACAAGTGAGCATCTGACTTTTCACGAGGAGTAACCACCTAATGCCACAGCCCAGCCAGCTTCCGGGACCTGCTTCTTCGACTTGGGAATGGCAACTCCATGGCGCATGCCGCGGGGCTGATTCTTCTGTCTTCTTCCACCCGGATGGCGAGCGTGGCCGTGCCCGTGCCATGCGCGAACACCGCGCCAAGGCCATCTGCCGTGAGTGCCCGGTGATTGAGCAGTGCCGCAACCACGCACTCAGCGTGGGCGAACCCTACGGCATCTGGGGCGGCCTCAGCGAGTCCGAGCGCGACGCTATCCTGCGCCCCACTTCTCGCAACCGCAACCGCCGCGTAGCCTCCTAGCAGCCGACTGGACGCACAAAGAATAAAGGGAGAGGGGTTCATCCCTCTCCCTTTATTGCTGCCTAGCAGCGGGCTACAGCGGCTATCCCACTAGTGGGCGTGGCCAGCGTGCGCCCCTGCCTGATCAGCCGGAGCGGCAGGCTTGTCCACCACGGCGGTCTCGGTCGTCAGCACCATGCGGGCGACGGAGGTGGCGTTAACCACAGCGGAGTGGGTCACCTTTACCGGGTCGATGATGCCCTGCTCCAGCAGGTTGCCGTACTCCAGGGTGGCGGCGTTGAAGCCCGAGCCGTTGGACTGCTCGGCGATCTTGGAGACCACTACAGCGCCGTCCAGGCCGGCGTTATCGGCGATCCAGTATGCCGGGCGACGCAGTGCGCGTGCCAGGGAACGTAGACCGATGCTCTCGTCGCCTTCTGCCTGGCGGGACAGCTCCTCGATCTCAGCAGCGATCTGCACCAGCACAGAGCCGCCACCGGCGATTACACCTTCCTGGCTGGCGGCACGTGCCGCGTTGATCGCGTCCTCGATGCGCAGCTTGCGCTCGTTGACCTCGGTCTCGGTAGCGCCACCGGCGCGGATGACGGCCACGCCGCCGGACAGCTTCGCCAGACGCTCCTCGAATTTCTCCTTATCCCAGGAGGAGTCGGTGCGCTCGATGTCGTTGCGAATCTGATTGCGGCGCTCCTCGACAGCCTCGGCGGAACCAGCACCGTCGACCAGAACAGTTTCTTCCTTGGTGATGTTCACGCGACGGGCAGAACCCAGCTGCTCCAGAGTGGTCTCGGAGAGCTTGTGGCCCAGCTCGCTGTCGATGACGGTACCGCCGGTGACGATAGCCAGGTCGTCCATGAACGCAGAGCGACGGTCGCCGAAGTACGGAGACTTCACGGCCGCGACCTTCAGCGACTTGCGGATGGCGTTCAGCACCAGCATCTGCAGCGGCTCGCCCTCGATGTCCTCGGCGACGATCAGCAGCGGCTTGCCGGAGTTAGCAACCTTTTCCAGTACCGGCAGGAAGTCCGGCAGAGAGGAGATCTTCTCGCGCACCAGCAGGATCAGCGGGTTTTCCAGCTCTGCGTGGCCGGTCTCCTGGTCCGTAACGAAGTACGGGGATAGGTAGCCCTTGTCGAAGGAAACACCCTCGGTGACGATCGATTCGTCCTCGATGGACTGGGACTCCTCGACGGTCACCACGCCATCCTTGCCCACCTTGTCGAAAGCGTCGGCAACCATGGCGCCGATCTTTTCGTCGCGGGAAGAAACGGTGGCGACGTTGGCGATGGCGGCGTTATCCGCAACTGGCTGCGCCAGCTCGCGCAGCAGTTCCACAACGCGCTCGGTGCCCTGGGCGATGCCGCGGTTCACGGCGATCGGGTTGGCGCCGGCTGCCACGGTACGCAGCCCCTCATTAATCAGGGCCTGTGCCAGCAGGGTAGCGGTAGTGGTGCCGTCACCGGCGATGTCGTTGGTCTTGATAGCTACGGACTTAACCAGCTGGGCACCCAGGTTCTCGAAGGGATCCTCCAGGTCGATGTCGCGCGCAATGGTCACGCCATCGTTGGTCACGGTCGGGCCACCGAAGGCCTTGTCCAGCACGACGTTGCGGCCGCGCGGGCCTAGGGTCACCTTCACCGCGTCCGCCAGGGCGTCTACGCCCTTCTGCAGGCCCTCGCGGGCCTCTTGATCAAATGCGATGAGTTTTGACATGCAGCTACCCGCTTACTTTTCGATGACAGCGAGGATGTCGCGCTGGGTCAGCAGCAGGTACTCTTCGCCGTTGTACTTCAGCTCGGTGCCGCCGTACTTGGAGAAGATGACAGTGTCCCCCTCCTTCACATCCATCGGGATGCGGTCGTCGTCATCTGCCCAGCGGCCGGGGCCGACAGCGATG
>NZ_CALLDG010000018.1 GCF_937999985.1 uncultured Corynebacterium sp.
GGTTACCGAGGCGGGCGGCCAGGCCGTCATCATGTCCTATTGGAACCCCGTGCTGCAATACGGTCCGGAGAAGTTCGCCGCCGACCTGGCTGCCGCCGGGGGACTGGGATCCATCATCCCGGACCTGCTGCCGGAGGAAGCCGGTCGTTGGGCGGAGGCCTGCAAGGCCAATGACCTATCGCCGGTCTATCTCGTCGCGCCCTCCACCACGCCGGAGCGCATGGCCCTTACTGTTGACGCCGGCGACGGCTTCATCTACGCCGCATCCCACATGGGTGTGACGGGCGCGCAGGACGAGGTCTCCAGTTCTGCCGAGGAGCTGGTCGCCCGCGTCCGCGAGGCCACGGACCTGCCGGTGGCAGTGGGGCTGGGTGTGAAGACCGGAAAGCACGCGGCGAACATCGCCTCCTACGCCGACGGCGTGATCGTCGGCTCCGCACTGATCCAAGCCGCAGCCGACGGCAACCTGAGCGAGCTGGCCGCAGAGCTGGCGCGAGGCGTTCGCGCATGATCGCGGCGGCCATTCCTTCGCCACCGCAGGGTGTCTGGGAGCTAGGCCCCATTCCCATCCGCGCCTACGCGCTGTGCATCCTCACGGGCGTGATCGTGGCCTACTTCTGGACCCGCCGCCGCTACGCGAAGCTGGGCGGGGACCCGGAGGTCACCGTCGACGCGTTGCTCGTCGCCGTGCCGGCGGGCATCATCGGTGCCCGGATCTACCACGTGATCACCGATCACGACAAATACTTCGGCGAGGGCAAAGACCCCACGCAGGTGTTCAACATCACCAATGGTGGCTTGGGGATCTGGGGCGGAGTCGTACTTGGTTCCCTGGCTGTATGGCTGCTATTCAAGGCCAAAGGCTTGCCGCTGGGCACTTTCGCCGCCGCCGTGGCGCCGACGGTACCGCTGGCGCAGGCCATCGGCCGGCTGGGCAACTGGTTCAATCAGGAACTCTACGGCGGCCCCAGCGACGCACCCTGGGCGCTGGAAATCTACCGCCGCGTGGACGAAAACGGTTACTCCGCGCCCATTACCGGGCGCTCCACCGGGGAAGTGCTGGCCACAGTCCAACCGACGTTCCTCTATGAGCTGATCTGGAACCTGCTCGTGGTCGTACTGCTGCTCGTCGCGGAACGCTACTGGCGCGTGAATGGGGGCAGGCTGTTCACCCTCTACGTCATGGGCTACACCTTCGGCCGCTTCTTCATCGAAAACATGCGCACAGACGCCGCCACCACCGTGTTCGGCGACGTGCGCATCAACGTTGTCGTCTCCGCAGTGGTATTCCTCGCTGCGACAGCACTATTTGTTTGGTGGACAGTGCAGCAACGCAAGACTGAGGGCGTCACAAAAGAAGAAGCGAAGTAGCGGGGACAACGGTGCGGGGCTATCCTCGAGTCCGTGAATAGAAGAACCAAGATTGTTTGCACCCTGGGTCCCGCGGTCGCCTCGAAGGAGCAGATTCGCGGGCTCGTAGACGCAGGAATGAACGTTGCCCGCCTCAACTTCTCCCACGGCGAGCACGCAGACCACGAGCAGAACTACAACTGGGTTCGACAGGCCACCGATGAATCCGGCAAGGCCGTCGGTATCCTCGCCGACCTGCAAGGCCCGAAGATCCGCCTGGGACGCTTCGCAGAGGGCGCAACCGTCTGGGCGACCGGCGAGACCGTACGCATCACCGTCGACGACGTGCAGGGCACGCACGACCGTGTATCCACCACCTACAAGGGCCTGGCCCGCGACGCCCGCCCCGGCGACCGCCTGCTGGTCGACGACGGCAAGATCGCGCTGGTGTGCAAGGAAGTCGACGGCAATGACGTCGTGTGCGAGGTCATCGAGGGAGGCCCGGTTTCCAACAACAAGGGAGTCTCCCTGCCGGGCATGAACATCTCCGTGCCGGCGCTGAGTGAGAAGGACACCGAAGACCTACGCTTCGCCCTGCAGCTGGGCGTGGACTTCATCGCCCTGTCCTTCGTGCGCAGCCCCTCCGACGTGGAGCTGGTGCGCGACATCATGGACGAGGTTGGCCGCCGCGTGCCGGTGATCGCCAAACTGGAGAAGCCGGAGGCAGTCGACGCGCTGGAGCCGGTCATCCTGGCCTTCGACGCAATTATGGTCGCCCGCGGTGACCTGGGCGTGGAGGTACCGCTGGAGGACGTACCGCTGGTGCAGAAGCGTGCCATCCAGATCGCCCGCGAGAACGCCAAGCCGGTGATCGTGGCAACGCAGATGCTGGACTCCATGATCGAAAACTCCCGCCCGACGCGCGCCGAAGCCTCCGACGTGGCCAACGCCGTGCTCGACGGCGCGGATGCCGTGATGCTCTCCGGCGAGACCTCCATCGGCAAGCACCCGATCACCACCGTGGAGACGATGGCCCGCATCGTGCGCGCCGCAGAGATCGACGGGGAAGTGCCGCCGCTTACGCACCGTCCGCGCACCCGCCGCGGCGTGATTTCCTACGCGGCAAAGGACATCGGCGAGCGCCTGAACGCGAAGGCACTGGTGGCCTTCACCTCCTCCGGCGATACCGCCAAGCGTGTGGCGCGACTACGCTCCCACCTGCCGCTGCTGGTGTTCACACCCTCCCAGGCCGTGCGCTCGCAGCTGGCGCTGACGTGGGGCGTGGAGACGTTCCTCATCGAAGACGTGAAGTCCACCGACGAGATGATGGACACCGTCGACCACCACCTGCTGGCTATGCCGCAATACAAGTACGACGACATGATGGTCGTCGTCGCCGGCTCCCCACCCGGAATCTCCGGCAACACCAACATGATCCAGGTGCACCTGCTGGGTCAGGAGCGGAAGAGGTAACTCAGCGTCGCGGCCAGCGCCGCGTCCGTGGATGTGCTCAGGGCCTCGATGCGCGGGGCGAAAGCACCGTGGTGGTTGCCCGGCACCGGATCCCCGGAAGCCCACAGCTCCGGATCCGTGGTGCCAATAGTCCAGAAAAGGTAGGGCACGTCGAAATGGCGGGGGATCTCAGAGAAGTCCTCGGAGGCTGTCCAGGGTTCGGCGTCAATAGAATCCTCCCCGAAGACCGCGTCAAACACCGGGCGTACGTGCTCGAACGTACTGGGGGTATTGTCGGTGAGCTCGCCGTGGGCGGAGTACTCGAACTCGGGCGGAACCTCGCAGCCGGAGGCATCGCACTCGGCGCGGACGACCCGCTCGATGGCGGCGTAAGTCTTGTCGCGCACGTCCGTGTCGTAGAAGCGGCAGTTCAGCACCAGCGTGGCATCTTCCGGGATGGTGTTGTTAGTGTGCCCGGAAGAAAGTGTGCCGACCGTAACGACGGCGAAGTCCGACGGGGCGACCTCGCGGCCGACGATGCCCTGCAGGCGAACGACGATCATCGCAGCCAGGAACGTCGGGTCGATTGATTCCTGCGGGCGCGAGCCGTGGGAGGACTTACCGTAGAGCTTGATGGTGATCGTGTCGCAGGCCGCCAGCACCGGGCCGGGCGCGGACATCACGGTGCCGAGGCGGCCGGGTAGGACGTGCTGGCCCAGGCACACATCAGGGGTGGGGATCTTCTCCGCCAGGCCGTCGTTGATCATGTTGCTGGCGCCGGCGGTGACCTCCTCCGCGGGCTGGAACAGCGCAATGAAAGTGCCGTGCCAGGCATCGCGGCGCTCGTCGAGAACCGCGCACAGGCCCATGAGCGCCGCGGCGTGCATGTCGTGGCCGCACGCATGCATGACCCCGTCGTTCTTGGAGGCATAGGGCAGCCCCGTTGTTTCCTGCACGGGGAGGGCATCGAAGTCGGCGCGCATGAGGACGGTCGGCTCGTCTGCGCTGGTTGCCTCGCTGCTCGGGTTACGGAACACGGCGGTGACGCCATAACCCCCGATACCCGTGGTTACCTCGCAATCCATCTGCGCCAACCGCGCGGTAATGTGCTTGGCGGTCTGCTCTTCCTGCAACGACAACTCGGGGTTCTCGTGCATCCACTGGTAGAAGCTATCCTGCCAGCTCAGGTCCACACCGTGGTTTGCGATGAACTCTGCAATATCTGCGTTGCGCAAAGCGAAACTTGTCCTTTCTAGCGGATTAGCGGATGGCCGGGTTGTACTTCAGCATGTTGGGGCGGGTGGCGCAGTCGTCGCCGAGGCGGATGCCCGGGGCTAGCTGGCCTTCCTCCTGAGCCTTAACCAGGGCATTGAGCACGCGCTCCCGGAGATCCGCCGGGGAGATGGTGTTAATGAAGATCTTCGTGCCGCCTTCGAAACCGGCCATGGTGGACACACGCCACTTAATGACGATGCGCCAGGGCATCGGGACGTCAACGTCGAGGGGACGGTGCAGCCACTCCTCATTACAGGAGACGTGTGGCCCGGCGGCGACGTGGCAGGCGTGAACCAAATCCGAGACGGCATCGCGTTCGGCGTCAGACATCAGCCAAGGTTCGGTCGTGGCGGACTTGGAGAAAACCTCGAGGGTCGGCCAACGGTGCCCAAAACCAGCAAACGCAATGGCGTGGTCGTTCTCGGCGATGACGAGGTTGTGGCGGGCGGCGTAGTCGACGGCCCACTCGTTGTACATGTTCGGGTTCGCGCGGACCTGGGCGATCTCCAACTCGTTCTGCAGGCCGTGCTCGTCGATGGCAACGAGCTGCTTGTGGAGGTGCTCGAAGCTGGCGCCTGCCGGGGCGAGCCAGTTTTGGAACGCGGCGACGTAGCGGACGTAGCGGTTGGCGCGGTAGAGGCGATCCATGCCGTCGACGGTGAAGGCGATGAAGTGACGGTGGTTCTCCCAGCCCAGAGTGCCGCTAGAGGCCAACTGGTCGGTGGTGTCTGCACCGGGGATGTAGTGGTCGCGGGCGATGATCACGTCGTGACCACCCGCGAAGAGCCCGGCGCTTTTTTCGTAGAGAGTCTGTAGGCGATTCTCGGGGGAGAAGAGCTCGTCGAGTTCCTCCTGCGTGGTGCCGCCGGCGGACCATTTGTCGCGTAGGATCTGCTCGACATGATCCTGGCCGGCTTCCTCGGCCAGGTAGTCAGTCATGTGCTTAGCGGCTGCGGGGTTCATTCTGTAGCCGTAGTTCATGAGCCAGTAGTCGTAGGTCAGGATCTCGAAGAGGTTCGCCACGCGGCGGAACAGCGGTTCGGTTTCCTCCAGCTTGCTAACCGGCAGTCCGCGCAGGATGTGCGCCTGGCCGTCCTCGTCGAGTACCAGGCGGGACTTCTCCGGCGGGGTGTCCAGCTTGCGGTTCAGGCCGAATGCGGTGGCGGAGTCGCGATCGCCAACGGTGCGCACCTCTGGGCGGTGCTCGGCGATGGGGCGGTTGCCGCGGCCGGGTACGGTCCACACTTCGGTGCCGGAAAACGGGTTGACCTGTTTGATCGTTCCGTCCGGCAGGGTGGTTAGGGGTGGTACGGGCGCGGGGTGCGAAGCATGGGAACCAATCACGGCACACATTCTAGTAGGTTTCCTGTCCTATCGATCACACCGCCGTGCTTGCTGTTCGCTGCTGCGTGCTGCCACACTAGGGGAATGCCAAAGATTATTTTCAGGCTGCTGGCTAACCAGGAGCAGCTGGCCGCCATCGAGCAGGATTTCCGCTCCATGATCTCCGCCCTCGGCGAAGCGTTCGAGGGCACGCTGAATCTCCAGTCCGGGCAAGCTGCAGACCCCGAACTGGTCACTACCTGGGTGGAGCTTTTCGGCGAGAGCCCAGACGAGGGCAACGATCCCGCCACCGGCGCCGAACTAACCGTCGACGTTGTCCGCTACGACATCGGCTCCGTCTCCGGCCTAGCCATGCACTTCGCCGAGCTCCTCACGGTCCGCGAGAAGGAACCCGCCGAGCCGATTCTGCGCCAGGTCCAGGATGACCCTGGCGCACCCCGCGTGCCTTGGCACGTCACTGTGGCTTCGGTATAACTCCTCTCGCGTGGGTGGTGAACTGCTCTCCGTGGTGGTTCACCCACTTGATTGTCCAACCGCCGTCGCTAGTGCTTGCCCGCCACTGCCCGTTGGTTTTCAGGTTGTGGTGGGCGCGGCAAAGGCACTGCATGTTTCGGACATCCGTAGCGCCGCCAGCCGAAGGATCTGTGTGGTTGTACGGCACGATGTGGTCTTTGTCGCACATCGGCGCGGGGTGTTCGCATCCGGGGAAGCGGCAGGTGCCGTCCCGGCCGACGAGGAATTCCTTCATTTCTCTGCTGGGCGTGTACTGTTCCACGGCCGGCGGCACCGTCACGCTGTCCACGCGCTTGGCGAAGCTTTCGTACACGTCGGCCTGTTCGGTGCTGATCGCCCCGACTCCCGGGATGAACCCTGGGCCGCCTTCCCATCGGAAGACGTGCACGTGCACTACCGTGTTGGTTTCTTCGCCGCTGATCAGCCCCGCGATCACGTCCATTCGTGCTTGTGCGAGGTCGCAGTCCAGTTCCCCGGCTAGCACCTTCGCCTTCTTCGTTACTGCTTCCCACATGCGCTGCGATTGGTCTTTCGGCATGTTCAGCGTCCACCGGGAGAGCTCGGCGGTTCCGCCCAGCGTCGTCACAGATCCCTTGGTCGCGGAGCGTTCCTCCGCCGCCGCCTTCTCGCCTTCGGCAAATGGGGTGGGGAAGTCTCGCGCGATCACTTCGCACAGGTATTCGCCCAGTTCCTTCGCCGTTGGACCTTCTTCGCGTGCACTGATGCAGTCCACCGCGTGTTTTTCCAGGTAGCGGTTGAACTGTTCTATGTCCATGATCGCCTGCCCCGCCTCGTCGGGCTCCGTCAGCTGTGCTGCGTAGGCGTTGCGCACGCGCCACACTTGCTCGAGGTGCCGCACGCCGATCACCCCGGCTTTCAGCGCCGCCAGCCCTAGCATGTTCATCACGGCGAGTATCTGCGCCGCGTGCGAGAACACTATCGCATCCGCTGTCCCCGCCTTCCGCAGCGCTTGTATCCGCGCCACAGTCGGGTCGTCGATCACGCTGTATGCATACGCCGCGTCGACCCTGTTGCACATCCGCCGCATCTCGTCGGCATCCATTTTTGCCCCCTTCTTGTCCGAGCGCCGCTTACCTTACACACGGCCCCGGACAACCCCTTACCCTTCTTAGTGACGCCCCCTCATTTTCACCTCTAGAGCAGGCTCGATAGGAACTCTTGGGTGCGTTCGTGCTGCGGATTTCCAATCACTTCTGCGGCCGGTCCGTGCTCCACGATCACGCCGCCGTCCATGAAGGCAACTTCGTCGGCGACTTCACGTGCGAATCCCATCTCGTGGGTCACTACCAGCATCGTCATGCCGTCGTCGGCCAGGTGGCGCATCACGTTCAGCACTTCGCCGACCAGTTCGGGGTCCAGTGCGGAGGTCGGCTCGTCGAAGAGCATCAGCTTCGGCCGCATCGCCAGTGCGCGGGCGATGGCCACGCGCTGCTGTTGTCCGCCGGAGAGCTGCACCGGGTAGGCGTCGGCCTTGTGGGCGAGTCCCACCTGGTCCAGCAGCTTGCGCGCGTGCTCGATTGCGTCGTCTTTGTCCTCGCCGCGCACCTGCACGGGCGCTTCGATGATGTTCTCCAGCACGGTGCGGTGGGTGAACAGGTTGAAGTGCTGGAACACCATTCCGATGTCCACGCGCTGCGCCGCTGCTTGCTTCGGCGTCAGTTCGTAAAGGTTTCCGTTCTTCTCGCGGTAGCCGATTAGCTCGCCGTCTACTTCGATACGCCCGGAGGTTACTTTCTCCAGGTGGTTCACGCAGCGCAGCAGGGTGGACTTACCAGATCCGGAGGGGCCGATCAGGCAGGTTACGCCGCCGCGAGGGACTTCCAGGTCGATGCCTTTCAGAACGTCGAGCCGGCCGTAGCGCTTCCAGACGTCCTGGATGGAGATCATCGGTGCGTTGGTTTCAGACATGGTGGTTACTAGTCCTTCTTTTCGTTCGACCCGACGGTGATATTGCGTGGGGGCACGCCTTCGGCGTCAGCAAGGGCGGCGAGTTGGCGCTGCGTGAGCTGGCGCGACGATCCGCGAGAGAAGTAGCGCTCAACGTAGAACTGCCCAACCATCAGAATGCTGGTGATCACCAGGTACCAGGTGGCGGCAACAAGCAGCAGCGGGACGGGCTGGAATAGCGAGTTAGAGATGTCGGTGGCGCGGCCGTAAAGCTCGGCGGTGTACGGCACGGCAATAACCAGCGAGGTGGTCTTCAGCAGCGAGATGAACTCGTTGCCCGTCGGCGGGATGATGATGCGCATTGCCTGCGGCATTACGGTGCGGCGCATGTTCTGCCCCCAGGTCATGCCCAGTGCTTTCGAGGCTTCGGACTGTCCTTCGGGCACGGCCTGGATGCCGGCACGGACGATTTCTGCCATGTAGGCGGCCTCGTTCAGGCCGAGGCCCAGCACGGCCAGGATGAAGGCGTTCTGCAGTACTTGCTCGAGGTCGATTTCGGCGAAGCCCACGCTCACGGACTGGTAGAGGGAGCTCAGCAGGCCCCAGAACACCAGCTGCACGTACACGGGCGTGCCGCGGAAGACCCACAGGAACAGCCACGCCACACCCTGCAGCACGGGATTCGGCGACATGCGCAGAACCGCGACGATCGCACCGATGATCACACCGATGATCATCGCCAGAATCGTCAGTGCGATGGTGTGCATCGCCGCCTTAACGATGCGGGTATCCAGCAGGTACTGGAAGTAGGTGTCCCAGTGATAGGCCTCGTTTTGGGCTGCGGAGATGATGAACCACACCACGAGCGCCGCGAGGATTACCGCCGCGATCCAGCGGCCGGGGTGGCGTAGCGGGATCGCTTTGTTCTCGGTGGGGCGCCTACGCTGCGTTGCGGAGGAGGCGTTTTGGTTGCTCACTTGGTGCCTTCTTTCGGTTCGAGCGTGTGGGGCAGTTGGTAGGGCTTGAGGTTGAACGTCACTGCGTCTAACCCGCCGTCCTCGAGTTCCCATTGTTTGAGGATGGCCTCGTATGTGCCGTCGTTCATCATGGTCTGCATCGTTGCGGCCAGCGCTTTTCCAAGCGGGTTGTTCTTTTTGACGCCCATACCGAACGGGGCGGTATCGAAAGGTTCGCCAACCCGCACCAATTTGCCGTCAGAGCGGGCGATGGCGAAGTCGATCACTGGCGAGTCGGAGCTGTAGGCGTTCGCCTTTTTCAGAATGGTTGCGGTAGCAGCGGCGTCGGCCTTTTCGTAGACCAGCTTCTCAATTGGCTCTTTGCCCTGGGCTTCGCATTCGTCGGAGCGTCCCTGCACTTCGTCCGTGTCGGAGTAGGTGCCCTTCTGCACGGCGACCTTCAGGCCGCAGGCGTTGTCGGGGTCGATGTTGTCCTCGTTGCCGGGCTGGGTGGCCCAGGAGATCCCGGCGCTGTAGAAGTCGACGAAGTCGTAGTTTTTCTGCCGCTCTTCGGTGTCGGTGAAGGCACTGGCTCCGACGTCGACGGATCCGGCGCTGATGGCCGGCAGGATCAGGTTGAAGTCCATTTGGTTGACTTCGACGTCGAGGCCCATCATGGCGCCGGCGGCGCGGATGAGGTCCATTTCGAAGCCGATGATGTTTCCGTCGGAGTCTTTAAACTCGTTGGGCGCGTAGGGCGGGTTGGTGCCGACGGTGATTTTTCCCTTGGCCTGGACGTCCGGGGGCACTAGGGCGGCGAGCTGCGGGTTCTTCGCCGGGAGGATTTCCTCCCAGCCTTCCGGGTTGCCGAGTTCTTCGTTGGTCACACACCCCGCCAGCGATGCTGAGAGCAGGATCGCAAGGGTGCCCTTGGCCACGGTACGGGCCAGAGAGCGTGGGTGGCTATGTTTCATATCGTGGATTATATCGGAGTATGTGAATATTCTTTAATGTCTTTCGTTCCCTGAACCTCCGCGTCGGGCCTGTCGGCCTTGTTTCCGCCGCGCAAGTCGAGGGCTAGGGCAATGACGAACAGGATGGCACCACTAACAGCGAACAGGGGAGCGATCACGCTGTATCCGCCGAGCAGTATCCCCAGCGCTACCCAGTGCTTCCAGCTGAGTTCACAGAGGTCCACGCGGGCGCCGTTGTTCTTGCCGCCGCGGCGGCGCCACCACATGATGTATCCGTAGACCACGAGCGCGCCGATGCCCAGTGCCAGCAGTGCCAGTGCGATCTGGCTGACCAGCCCGAACAGGGTTCCCATGTGTAGCTGGATAATCCAGCTGGTCAGCTGGGCTGCGATGGGCCAGGAGCTAAACGGCAGGCGGTCGATAACTTCGCCGTTCTCACCGTTTACGGTGATCGCATCGTTGTGCATCTTGTACGCCTGGCGCGGTTCGCTGACCGTCCAGGCCTGGCCGGCTTCGCTCGGGGGAGCCAGCTGTAGGGTGCCGGTGAGTCCCTCGTTGCGGCCAACCTGGAGGGCTGTATCGGCCTGTGCCAGGTCGATCTCTGCAGTACCGCCGTGGCCCGTGTGGCCTGTGTGACCTGCGTGCTCGCCATGGCCCGCGTGACCAGAGCCGTCGCCTTGCGCATCTTGTTCGCCGTTGATGCTCGTGTTCGGTTCGGGTGCCATCCAGTTCAGTTCTTCGCGGACAGCTGCGATGTTGTCGCCTGCGAAGTGGGACCAAGTCAGGCCGGAGATGCACAGGAAGATCAGCCCTGGTGCGGCTACCAGTCCGATGAGAGTGTGGCGCTGCATGGCTTGGCGGCGGGACTTCTTCTTGGGCTTGCGCTGGCTTTTCTGTTTGCGCATGAACCACCACATGGCCACGCCGGTGACGGCCATGGGGCCTAGCCACGTGGCGGCGGTTTCGGAGTAGATGCGGCCGGGCTCATCCAGCCAGAGGTTGCGGTGGCCTTCGGATAGCCAGGCGCGGAACGGTAGGGAAGAAGCGCTGCCGTACTGGGTCAGCTCTCCGGTGATGTGCAAATCACCCGGATCAACGAACACTGCTCGAGTGTAGCTTTCGGAGGGCAGAGTTGGATCGGCGAAGAGCACGCGGGTGGTCTTGCCTTCTCCGTCGGGGATCTGCACCTTAGCGACGTCGAGGTCGGGGTGGATGCGCTTCGCGGCTTCGATCTGCTTGGCTACCGGTTGGGCTGGGCTGCTTGAGGTGGCAGCCAGCTCAGATTTGTAAACCCACGTTTCGATGGTGGGGGCGAGTGCGTAGAAGAAGCCGGAGAAGGCGGCTACGAGGATGAGGGGTGCGATGAAGAGCCCAGCGAGGGTGTGGACTCTGCGAATAATTCTGCGAGACATGCTTCATTAGTCGCATGCCTGGCGGGATCGGTTCCCATTAGCGACGAGCGGGGTAGTGTTCGGGGGACTGGTGGCTAGTAGGAGGGACGGTCCGTCTCAAGTGCTTGGAACACGAAGTCCAACTTTTGGTCTAGGATCCGCAGCGCCATTTCCTCGTCGTCCTCCCGGTCAGCAGGCAGTGAATCTGTCATCGCGAAGAGCTCAAAGGAGTGCCTGAAAGGCCCGGAGCTGAACACGAAGTTCGTGATCACGTCGATGGCGAACAGAGCCTGTCCGCGGCTGAATCCGGCGTCATTAAGCCTCCCCAAAAGGTTCGTGACGCTTTCCCGGAAGGCGAAAAGGCTGTTGGGGGAGCTCAGTAATGCTTGCGCGAGCCCCGGGTAGGTAGCGCACATCCGCGCTAGGTAATAGGCGTAGTCCCGGAGTAGTTCCTTCCAATCGCCCTCAGTGGTAAGCGCTGTGGCTTCGGTGATGTGCTCGATGCAGGCGGTCAGAAGGGTGTCGCGGCTGTAGATTCGGTACAGTGCGGACGTGGCCACTCCCAGGCCTTTGGCCACCTCTGACATGGTGAATTTATCTAGACCGATTGCGAGAGCCTGGTTGATGACGTCTTCGCGGTCAAAGGTTGGCTTCGGGCCGGTCTTGCGGTGAGGGCGTTTTCCCTCTGCGGGAAGCGGGGTGGACATGCAGTGAACATTAGTTCATTTTTTATCCTTATTGCTAACTGGTGCCCCCGGAAAGAAAAACAAATACCCCTGCTCTTTAAACAATAAAGAACAGGGGCAGCTGTGGTGCCGTTTTAGCCGTTTAGACTACTGCGGGTTCTGCGGGTTCTGAGGATCCTGAGGGGCGTTGCCCTGCCAACCCTGGTTCGGCTGCTGGCCGAAGTTGTTCTGACCGTAGTTGTTCTGGTCAAAGTTGTTCTGCGGCTGCTGGCCGTAGCCCTGCTGACCAAAGTTCTGCTGGCCGTAACCCTGCTGCGCGAAGGCCTGCTGCGGAGCGGACGGGTTGTTCTTCCGGTCGTTCAGCAGTGCAAGCACGCCGAAGGCGATGATGGCGATGGAAGCCAGCAGGATCAGGATCAGACCTGCGCCGACGCTTACGTTTACAACGTCCTCGTCAAAATCACCGGCCTTAGAGCCGATGCTGGCCCAGTCGATGATGGAGATCAGCAGCAGGATGGCGCCGATGGCGATCACCGGAATGCCACGCCACCACTTCTGGGCCAGCTGCTCTACGAACAGGTAGGCTGCAATTCCGCCGATGACGATCAGGGACAGGAACATGGTGATGATGCCGTCACCGTCGGTGCCGGAGACCGTGACGGTGCCATAGAATGGAACCGAGACCTTGCCCCACGGCATGAAGCTGCCGATGAAGCTGATCAGAGCGGCGCCCGCTGCACAAACCAGCCACAGAACGGACTTGTTGGAGAAGTCCAGGTACTGCTTGATGTCGAACTGCCCGCCCTGGCCGTTCTGCTGGTTCTGGCCGTTGAAGCCCTGCTGGTTCTGGAAGTTGTTCTGGCCGTAGCCGTTCTGTGCACCCTGCTGCGGAGCGCCATATGCGTTCTGGCCTTGCTGCTGCGGTGCCGGGTTCTGCTGGCCGTAGGGGTTCTGGTTCCAGTCCTGGCTCTGCGGCTGCTGCGGTGCACCGTTGTTGCCGGTGTTGGCCGGGTCGTTGGAACCGAAGTTCTCGTCCGTCATGGTTCTCCTCGCGTCACGAAACTGTCTTAGCACCCCTTAAGAAAGGGCTGCGTCATTTCTTCGCGATTTATATTAACGGACAACCTTCGAGCTCGACGGGTTTGGTGATGGTCGCGGCA
>NZ_CALLDG010000019.1 GCF_937999985.1 uncultured Corynebacterium sp.
TACTCCCCACTAGTCGGTAACTGATTTCTCAGTCCAACTAATGGGGAGCAGTTCAATCCGGTGCGGGCTTTCTGTCTAGCGGGCGCGCTTGGCCAGGCGCTCGGTATCGGAGATAAGCACGGACTTGCCCTCCAGGCGGATCCAGCCGCGGTGGGCAAACTCTGCCAACGCCTTGTTCACGGTCTCGCGGGATGCGCCAACCAGCTGGGCGATCTCCTCCTGAGTCAGGTCGTGGTGCACGCGCAAAGCGGTGCCCTCCTGGGTGCCGAAACGGTTCGCCAGTTGCAGCAGAGCCTTGGCTACGCGGCCGGGAACGTCCGTGAAAATCAGATCTGCCAGGGAGTTATTGGTGCGGCGCAGGCGGCGAGCCAGCACGCGCAGCAGCTGCTCGGCGATCTCCGGGTGCTCGCTGATCCAATTGTGCAGCATCGTGGAGTCCATCGTCGCCGCGTGCAGCTCCGTCACGCAGACGGCGGACGAGGTGCGCGGGCCCGGGTCGAAGATGGACAGCTCGCCGAACATGTCGGAGGGGCCCATGACGGTCAGCAGGTTCTCGCGCCCATCCACCGAGTGGCGGGCGAGCTTCACTTTGCCGCTGATGATGATGTACAACCGGTCGCCCGGCTCGCCCTCGTCGAAGATGGTGGTGCCACGAGGAAATTTGACGGTATCCAGTTGCTCGATGAGGGTGCGGACTGCGGTGGGTTCAACACCCTGGAAGATGCCTGCCCTCGATAGTATTTCGGATACTTCTGCCATCCTTAGTTTCACTTCCGTTTCTGGCATCGCGGTGGCGCGGGTGACCACCTCATCTGTGTAGCGTGCATCACGCCAAATATGTATGGTTCGTCTCTTTTGTTAGATCATACCCAACTATGTCACAGCGCAATTCGGGGTGAAGGTACATTTGAAAATATTATTAGCTGCCGCTTTTGCTCGCAGAACTTCTTTTTCGTCGAAGTGGAAGGTTCTATGACTCGCCACACCGCCCCGTCCGGCCAGCCCAGCCAGCCTAGCCAGCCCGGCCAGTCCGGCCAACCAACTCTGCCGCGCGTCGGCGCTCACATCGCCGCGAAGGGCAAAGAAACTCCGCTGGGCCGCAAGCGCCGCGCCCGCAAGATCAATCGTATGCTCGCCGAGGCCTACCCGGGCGCACACTGCGAGCTGGATTTTGACAATCCCCTCGAGCTGCTGGTGGCTACCGTCCTGTCCGCACAGTGCACCGATAAGCGCGTCAATGCCGTCACCCCTGCGCTGTTTCACCGCTATCCCACCGCCGCCGACTACGCGGAGGCGAATCTCGAGGACGTCGAGCAGCTCATCAAGTCCACCGGCTTCTACCGCTCGAAGGCCAAGAGCATCGTGGGGCTTGGCCAGGCCATCGTGGAGAAGCATGGCGGCGAGGTCCCCGGCACGCTCGAGGAGCTGGTGAAGCTCCCCGGCGTGGGGCGCAAGACCGCAAACGTGGTGCTGGGAAACGCTTTTGGGGTGCCGGGCATCACCGTGGATACGCACTTGGGGCGCCTGGCTCGCCGCTGGAAGCTCACGGAGCACGAAGACCCAGTACAGGTCGAGCGTGACCTCATGGAGCTCATCGAGCGCAAGGAATGGACCCTCTATTCCCACCGGGCGATCTTCCACGGTCGTCGAATCTGCCACTCGCGCCGAGCGGCCTGCGGAGCCTGCTTTTTGGCGCGGCAGTGCCCTAGCTTCGGGATGGCGGGGCCGGCTGACCCTGAGGTGGCGTCAACAATGATTAGGTCGGACGACCGCGACCACCTGCTAGATATGGCGGGGTTTGGGGCAGACGGCCAGGTAGACTGATTTCCTGTTATGTCTGCACCTGTCGAACACTCCGCCCGCACGCGCGCGATCATCATCGCGGTCACGCTGGTTGTTGGCATTGCGATTCTCTGCGTGCCGCTGATTGCCGCGCTGCGCGAAGATTCTGCGGATGACGTAGGTGCGCCTACTTCTTCTGTGGAGGATGGCACCCCCTCGGCCCCAGCGGACGACGGTCCTGTCGAGGTAGCGAACGAGGTCCGCTGCCCAGAAGGTGCAGGCGCGGGCGAAGGTGCGGGCGAGGCCACCGTGAGCCCCGAGGCAGAACTGAAGGACGTGTACCTTCCGTGCCTGACAGAAGGCGGTACAGGCAGCGCAGGCGCGTCGCAGACCTCCCTGGCCGAACGCCTGGCGGGTAAGCCCGCGGTCGTGAACGTCTGGGCCTGGTGGTGCGCCCCATGCCGCGAGGAACTGCCGGTGCTGCAAGAGCTCGCCGAACAGCATCCCGAGTGGAATGTCGTAGGAGTGCACCTGGATGCCAAGGGCCAGGCCGGAGCGGACATGCTGCGCGACCTGGAGGTGGATAAGCTGCCCAGCTTCCAGGATTCCAACCACACTTTCGACTCCGCGGCGAACCTGCCGAAGGTGGTGCCGCTGACCGTGGTCTACAACCCGGACGGCACCCGCGCGCACTTGTACGCACAGACCTTCCGCAGTGCCGAGGAAATGGAAAAGGCGGTGCAGGAGGTTCTATGACCAGCTCGAATTCGCAGCCGAACACCCACCTAGACCGGTGGCTCGCACGCGTGCAAGAGCAGCCGGACATGCCCGCAGACCTGCCCGAATGGCTGCACGACTTCGCTCGCGACTGCCGCGAGGTGGACATCCATCAGTACCTCAACGACTCCGCCCGGATCGTGCCGGAGGTCGACGAGCACGGCCGCCCGCCCCGCTACTCGGCGGTGCTGATTCTTCTTTCTGGTGACGCCACCTTCTCCCGCCCCGCCGGAACCACAGGCAGGCAGTCCATCCCCACCGACGCAACCATGCTTTTGACCCACCGCGCGCCGACCATGCGCAACCACAGCGGACAGGTGGCCTTCCCCGGCGGGCGTTTGGAGGAAGCCGACGCTGGGCCGGTGGAGACCGCCCTGCGAGAGGCCGAGGAGGAAACGGGGCTGAACCCGGACACTGTGGAGCCGTTTGCAGTGCTGCAGCCGATCTACATTGATCGCTCAAATTTCGCAGTGGTGCCCGTGGTGGCGTGGTGGCGTCAACCCCATGCGGTAAGCTGCCCTACAACCGAAAACGACTGGGTCGAGCCCTACCCCCTGGGCGAGCTAGTGAACCCGCAGCGGCGCTTCGAGGTGGGCTTTGCCGGCTGGCGCGGGCCGGCCTGGAACCTGCACATCGGCGAGGAAAACCCGCTGGTTCTGTGGGGTTTCACAGGTGGGGTGATCAGCGCCCTGCTGCGCCGTGCGGGCTGGGAGGAACCGTGGTCCAGCGGCGGCGATAGCGGTGCGAAGGGGCCGTGGAACCTCTTCGAGACGCTGGCCGGCTCCGCCAATGGCGAGGCTCTCGGCGAGATGCGGGAAGGGTTCGACAGAGCCAACGAGATGGGCAGAAACGGAGGCGCACCATGAGCGGAGCGACGGGGTCGATGATCCTTGACATTGTGCTGGTGTTCGTTTGCCTCGGCGCGGTGATCTCCGGGTACCGGCAGGGCGGGTTTAGCGCTACGTTGAGCTTCGTTGGGGTGGCCCTGGGCGGCTACTTGGGTCTGAAGCTGATTCCGCTCGCGGTGCACTTTGCTGAGGACAAAGTGCCTGATAGCGCCAGTGCACGCTTCTTCGCAGCACTGCTAACCGTGACTGTCGTAGTGGTGGTCTGCTACGCCATCGGCTCCGGCATGGGCGCGAAACTGCGGGATAATATCCGCACGCGGGAGGGCTTAAGGGCGGATTCCGCCGTCGGTTCCATCGTGCAGGTTTTTACAACGCTGCTGATCGTGTGGTTGATCCTCGTGTTGATCGCCACCGGGAACGTCGGCGGATTCGGAAAGACGATCAAGGGAAGTAAGATCCTCAGCGCGGTGGGCAATGCCGCCCCGGTGTGGTTTAAGCAGCTGCCCGCGCAGACCTCGCAGCTGATCAACGACTCGGGTTTCCCGATGATCGCCGATCCGATGGAGAACCTGCCCACCGCGGAGGTCGACCCGCCGGACAATGCGCTGATGCGTTCCCCGGCGGTGCAGAACACCCGCGACAGCGTGCTGCGCGTGGTTGGCCAGGCGGATCAGTGTAGCCGCATGCTGCAGGGAACCGGCTGGGTGGTTGCCGAGGATACGGTGATGACCAACGCGCACGTGGTGGCCGGAACTAACGAGGTCACGCTGATGACGAAGGACGGCCCGCGTGAGGCACGGGTGGTGTACTACAACCCGCAGGTGGACATCGCGCTGCTCCGCAGCGAGAACCTGCCCTTTGTGCCGATGAAGTGGGCCGAAGGCGAGGGGCAGCAGGGCCAGGACGCGATCGTCATGGGATACCCCAACGGTGGGCCGTTTAAGGCCACCCCTGCGCGCATCCGCGAGAAGTTCGTGGTCAGCGGACCGAACATCTATGCAGATGATCGGGTGGAGCGCGAGGCGTATTCGCTGCGCGGCTCCGTGGTGCAGGGCAACTCCGGCGGTCCGCTGATCGACAAGGACGGCCACGTGCTGGGAGTCGTGTTTGGGGCCGATATTAACGAGAAGGACACAGGCTACGCCCTGACGCGGGAAGAGGTAATGAAGCACGTCGGGGACGTGACCTCGCACCAGGGCAGCCCGGCGACGGGTGCTTGCGTGGCGGACTAGCGACTAGCGACTCTAGGCGCGCAGATACTCGCGGAGTAGCTCCGCGACGCACGGCGGATCCTCCACGTGCGGGTAGTGGCCCACGCCGTAAAGCACCTTGTGCTCGGCGGTATCGGCCTTCCGGGCGGACTTCTGCGCCAGGGATTCGTCGTAGATGGGATCCATGCTGCCGTCTACCGCCAGCAGCGGCACAGGTGTGGTCGCAGGGAAGGTCCGCTCGAAGCGCATCGCCTCGGGGCGGAAGCGGCTACGGAAAGGCCAGCGCAGGTACTCGCAGGAAAGGTGGGCCACCTTATCTACCTGCATTGCTTCGCGGCGGAGTGCGGCGCTGCGGAAGTAGGCGTCCGTATCCCTAAAACCCGGGGCCACACCCGCCCTAAAGATCTTTTCGGCGGCCGCGGCGTTATCGGCCAACAGCTTGCGCTCCGGAAGGCGCGGCAGCTGGGCAGACAGCAGACGGCGAGCGAAGTGCGGCTGCGAGAACGGCTGGGCCAGGATTTTGCGGAAACGCAGCAGCGGATTGATGGCGGAAAGGGTGACGAAACTGCGGACGCGCTCCGGGTTGTGAGCCACCAAAGTCCAGGCGACCATGCCGCCGTAGCCGTGGCCAACGACGGTGGCGGTGGTGTGGCCCAGGCCGCGGATCACCCCGGCCATGTCGCTGGCGGCGGTGGTGAGGTCGTAGCCGCGTGGGGTCTTATCCGAGCGGCCATAGCCGCGCAGATCCACTGCGGCTAGGCGCAGATCCTCGCCCGCGAGTTGCCGCATCAGCGGGTGCCAGTCGAAAGCGCCACCGCCGAAACCGTGAATCAGCAGCACCAATGGTGCATTACGGGGGCCTTGAACGTCTACGCGAAGACGCACACCCCGCGAATGCACGAAGGTGGCATGCGGGGTGTGCGGATCTGAAGCGTGAGAATCTTCGGAAGTCATCTCAGGCGCGCGGGGGATTTAGGTGTACATTCCCGGGCGGCGCGCGGAGGAAGAACTTTTACCCTTCTGCGGGATCACGGTCTTCAGCTCGCCGACGGACTCGATGGTCTTCTCCGGCTTCTTCACGCCCTTGACCTGCTTCAGGCCAACCAGAGCCAGGATGGCGACCAGCACCAGCATGAACAGGAAGACGACCAGGAAGGCCGCCCAACGCCACATGAAGGTATCTAGTGCCTCGGCGATGGTGAAGAAGAGGAAGAAGGAGCTGTAGGCCAGGATGATGGCGGCAGCGCCGAACAGGCCCACGCCGATGCCGGCCTTCTTTGCGGACGTAGCGATCTCGGTCTTTGCCAGCTCGACCTCGGAACGAACCAGGGAGGAAACCTGCGCGGAGGCATCCTTCACCAGGTCACTAATGCTGGCCTGACCCTTGGCATGGGTATCCACATCCGACAGCGGAATAGCGTTAACCTTCGGGTTAAAGCTATCGCGGTCGGTGAACATGCCATCGTGATCGTTGTTGCTCACTGTTAAAACTCCTGGGGGTTACACCTAATTGACTCCCCCTAGTTTGCCAGACCACGGAGAAGATTGCGCGCGCGGGTGCATTATTGTCTTAAATATGTCTGACAATTCTGCGCAAGACCCGCTCGCTGGACTGGCTGAACTGCCCGGAGTGCCGGAGGCCGTGGCCCAGGCCAACG
This sequence comes from uncultured Corynebacterium sp., assembly GCF_937999985.1. Lineage (GTDB taxonomy): Bacteria > Actinomycetota > Actinomycetes > Mycobacteriales > Mycobacteriaceae > Corynebacterium. The sequence goes on from NZ_CALLDG010000019.1 coordinate 6,277, forward strand.
ACCACCTGGCGCGCCTGCACCGCCATCCCGCCAACCTGCGTGGCTGGGATGTCACGGGTGCGGAATCAGTGTTGCGCGGCGCGCGTGCCTCGGCGCAGCTAGACGGTGGCTCCCCGCGCTTGCCGGAGGACGGCCAGGTGGAGGATCCGATCCTAGCCGGTGCCCTGCGCGCCGCGGAGCTGCTGGCACCCGACGGTGTGACGGAGACGGTAACCACCTGGCGGCGCGCCCCACTGCAGATCATGGCGCGCATCAACGCGGTTGCCAGCCCGCAGATGTCCGACCCTGCATTTCGCCAGAAGGCCGCGGGGGATGCGGAGTTCCTGGTGCCGGGCCGCCCCCGCCGCTCCACGGATGCGCGCCTGCAGCTGCTGGGCAAGTTCATCACCGGCGGCACCAAGGTGAACGCGACGGTGCTGTCTGCGGTGATCCACGGCGAGCTGCTGACGTTGCAGCCTTTTGCGGACGCCACCGGCGTGACCGCCCGCGCCTGCTCCCGCCTGGCGACTATCGCCACCGGCCTGGATCCACGTGGTCTGGGCGTGCCGGAGGTCTGGTGGAACCGTCGGCGCGACGAGTACCAGGCAAAGGCCGAGGGATTCGCCAGCGGCACCCCGGAGGGCGTGGCCGAGTGGATTGTTTTCCACGCCATGGGGCTCTCCGAGGGCTCGCTGGAGGGCAAGTCGATCGCGGACGCGAAGTAGAAGTAGCCGCTAGGCTCCGCCTCAGCCTTCTTCGTGCCCTTCCTCGCGCCCCCGCCACCACATCGCCAGTCCGGTCGCGGCAATGCCGAGCAGTGCCAGGGTGGCGCCCGCGCCGGCGATCACCGCTGCCTGCGGGAACAGTGGTTCCGGGCGGATGAACTGGCGGATCGGCCACTCGGCCTCCGTCGCCTGCTTCTTCAGGGGACGGTCCGGGTTCACTGCAACCGGGTTGCCCACCAGCTTCAGCATGGGGATGTCTGTGGCGGCGTCAGAATAAGCGTAGCTTTTCCCCAGGTCATAGCCGTGTTTGCGGGCGAGCTCTAGGATGCGCTCGACCTTGGCGTGCCCCTTGTTGAAGTGTGTGACGGCACCGGTGAAGCGCCCATCTTTTTCCTCTAGTTCGGTGGCGAAGAGGTGGTCCACGCCGAGTTCCTTGGCGATGGGCTGCACCATGACGGAGGCCGAGGCGGTCACGATGGCGATGCGGTGGCCCATCTTGCGGTGCCACTCGATCAGTTCGCGCGCTTCGGCGTAGATGAATGGGGTTATGACTTCCTGCAGGGCGTCTTGGGCGACCTGGCGCAGGGGCTCAGATTCGCGATCCTTGATGATTCTCGTCAGGGCCTCTTTTGTGGATTCCAGGCCCTCCTCGGAGTGGGTGGAGAGCATGTAGTTGCCCAGCATCGCCATCATCTTCAGCACCTCGCCGGTGTTGAGCAGGCCACGTTCGGCCATCGGGCGGCGGTAGGCCAGGGATGCCGACGTGTCGATGATGGTCTTATCGAGGTCGAAAATGGCCAAAACTCGCTCTGCGCCCTTTGCGCGCGGTGGGTCTTGGTGCTGATTCACATGCGTCATTCTAGTAAAATCGCACCACTTATGTCACTCTAATCTTTTTGCGTTTCGGGTTATTCACAGGGTCTAGACCCTTTTTTATGACGCCAACCTGACTTTTCCACAGCCGAAAAATCAGGGGTACTTTTACCAGCGCGCAGCTGGGAGCCTTTGGTTCATGGGCGCAGGGAAGTCAGCGAAGCAGAGCAAAGCAGTAGCCAAGAAGGCAAAAGCAGCAGCAAGGAAGAAGGGGTGGGAGCGAACTGAACAGCTTCGGCCGGTGATCGTGGACATCGCCGATCCGCTGTGGAACAACGAGGCCCGCATGGTCGTGGCGGTGACCCGCCGGCCGATGATCATTCACGATGGTACGGAGGAGTTTGAGGCGAACCTCCTCCGTGAGCTAGATCAGAAAGACGGGTTTACCTGCCAGAACTCGGCGATCGTGCTGAGTGATAGGGAGAGCGAGCTGACCCGCCACAGGCTGGTGCGGGCGATCCGCGTGGATCAGTTGGAGCCCTCCCTGGATGCCGGCGGGGCGATGGTGTTGGCGGAGATGATCGGATCGAACGACGCCGTGCGCATCGCGGTGAGCTCCGCGGTGGGTGGTGCGGGATCCAGCCTGTTTGCAGCACAGCTGGCCTATTACATGTCCTGCGAGGGGAGGCCTGCCGTGTTGGTGGACGCCGACCCGCACTCCTGCGGCCTGGATCTGGTGCTGGGCAAGGAGAGGCTGCCGGGGCTGACCCGCAACCAGATTCCCGCCGATTGCGACTTCGACCAGCTGCGCAGCCATTTGCTGATGCTGGGCTTCGACAGTGCGGGTGGAAAGAAGTTCAGCGCCGAAGGCGGAGCCGTTCCCGTGATCTACGCCGACCGCTACCCGACATTCGGCGCGCACAGCGGCGGCAGGGGACTGGACGTGGGGCAGCTGGCCGGGCTGATGCATGCGGATGACCTGGTGGTGGACTGCGGGCGTAGCCTGCCTGTGGCCGATAGCGCGAGCGCAGGATGGCAGGAGCAGTGGGGCGAAGGGGAACCCGACGTGCACATTCTGGTAGCACCCCTGACCATCCAGGGAGTGACCGCCGCCAGCGCGCTGCGAAACCGAATGCTGGAAAACGACCGAACCAAGCCGCTGATCGTGCTGCGGGAAGTCCCCGGCGCCTCCACCTCCGTGGCCGTCGCCGCGATGATGATGGACGAGGTTCCCGTAACGGTGATTCGCCACGACGACCAGTGCACCCCCGCCCTTGACCGAGGCGAGGCCGAGTACTGGATTGAAAGCTCGCTGAAGCACGACCGCGTCCGCGGGCCGGTGCGCGAGGTGTGGGAGAAGATCCAGCACATTGTCGGCAACTGCGCGCTACCAATCGCGAGCTAGGGGATAACAGGGACGGGGGAGACGCAGGTGGCGTCACTAAGAAGGAAGAACAAGAACAGCCAGCCGGAACCAGAGCGCGGGCTGCTGGCGATCGTGCGCGACGACCTGGCCGAACAGGGGATTAGTAGGCCGGACGAGCACGACCTTTCGCGCAGCCTGCACCTGATCGGGAAGGCGAGTGTAGAGAACGTGCGGACTCTGCAGCGAGAGTTCAGTGGGCTGGGGCCGCTTGCCGGACCGCTACAGGATTCGCAGGTGACGGACGTGGTGCTCAACGGGGATGGCAGCGTGTGGGCGGATCGGGGCGAGGGCATGCAGCCCATAGACGGGGTGCAGATCGGCGCGGAGGCGGCGCGCGACCTGGCGGTGCGGATGGCGACGCTGTGCGGGGAGCGGCTAGACGAGGCCCGGCCCTTTGCCGACGGGGTGCTGCGCCAGCTGCCTCCGGACGTACCGGCGCAGGCGATCCGCGTGCATACGCTGCTGGCTCCACCGGCGGCGGGCGGAAGTTGCATTAGCCTGCGCGCGATTAGGGGGCAGAAGAACTCCCTAGATGCGCTGGTGCAGGGTGGCCTGGCAAGCGAGGAGATGGCAGGCGTGCTGCGGCGGATCGTGCGGGCGCGGCGGAACATCCTCATTAGCGGCGGAACGGGTGCGGGGAAGACAACCCTGCTCGCCGCGTTGCTGGCAGAGGTGGCCTACGACCAGCGGCTGCTCGTGGTGGAGGACACCCCGGAGCTGCTGATCGACCATCCGCACGTCGTGGCGCTGGCTACCCGCGAGGGCAATGCGGAGGGGGCGGGTGCAATCTCCATGACGGCGCTGGTGAAGCAGAGCCTGCGCATGCGCCCCGACCGCATCGTGGTGGGCGAGATCCGCGGCCCCGAAGTGGCGGATCTGTTGGTTGCCCTGAACACCGGGCATGCGGGCAGTGCGGGCACCATCCACGCGAACGACCCGGCCAGTGTGCCAGGGCGGCTGGAGGCGTTGGGCGCGATGGCTGGGCTGGATCGGATTGCACTGACTCGCCAGGTAATCGACGGAATAGATGTTGTGTTGCATGTTTCCCGCACGGAGCAGGGGCGACGGCTGACGCACATCGGGCGGCTAGTCGGCGACGAGCGGGCGCGCATCGAGGCGCTGTGGCACTGGCGCGACGGCGCCCGTGAGGGATTCGAGGAGTTCTGCGATGAGCTGGGCTGATGGGAGGGGCGAAGGATGATTCCGGTACTCGCGGTGGTGGCCGCCGCGCTGATGGTGGCCTTCACCCTCAAGATTGTGGTCGGGCGGATGATGAAAATCCGCCGACAGATGAAAACCTTGGCCGAGGTGCGCGATGTTGTGGATGCCATCGCCCGCGAAGTGGCCGCAGGTGCCCGACCATTGGAGGCTGTCGAACACGCGGCTGAGGGGTTGAAACCCGAGGCGCTGCGCCACGAGCTGGACGTTGCCTGCGTGAAGGTGCGCCTGGGCGCCGCGCCGGGTGCAGGGGCTGCTGGTGCCGCACCGGGCAGTGACGCCCCGAGCTTCCTTGACCACCTATTCCATATCTGGGGCATTTCCCACCGCCACGGCGTGGGGTTGTCAGCGCTGGCACGGGCACACGTGACCGACATTGATGCGCAGCTGGCGCACATCTCCAAGTCGACCTCCGCGACGGCGGGCGCGCGGCTAACGGTCACGGTGCTGCTGGCACTGCCGGTTGGCGCGGTGGCGTTGGGGCAGAGCAGCGGGCTGGGCACGCTGACTTTCCTGCTTACGAATGTGCTGGGAGTACTGCTTTTCTTGGCCGGGGTGGGGTTGGTGTGCGCCGGCACCCTGTGGACGGAGCATCTGAGCGAATCGCTGACCACATCACCGCTGGGCGGAGTGGGTGTGCGCGCCGGACCTGCCGGCTCCACACCCATGGGTCCGCTGGACGCGGCCCGTGCCCTCGACGTTTCCGCGGCTGCGCTGCGTGCCGGAAAGGCATTGTTGCCAGCCTGGGACGTGGGGGTGGGGCAGCTAATCCAGGATGGTGAACACGATGGGGAAGGGGAGCTCGGCCGCGCCATGGCGCTGCTGAACCTCGGTGGGGGAAAAGACGCCTGGCTTACGCTGGCCGAGCATTCCCTCTTTGGCCCCATCGCCCGCCAAGCGGCGCAGCAGACCCGCGCCGGAACATCGCTTGCCGATGGAATGCATCAACAGGCCGAACACCTCCGCCGCGTTGCCGCCGACAAGGCAACCGCTGGAGCCGAAAAGGTCTTGATCGCTTTGGCGGCACCACTGACCCTCTGCTTCCTCCCGGCCTTCGTCTTCGTCGGCTTGATACCGCTGGCCATCGGAATGGCCTCGCTCTAGGAGCTATGGGTACCGACGCAGGGGGAAGCCACTCCCGGGGAAAGCAGTTCACAGTGGTTCACACCGACATCCGACGTCTACCGATCACAACTCACTCAACACGGCGGCGCGCCTTTCGTGCCGCCGGGGAAGGACACTGACCATGACCACTCCAACCATCACCGTTCCAACTACCCTCACTCCAACTACACCCACGTCAACCGCTTTCACGCCGGATGTGGCGCCGGAGCAATTCCAAGCTGCGCCGGTCAAGACGGATCCGAGCATTGGAATCTCGGAAGAAACCTATTCTGACCTGTACCCAATCACCCGTTGGTGGAACCAGATTATTGGCGCTATCTATAGTCGATACGCCGATGAGAGGGGCATGTCCACGGTGGAATACGCATTGGGTTGCGTGGCGGCAGCTGCCCTCGGAGCGCTGCTATACACCGTCGTGACCTCGGACACCGTCGAGCAGGCACTCAGCGGAATCTTCGATAGGGCGCTGAACACGAAGTAACCCGGAAGGCTCTTGATTAGCCACGAGCCTTACTCCACGCCCCGCGCGCCTGAACCCTTCGAGGGGTGGGCGCGTGGGCGTCACCCAAAACCACGCACCGCGAACTACACACCGCGAACTACACAACAATCTTTAACCAGGAACGAACATGAACACAGTCGAAGGCGCCATCGTCTTGTCCGCCATAACGCTCGTCGCGGGTGGATCCGCTGCGGGATTGGTCACCATGTCGCAGGCCGCCTCGGCGCAATCGCTGGCGCGGACCGCAGCCCGAGCCGAAGCGCGCGGCGGCGATGGGGTTGCGCTCGCCAGACAGATTGACGCCACCGCAGCCGTCTCCACCTCCCGCGAAGGTAGCGCGGAAGCGCCACTTGTGCGGGTGAAAGTCACCAAGGACGGGGCGCTGTTCGACGTTCACGGCGAGGCCGTCACGCTGGTGGAGCCCGACGGGGAATAGGGAAGGTGGAGACTAGCTCATGAGCACCGTATATGGGGCGATGATCACGCTCGGCATTCTGTCGGTGGTTTCTCTGTTGGCTATCGGCAGCGCCATGCTGGGCCACAAGGAGCAGGCCAGCACGGCCGCGGACCTGGCCGCGCTATCGGCGGCGATGGCGGTGCAGACGGGCGAGGACGAGCCGTGCGAAACGGCGCGAAGCATCGCCGACGCCAACGGAGCCGACGTGGAAAGCTGCGAGGTCAATGGCGAGTTCGTGGCGGTGAACGTCACCACCCGCATGGGCTCGAACTCGCGCATCCTCCCGCAGAAGGCGCAGGCCACCGCCGGGCCTGCGGGTTAGCCACGCGGGGCACTGCGAGAGGTTGCGGTGCGTTGGGTTGTGGTCCGTCGCGCGAAGGCGTGCCTGCGCTGGCTAAGCGTTACGGAACAGGTCAGCCAAGAACGGGGTGGAGTGCACCTGCGAGGCAGGGACGGTGCCGCCGTGGTCGGTGGGATACCAGTGAACCTCCACTCGCTGGTTACGGCTGCGCATATCCCCGATGAACTGATTGATCCACATGTCCGTGTTCAAGATGATGCCGATAGGAGTGGGCACATCCATATCCCTCAGACCGTGGCCAACGAAGACCGGCTTGTCGTAGCCCGTCGCAGGAGTTTGCATGAACTCGCGCAGCGCGGGCTCCAGCCCCGGCACCTCGCGGAGTGGTTTGGAAAACGCCCGCGCGACATTAGTGCCCTTCAGGGCTTCGGAAAGCTCCGGATAACAAGAATCCTCGGCGGCCTTCACCATGCGCTTGCCCTCGTCGGTCAGGGCGGAATCGACATCGACGTTTGGGTTCGCCTCGCGGAACGCTGCGACAATATACATCGCGTAGGTGTTCAAACCGGCTGGCAGGGGAACGGGCGGGAAGGTCGGGCTGCCCGCCAATACGATCTCCTCCACATAAGCCGGGGCGCCCGTGGCCACCGTGCCCAGGAAGTTCAGGTTCGCCTGCTGGCTCCGCTCCGTTGCCCGCAAAGCGACGTGCAGGGCAGCGCCGCCACCCTGGGACTGGCCAATCACCGCCCAGTTGCGGGAAAGCTTCTGGCCACCCTGCTTCACCGCGGGCAGATCCTGCGCGGCGATCACGGAATCCACCACGTTAGCGGCGGTGGACTTGCCGTTGAGGTAGCTCATCAGCCCCTCGGTGCCCATGCCCGCATAGTCACTGGCGACGATCGCATAGCCCTGGTTGAGCCAATGGTTCAGATAGTCCTGATCACGCTGGGAGCGCGGATTCATCGACGGGGTGCACTGATCCGCCAGCCCCACCGTTCCGTGCGCCCACGCCAGCACCGGCCAGCCACCAGCCGGAGCCTTGCCCTTCGGGAAGAACACCGCACCGGTGGAAGGCGAGACCGCCCCGTGCTGGTTGGTCGTCGAGTAGCTAAAGCGAAACTGCTGGCCAGCAGCGGTCAAGCCGACAGCCGGGTCGAGCGGAACCGTGTTCATCAGCGCCCCCGCCTTAGCCGGAACCGCGCCGATCTTCAGCCCACTATCCACCGGGCTGCCCGCGAAAGGAGCCGGGGTGCGCATCGGCTCGCCCTTGTTGACCAGCGCGGCAGCGCTCGACTGCGGTCCGGAAGGCGCCGACCCAGACGGCGCTGCGGACTGTGCGGTGGCCACTCCGCCCATCCCGGACAATGCAACCAAGGACATCGTGGCGGCGATGCTCGCCTTGAAACCCCGCCGGAACCCAGTATGATTTTTCCCAGAAAAAGACTTCATGGAGGAAAGTATATTCTCAGGCGGGTCGAGATGTGGGCGTCCTCAAGAAAAAACAGTGAACTAACCCGCCGCCCCGGCCAGTGCCCGCAACAACAACACCGCACCCGCCTTGAACAGCGGATCGTTGCCATTGCCGCACTTCGGCGACTGCACGCAAGACGGGCAGCCGGACTCGCACTCGCAGGTCTCCACGGCCTCGGCGGTGGCGGCCATCCACTCGGCAAAGCGCGCAAAGCCCTGCTCGGCGAAGCCCGCGCCGCCCGCATAGCCGTCGTACACGAACACTGTCGGCAAGCCCGTATCCGCATGCAAAGCGGTGGAAACTCCACCAATATCCCAGCGGTCGCACGTCGCAATCAGCGGCAACAGGCCAATCGCCGCATGCTCCGCGGCATGTAACGTCCCCGGCCACGTCGGCTCCGGCAGCCCCAGATCCAGCAGCACGTCCGGATCCACGGTGTAAGCCACCGCGCGGGTGCGCAGCGATTCCGGCGGCACGTCCAACGGAACGGTCTCCAGGATCTCGCCACCCGGCAGACGCTTCCGATAACCGCTGACAGTATGTGAAACCTCCACGTCCACATCCGCCAGCCACACCCCGTCGGAGACCTTGCGTGTCCCCCGCGTGCGCCGCACTGCAATGTCGGTGTCGCGGATCACCTGGGTGGTGTACTCGGGGAACTCGGGCCGCACCCACGCCACGGATTCCTCCAGGTCCAGCAGCTGCACCACGAACGTATCGCCCTGGTGCATGTACACCGCCCCGGTGTGCACGTCCGACGTCGCGCGCGACTGATCCACCGTGCCCAGCAGTCGGCCGGAATCAGCCTCCACGATCGCCACCTGGGCCGCCGCCCCGCCGCGAATCGATACCTGCGAATGCACCTGCTCCGCCACCTTCAGGTCTGCGAAAATGCCCCGCGGCCTGCGCTTCAGTGATCCCTGGCGCAGTAGGTGCTCCACCACCCGCTCCGCACGCCAGTGTGCAACCTCCGCCTCGGACAGGGGCTTCTCCGCGGCCGCGCACACCACGTGGTCGGCCAGCACGTAGGGGTTCGTCGGGTCGAAAACAGTGTTCTCCACTGGCCGATCCAGCAAAGCCTCCGGGTGGTGCAGAAGGTACGTATCCATCGGATCGTCCGCGCCGACCAGCACCACCAGCGCACCTTGCCCGCGCCTGCCCGCGCGCCCGGCCTGCTGCCGGAAGCTGGCGATCGTGCCGGGGAAGCCGCTGGTCACCACCACATCTAGCCCGCCGACGTCGATGCCCAGCTCCAGTGCATTCGTCGAGGCGATGCCCAGTAGCTCGCCGTTGTCGAAGCGACGCTCCAGTTCGCGGCGATCCTCCGGGGTGTAGCCCGCGCGATAGGCCGCCACCCGCACAGCATCTGCGCTGCGCCCCAGCGCCGCCAGTTTCTCCGCGGCGGCGACGGCCACCACCTCCGCCCCGCGTCGGGAGCGTACGAAAGTCAGCGTCCGCGCGCCCTGAGCGATCGCTAACCCCATCACGTCCGCGGCCTCGGAATTCGCCGCCCGCCGTACCGGCGCGCCGTTTTCTCCTTCCACGTCCGGCAGGAACCCGGGTTCCCACAGCGCGACAGTCCGCTCGCCCGCGGGCGCCCCGTCACGGGTCACTGCCACCACCTCTGGCCGCCCCGTCAGCCGGCGCGCATGTGCCGCCGGGTCCACGCTGGTCGCGGACGCCAACACGATCGTCGGAGCCGTCCCGCACAGCCGCAGCAGCCGCCGCAGCACCATCGCCACGTGCGCGCCGAACACCCCGCGGTACACGTGGCACTCGTCGATCACCACATAGCGCAACGTGCGCAGCAGCCGGCTCCACGACTGCGGGTTCCCCAGGATCGAGGCGTGCAGCATGTCCGGGTTCGTCACGATCACACGCGCCTGGTCGCGGATCACCCGCCGCGTCTCGGGCGGAGTGTCGCCATCGTAGGTGGCCACCATGATGTCGTTCAGGTTCGCCGCGCCCGCGCACATCCGCGCCAGCGCCGCCCGCTGGTCCTGCGCCAGAGCCTTCGTCGGTGCAATATAAAGGGCCGTCGCGGTGCTCGCCGTAGCCAGGTCGCTCAAGGCTGCGAGCTGGTAGCCGAGGCTCTTTCCGGACGCCGTGCCGGTGGCAACCACCACATCCCGCCCCGCATGTGCGTGGTTCGCGGCCTCCACCTGATGCGACCACGGGGTAGAAATCCCCTGCTCGTGCAGGTATTCCACCAGAGTCTCGTCGGCCCATTCCGGCCATTTAGCCGTCTGCGACGGGCGGGCGGGGATGGTGCGCGTATGGGTGACGGTGGAGCGCGGAAACTCGGGCGTCAGATCGGCCAGAAGTTCCTCGCCGAACGACGGGGCCGAACTGTTTGCCGAACTGTTTGCTGGGGTGCCAGCCGGGCCTGGCACAGCGCCCGGAGCCGAATCTTCGGGCGCGGAGTCTGGGGTAGGGGGCGTGGGGTCGGACATTAACGTTAGTTCTAGACCCATTAGGGGGTGGATACAAGTTATTGTCCTGCGGAATCCAAACTCGCCCGAATGTTTAACCCGCAACGTGGCAGACTGTCGTGTGGTTATTAAAATCCTCGGAACTTTTCCGCTCGCCTCGGCGTGAGGTGGGGTCTCGTTGGGTTTTGGGGCCGACTGGGTTGGAAACGAAGTATCTTCCGACCTCGGCGTTTGGTGGTCGCAGAAGACTTGCGCCGGACAGATTCAACAAGATAGGTAGAAATTCATGGCACAGGGAACCGTCAAGTGGTTCAACGCGGAGAAGGGCTTTGGCTTCATCGCCCCGGACGACGGATCTTCCGACGTCTTCGTCCACTACTCTGAAATCCAGGGCAGCGGCTTCCGCACCCTGGAGGAGAACCAGAAGGTCGAGTTCGAGATCGGCGAGGGCGCCAAGGGACCGCAGGCCCAAAACGTCACGGCTCTTTAAAACCCACAGGGTTTTAGCAAGCCCCCTCCGCGGTGCACCTCGCGCCCCGGCGGGGGCTTCGCCGGTTAAGGTCGCGCCCACCCCGGTTGCAAATAAATTGCGCAAACCGCGTACTGTCGCTTAGAAATGCGTAAGTGGCCCCCGGAAAGAACCATTGCCATAAACCTGTATAAACAATGGCACCCGGCAAACTTAAAATTTTGAAGGATGTGTGAAATCAACCGATGGCAAACGATGACGTCAAACGTCTAGTGATCGTTGAGTCGGCGACGAAGGCCAAGAAGATCGCCCCGATCCTGGGGCCGAACTACATCGTCGAGGCTTCCGTCGGGCACATCCGTGACCTCCCCCGGGGCGCGGCAGACGTACCGGCCAAGTATAAGAAGGAGCCATGGGCGCGTCTGGGCGTCAACGTCGATAAAGATTTCGAGGCGCTCTACGTCGTCAGCCCGGACAAGAAAAAGAAGGTCTCCGACTTAAAGGCCAAGCTCAAGCAGGTCGATGAGCTGTACCTGGCGACTGACCCCGACCGTGAGGGTGAGGCTATCGCGTGGCACCTGCTTGAGGTGCTGAAGCCGAAGGTGCCGGTGCGTCGCATGGTGTTCCACGAGATCACGAAGAACGCCATCCTCGAGGCCGCGCAGAACACCCGCGAGCTCGATTACGACCTGGTCGATGCGCAGGAATCCCGCCGCGTGCTGGATCGCCTGTACGGCTACGAGGTCTCCCCGGTGCTGTGGAAGAAGGTCATGCCGCGCCTATCTGCCGGCCGCGTGCAGTCCGTAGCCACCCGCGTGATCGTGGAGCGCGAGCGCGAGCGCATGAAGTTCGTCGCCGCGGAGTACTGGGACTTGAGCGCCACGTTCGGCGTGGTAGATGCTGTTTCTTCTTCTCTTGATGACGCCGCCCCGGACTCCTTTGAAGCACGGCTGGCAACGGTCGCTGGCAAGCGCGTGGCTCAGGGCCGTGACTTCGGCGACGACGGCAAGCTGAAGGCCAGCGCAAAGGACACATTCGTGCTGGATGGTGCGAAGGCGAAGTCCCTGGCCGATGGGCTGCAGGGCCAGGAGTTCGCCGTGACGGCCGTGGAAGAAAAGCCCTACACCCGCCGCCCGTATCCGCCGTTTATGACCTCCACCCTGCAGCAGGAGGCCGGCCGCAAGCTCCGCTTCACCTCGGAGCGCACGATGCGCATTGCGCAGCGCCTGTACGAAAACGGCCACATTACTTATATGCGTACCGACTCGACCACCCTGTCGACCGCCGGTATTGAGGCCGCCCGCAAGCAGGCCAAGGAGCTCTACGGTGCGAAGTTCGTGGCCGACGGCCCGCGCCAGTATTCTCGCAAGGTGAAGAACTCGCAGGAGGCTCACGAGGCGATCCGCCCGGCGGGCGAGACCTTCCAGACCCCCGGCCAGCTGAGCAACCAGCTGGATGCCGAGGAGTTCAAGCTCTACGAGCTGATTTGGCAGCGCACCGTGGCCTCCCAGATGGCCGACGCGAAGGGCCAGTCCATGAAGCTCACCGTCGCCGGCGACGCAAAGTCGGGAGAGACCTGTGAATTCACCGCAACCGGCCGCACCCTGACCTTCCCGGGCTTCCTGAAGGCATACGTGGAGGTCAGCCGCACCGCCGACGGCCGCGACGTCGCTGATAACGCGGAGAAGCGCCTGCCGCAGCTCACCAAGGGCGACGAGCTGAACGCGCGCGACGTGGCCGCCGACGGCCACTCGACGAACCCGCCGGCTCGCTACACGGAGGCCTCGCTGGTGAAGAAGATGGAGGAGATGGGCATTGGTCGCCCATCGACCTACGCTTCCATCATCCGCACCATCCAGGACCGCGGCTACGTGCTGCCGCGCGGCAACGCGCTAGTGCCCTCGTGGGTGGCCTTCGCCGTAATCGGCCTGCTGGAGCAAAACTTTGGCGCGCTGGTGGACTACGATTTCACCTCCGCGATGGAGGACGAACTGGACGCCATCGCCGCGGGCGATCAGGATCGAGTGAATTGGCTGAAGGGCTTCTACTTCGGCGATAGCTCCCGCCCGGAGGCCCCGGGTGCGGTCGTGCCTCGCCTGGGTGGATTGAAGCACATCGTGGGCGACAACCTGGAGCAGATCGACGCCCGCCGGGTGAACTCCCTGCACATCTTCGATGATGAGAACGGCGTGCCGATCGTCGTCCGTGTGGGTCGCTACGGCCCCTACCTGGAGCGCATTAAGCCGGTGCCGGCAGGGGCGCCGGAGGGCACCGAGCCGGAGGTGCAGCGCGCCAACCTGCCGGAATCCATGACCCCGGACGGACTGACCCTGGAGGTGGCCGAGAAGCTCTTCGCCACCCCGCAGGGCGGCCGAGAGCTGGGCACCAACCCGGCCAACGGGCGCACCATCGTCGCCCGCGAGGGACGCTACGGCCCCTACGTCACCGAGGTGCTCGGCGAGGACGAGGAATCCCGCGTGGCCGAGGAGGCCGTGAAGGTGTGGGAGGCCGAGCGCGACGAGCAGGATCGCGAGCGCGAGGCGGAGGGCAAGAAGCCGCTGAGTCGCGAGACGAAGACCGCGCAAGCGCAGAAGGAAAAGCGCGTCAAGCAGATCGTCGAGGAGACGCTGAAGCCCAAGACCGCCAGCCTGTTCAGCGGCATGGAGCCAGCCAGTGTGACGCTGGAAGAGGCCCTGAAGCTCATGAGCCTGCCGCGCGAGGTGGGCGTCGACCCGAGCGACAACGAGGTGATCACCGCCCAGAACGGCCGCTACGGCCCCTACCTCAAGAAGGGCAAGGACTCCCGTTCGCTGGCCAACGAGGAGCAGATCTTCACGATCACCCTCGACGAGGCTCGGCGCATCTACGCCGAGCCGAAGCGCCGTGGTCGCGCAGCCGCGCAGCCGCCGCTGAAGCAGCTGGGTGATAACGACGTGTCCGGCAAGCCGATGTCCGTCAAGGACGGCCGCTTCGGTGCGTATGTCACGGATGGCACCACCAATGCCTCCCTGCGCAAGGGTGATACCCCGGAGACGATGACGGACGCCCGCGCGAACGAGCTGCTGTCGGAGCGGCGCGCCAAGCAGGCAGCCGAGGGCTCGGCACCTGCGAAGTCGAGCCGCAAGGCCGCGAAGAAGTCGGCCAAGAAAACGACGAAGAAAACGACCAAGAAGGCCGCAAAGAAGTCGACGAAGAAGACCGCCAAGAAGCCGCCGACGCTGACCAAGCGCACGGTGAAGAAGTCTCGCTAAATCGCCCTTACTTTTGGGTGGGAACTGATACGTTCATAAGCATGAACCAGCTCCCGAACTTCACCGTCGTCACTCTGGCTCCGAACCTGCCCGGTCCCGTCGCCGCCAAGCGCCTGCATGAGCTCGGAGGCACCGTAATCAAGGTCGAAGGCCCCGGCAAGGCCGCCGACCCCATGCGCCTGTACTGCGAGCCCTACTACCAGCACCTGGTGGAGGGCCAGGAGGTGCGCAGCATCGACCTGAAGCAGGAATCTGGCCTGCAGGAACTACACGAACTGCTGGCAGAGGCGGATCTGCTGCTCACCAGCTCCCGTCCGGCCTCGCTGCAGCGTCTGGGGCTCGGCTGGGAAGACCTCCACGCACGCTACCCGTCCCTGGCGCAGGTGGCGATCGTCGGCCACTCCGGCGAGCACGTCGACGTCGCCGGCCACGACCTAACCTATGAAGCACACGCAGGCACCCTTTCCTTCAACGGCGATGAGCCCGTCATGCCTGTAGTTCCCATCGCCGACCTGGCGGGCGCAGAACGCGCCGTCTCGCAGGCGCTGGCAGCCCTGTGGCAGGCTAGCGCCACCGGCCAGGGCAGCTACCACGAGGTCGCCCTGGCGGACATGGCCACGGAGTTCGCCACGCCCGCCCGCTTCCGCCTGACCGGCCCGGACACGCTGCTGGGTGGCCTGCTGCCGGGCTACGGCCTCTACCGGGCCGAGTGTGGGGGCTGGGTGGCTATCGCCGCGCTGGAACCGCACTTCTTCGTCGGCCTCATCGAGGCGCTGCACGCCGAAGGCCTGCTGCCGGAAGGCACCACGGCCGAGCAGCTGCAATCCAAGGGGATCACCGCCGAGCAGCTGGCCGCGGCAGTGGGGCAGAAGACGGCGGCGTGGTGGGACGAGGTGGCGTCGAAAAGAAACCTCCCCATCGCCGCAGTACGGCGCGGAGCCTAAGCCTCCGAACGGTCGGCCAAGGTCGCGCGGATGGGGCGGGCAATCTGCGTCATCTCGCGGCGGCCGCGCAGCTCCACGGACTTCATCATGGTCCAGCGGGCCTGCTCGGCCTCGTTAGCCGCACGCAGGGTCGCGGCACTGGTCAGCACCTGCCCGGGGGTCTTCTTCGCCAAATCCGTCAGGCGAGCGGCCTGGTTTACAGCGTCACCGATGACGGTGTACTCGAAGCGATCCTTCGCGCCGATGTGGCCCGCGACGACGGACCCGGCGGCCACGCCGACTCCCGCCGCGAACTCCAGCCCCTGCAGCTTCGCCTTCAGCTCGCGGGCAGCGGCCAGGGCGTGGCCGGCCACATCGTCCAGCGGCAGAGGTGCACCGAACACAGCCAGCGCGGCATCGCCCTCGAACTTGTTAATGATGCCCTTGTTGGCATGCACGACCTCCACCACGCGGTCGAAGAACTCGTTGAGGGCCTTCACCACGTGCTGCGGTTCCTTCTCCGTGGCAAACCCGGTGGAGCCGATCACGTCCACGAAGAGCACGGCCACGTGCCGCGTTTCGCCGCCTAGCTCCGGCTTTTCCTCCAGCGCGCGGCGGGCAACCTCGGTGCCGACGTAACGGCCGAAGAGATCCGAGACCCGCTGGCGCTCCTGCAAACCGCGCATCATCTCGTTGAAGCCGGCCTGCAGCACGCCGATCTCCGAAGAGTCGTAGATCCGCACGTCCGTGTTCACCTTGCCGCGGCGCACGCGGTTGATGGCGTATTGCAGTTCGCGGATCGGGTCGGCCACAGCCATGGAGAACAACATGGTTCCCATGAAGCCGGTCAGCAGAGTGGTCAGTGCCAGCGCCAGCATTGCCGGAATGATGCCGCCGGAGTCTTCTGGGTAGAACTCGGTGGCCGCAGCGAAGAGCAGCAGTACCATGCCCAGCACGGGCACGGCGGAGGTCAGCGCCCACGTCGTCATCAGGCGGTGCGAAAGAGGGGAGAGTCGCGAGTGGTCCGGTGCGCCCTTGGCCAGCGCCTTCGCGGCGACCGGGCGCACCAGGCGCTCGGCCTCCATGTACGTCATCAGGCTCACCATCATGCCGCCGAGCGTGGCCGTCACGCCGACGGTTATGCCCCACTCAGTGCTATGCCTCCAGGCCACGACGGTGAACAGCACCACCCCGATGCCCCACAGCACAATGCCCGTGATTGTCTGCAGCAACGGAATGCGCAGCACCAGGTCGCGCACCATGTTCGGGTCGTAGGCCTGCGGCGTGCGCTGCCAGCGCAGCACGGGGGCGAAGAAGTACAACGTCATCGCGATGCCGGCGACCACAGCCACCCCGAAGTAGATCAGGTACAGCGAGGCGATGGTGGTATCCGGGCTCGTCAGCTCGCGCGCGGCGGGCAGGGGGATGAAGAAGCGAAGGAACGTCGCCACGGCGGTTGCGCCGATGACGTTCGTGGCCAGAACGGTTGCTGCGTACAGGGGCCAGGAGGTTCCCCAGGCCCACGAGAGGTAGCGCAGCAGTTGTTTCATGCCCTTCAGATTAACTCACGCCGCCCCGCGCCGGGTGCGTCTGCCCTGTCCTCGTGGATAGCTACACTGAGTAACCATGACGGAAACCACGCCGGCCGCCACAACGGCCACCACTCCGGCCGCCGCCGAAGACGCGCCAGGGGTTTTCGGGCGCATCACCGCGGAATCTGTCCGCCGTCCGCTGCAAAGGGCGGTGGAGGATCCGCAGGCGATGACCCACTCGTGGCTGTTTACCGGCCCGCCTGGCTCGGGACGATCCATCGCGGCGAAGGTCTTCGCCACCGCGTTGGTGTGCCCGCACGGCGGCTGCGGCGAGTGCGACCAGTGCCGTAGCGCCGCCGCGGGCACGCACCCGGACATCCTGTGGGTCTCCACCACGGGCGTGGTACTGACGGTCGACGAGATCCGTGGTGCCATCCACGAGGCCGCAAACATGCCCACCGTCGCCCGCTGGCGCGTGGTGGTTGTGGAAGATGCCGACCGCCTGAACGATGCCGCCGCCAACGCTTTGCTGAAGTCCGTCGAGGAGCCGCCCGCCCGCACCGTCTTCCTGCTGTGCGCACCCTCGACCGACCCTTCGGATATTGCGATCACCCTGCGGTCGCGCTGCCGCCACGTGTATGTGCCGACTCCCTCGCCGGCGGCGGTCAAGGGGGTTTTGCTTAGTGACGCCACCTTAAGCCTCAATGAAACCCAAGCCCAGTGGGCCGCCGACGTCTCGGCCGGACACATTGGAAGGGCTCGCCACCTGGCCAGCGACGAGGCCGCCCGTACTAAACGCGCCACCGCGCTGAAGCTGCCGCAGCTGGTGTACGAACCCAACGCACTGTACCGCTTCACCTCCGAGCTGGTGAAGAAAGCCGAGGAGGAGGCCGCTAGCGAGCTGGAAAAGCTGGATAAGCGGGAGCGTGAGGAACTGGAGAGTAGCCTCGGCGTGGGCGCGAAAGGCAAGGGTGCTGCAAAGGCCCAGCGGGGGGCGTCCGGAAGAATGAAAGAGCTAGAAAAAGAACAGAAGAACCGGCGCACCAGAAGAACTCGCGACTCGCTTGACCTGGCGCTGATCGACATTGCCGGGCTGTACCGCGACGCGATGCTGCAGGCCGCGGGTGCGGTGGATAGCGATGGCGTGCCGGTCGGCGGCCACCAGCACCCGGACATGGCGGCGACGTCGAAGGAACTAGCGCGGCGTAATAGTGCGTCGGCTCTGGTGAGCTGCATAGATGCTGTGATGGAGTGCCGCGAGGTGCTGGGGTACAACGTGCGGCCGGAGGTGGCGCTGGATGCGATGGCCGGGCGCCTGCAACAGTGCTGTGGGGTGGCCTAGCGGGTATCCGGGCTAACCCCAGATGGCGTTTTGGTGCTCAGGGTTTGCGTCGGCTAGGATTACGCTTCGTACTTAATGTACGCGCCGCTTTAGCTCAGTCGGCAGAGCGTTTCACTCGTAATGAAAAGGTCGCGAGTTCGATTCTCGCAAGCGGCTCCATGTGATGTCCCACAGCATTCTTGGCAGTTTGCTGTGGGACATTTTTGCTTCGTGATTGCTAGCGACCGCTAACGTTTCGCCACTTATAAGCGTTTGGCTAGACAAAGCACTTCCAAGCTCACGAGTCTGTGTCCAATCAGCCATGGAACCGCACCCGGGGGCAAAGAAGGTTTTTGCACATCTCTACCCGAACTCCTTCAGAAAGGATTCCTCCCAATGAAGATTCGCAAGTCGCTCATCGCTGGTGTTACCGCCGCAACCGTCACCGCGTGTCTCGCCACACCTGCCCAGGCCGAAACCCACACCCCCACCACTCAAGTACAGGCTGCAGAAACTCCGAACACCAAGTCCCCGCTCGGCTCAGTGAACACCATCTGGGAAAACACCCCGGCTTGGCTGCGCTTCCCCCTCTTTGCACCGCTGGGACTCATCTGGGCCGTTATTTACGGCCTAGTTGGCGCTCAGAACTCCGACGCGCCATACTACGGCAGTCTTTCTTAACCCGGTATCGGAAGTGCGATTCTCGTAAGCGGCTCCACTAAAAACCGTCCAACCTGCGGGAATGCCAGCAGGAGGAGGTCGGGTTTTGCGTTGGGGCTTATAGCTTCTTGGCTACCAGATCGTCCAGAGGCTCTGCAGAAAGCAGGTAAGGTGCTACCTCGAAGACCGTGCGGGCGCCCGTCTCGCCAGCCTGGCGCATGCGCCACGCGGCGCGGCCGTAGGCCACCTGCACCGCAGCGGTGAAGTCGGGGTTGCGCTCCAGCTCTAGGCCGAACTCAATCACGTGACCGGAAGTGCCCGCCTGGCCGCGGGTAATCACCTGCCCGCCGTGCGGCATGCCCTGGTGGTCGCGCTCGAACTCAGCTTCGGAGATGAACTCCACGATCGTCTCGTAGGGCGCGAAGTAGTCCGGCATCGTCACGATTGCCTCGCGGATCTGCTCCTTCAATTTCTCATCCGCTGCCGCATCGCCGGTTTCCTCCGCCACCACGAAGCAGTGGCGCAGGTGGCACTCGTTGGCCTTCAGGTCCGCGCCCTCGCCTCGCTTCACGGCTTCGATAGCCTCCGGATTTGGCTTGGTGTACTGCACGCCCTTGGCCACGCCGGGCACGCGACGCACCGCATCGGAGTGACCCTGCGAGAGTCCAGGCCCCCAGAACGTCATCTGGTCGGCTCCCGGCAGCACCGCTCCGCCGAGTACACGGTTCAAGGAAAAGATGCCCGGATCCCAACCGGTGGAAATCATCGCAATGTTCTCGCCCTCTTGCGCGGACTTATCCATTACCGTCCGGTAATTCGGGATCTCGCCGTGGTTGTCGTAAGTATCGACTGTGGTGAAGTGCTTGGCCAGTTCAGGGGCCTGCGCTGGCACGTCGGTGGCACTGCCCAGGCAGACGAAGAGCACGTCTACTTCATCCTTGTGCTTTTCCACGTCCGCAGCTGGCAGAACACGGGCCTGCGTATCGAGGGAATCGCGGCGGGAGAACACACCGACGAGTTCCATGTCGGGCTGGTCGGCAATAACCTTCTCAACGCTGCGACCCAGATTTCCATAGCCAATGATGGCGGTGCGAATCATGCGGGGGAGTCCTTTCTAGATATTCTCGTGTGGGCGGGACATGCGCCCGACGGGAAGGCGGGGAACCTTATTTAGATACCGTACTTAGATCCAGATTGCTGTGCTGCTAGCGTATCCATGGCGAGCTCTATGGGGGGAGGCAAGCATTGAGACTGAGCTAGCGGGAGGGGCGGGAAACTTCCGGCAGAGGCAGTTTCTCGAAGGGGCTCAACCCACGGATGGCGGAGTTGGCGAAGCTGGCCACGACCAAGATCGCAAACATCGTCGCTGCAGAGAAAAGCTGCACCCGGGAACCCGGATCCGTCAGCATCAGCAACGCCAGCCCTGCCAGTACAACCAGCGTGGCGATGGTCAGCCAAGGGTAGCCCCACATGCGGATCGGCAACGCTCCGCTCGCCTGCTGCTCCAGGCGGGGGCGCAGGCGTAGCTGGGAGACGACGATGAACGTCCAAACGATCAGCAGGGATGCACCCGCGGAGTTCAGCATAAACGTCAGTAGCCAGCCGGTATCCAGGTAGTTCAGAACCACCATCACGATGGACAAACACACCGAGAGGATGATCGCGGCGACGGGCACGCCTCGACGGTCTACACGGGTGAAAATTTGGGGTGCCTCATGACGATTAGCCAGGGAGAACATCATGCGGCTGGAGGCGTAGATCTGCGCATTGAAGGCAGACAGTAGCGCCAGAACAATAATGGCTTCCATGAAACCGACCACGCCCGGAATACCGGCCAGATTCAGCACCCTAGTGAAGGGACTATCGGCTGCGCTTTCCGCCTGTCCTAGGGAAGAGTGGGGGAGTAGGAAGGTGATCACCAGCACCGAACCTAAGTAGAACAGCGAGATTCGGGTGATGGTGGAGCGCACCGCGTTGATCAGTGAGCGCTGGGGATTCTCGGATTCCGCAGAGGCGATGGCCACGACCTCGATGCCCCCGAAGGCGAAGGCCACAGCCAGAATCGCCGTGGCCACGCCGCCCACCCCGTTGGGCATAAAGCCGTCGGCTGTGAACACCTCAGTGCCGATGAAGGTATGCCCGGGCAGGAGACCAAAGACTAGCAGGAACCCAATGACCAGGAAGGCTACTAGCACCGCCACCTTGATGAACGCGAACCAGAACTCGAACTCGCCGAAGGCACGGATTTGCAGGAGGTTCACCACGCCGAAGAAAATCACGCATACGGCGGCGGGGATCCAGGCGTCAATACCGAACCATGCCCCCATAAAACTCGCCGCACCAGTAATTTCGGCGCCGAGCACCGCCACCGTGGCGAGCCAGTAAATCCAACCCTGAGTGAAGCCAGCCCAGCGCCCGATGCCGTGTTCTGCATATTCGGAGAACGAGCCGGAGGCGGGGATGACGGTGCCCATCTCGCCCAGCATCTGCATCACGAGGATCGCGATGAAACCCGCCACAATGTAGGCCAGCAGCACGGCCGGTCCGGCGGCCTCGAT
This sequence comes from uncultured Corynebacterium sp., assembly GCF_937999985.1. GTDB lineage: Bacteria > Actinomycetota > Actinomycetes > Mycobacteriales > Mycobacteriaceae > Corynebacterium. The sequence goes on from NZ_CALLDG010000019.1 coordinate 27,440, forward strand.
GCCCACGCCGGTGCCCAGGAACAGCCCGGCGCCGATGGTGGAGCCCAGGCCCATCATCGTGAGGTGGCGGACCTTCAGTCCGTTGCCTAGCTTGTCATCGCCTAGCTTGTTACTGCCTAGCTTGTCATCGCCGGTGCGCGAGTTCGCGTGTGAACTGGCGTTATCTGGGGAGGTGGAGGGGGTAGAGCTCATTCCTTAAGAATACGACCTGGCCAGGTGCGGCTCTGCCTTGGACTAGCCTTGGACCGGCCTTGAACCAGACTCGGATCAGCCTCGGCGCTACAGAACGCAGGTGTTCGTACCTCGCGTAAGGGTTTTCGGCTAGTACCCCGCGCGGATTGCGCTGATCGCGAGCCGCAGGCGCGAGTCCACCCCGAAGCGCTTCATCAGCGAAGACACGTGCTTCTTCACGGTCGATTCCGCGTAGAGTGCCTCCTTCGCGATCTCCGCGTTGGAGTGCCCCTGGACTAGAAGTTGGAGGGTGGTGCGCTCGCCTTCCGGGATGCTATCCGGGTCTGGCGCCGCGCCGGGTTTCTCTTGTTTATTTGGTGACGCCGACTTCCCCGCCTGCACAGCTGCCCCACCAACAGAGCGTTCGGGGATAAAGTCCACGAGGCGTGAAAGGCACTCGGGGGAGACGGCGGTGCCGCCGTTCATCGCGTCCCGGACGGCTTGGATGAATTGCACGGGGCGGGCGCTTTTGATGATGTACCCCGCGCCGCCGCTGGTGAGGATCTCCAGCATCGTTTCGTCGGTGTCCATGGAAGTCATGGCGACGAACACAGGGGGATTGTCCTGAGATTGCAGGGTGCGGAGTAGCTCGATTCCGCCGACCTCTGGCATGTGGATGTCCGCCAACACGAGGTCGAGGTCTCCCCCTAGTCGCTCGATCTGTTCGAGGGCGACGGCGCCGTTCTCGGCCTCGGCTACGATCTCGATGTCCTTGGCGACAGAGAAGTAGTGGCGGAGGGCGGTCAGCGCACGGGCGTCGTCATCGACTACGAGGATTCGTGTGACAGGGGCGTTATTCATGGTGATACTGACTTTAGGCTGAGCCGCCAAAAAGTGCGCGAGCCGTAGGTTTCTTGTTCTGTCTTGACCGTGCTCTTGGTTCGCTTGGCCCAGCGTTGCAGGTTGGCCAGGCCGAGATTGGAGGATAGGTCGGCGGGGAGCGCAGAGGAAGCTGTGCCGTCTCTTGCCACCTCGTTCCAGATGCACAGCGAATGGGTTTTTGTAGGGTTTTCCACAGCAACCACAACGGGGCTGCCTGGAGCTGCGTACTTCACAATGTTGGTCGCGCCCTCCATCAGTAGTCGGTGTACCAGCATGCACGGTCGCGTTTCTTGCGGGAGGAGTGCGGCACATTGGCTCTGGCTGATGGAATTGGCAGGCGTGGCAGCGGAGGGGTTTGCCAACCAGTCTTTTGCCGGAGAGCCCTGGGTGAAGACCACCCGAAAGCCATGGGGCTTGAGCCGCTCGGTGAAAGCCGATAGCGACTGGCCGGGAGAGGGGGCCTTAGCATGCGATAATTCTTGTTCCGTCGACCGGAGGAGGTCGAGGAGTTTGCGACTCTGTGCCATCGCCTCCCGGCTATTGTCGGCGATGGCATTCAGATTTTTGCGCATGGTTTCGCTGTCCAGGTGCGAATCGGGTTCCGCGTCTAGCTGTAGCTCCATCGTCTCCGCTTGCATAACCACAGAGGTCAAGGGGCCGGCCACGGAATCGTGGAGGGTCTCCGCCAGGTCCTGGCGGGTGCGTTCGAGGTCTGCTTCCCAGCTGTCGTTAAGGAAAGCGTTTCTGCGATCCAGGTAGCCGATGAGCCATCCTGCGCCGGTTCCGAGGAGGAGGAAAATCAGCCAGGCGAACACCGCCGAAGGGGCGAGGCTTTCCAGATAGTCTCGCGGGGAGGTGACTGTAGGGTCAAGGGTGCCCAGCACGAACGCGCTGAGGGTAACTGCGGTGGTAAGCAGGCGTTTTCCCGAAAAGGCGATTACGCCACAGAAGAAGGGTGCAAGGAAGACGAATGCGGGAAACTCATCTACTTGCAGCAGCATCGCAGCGCTGAAGGTGAGAAGGAAGAGCGCAGTTGCCCAGCGCGGATAACGCATGCCTAGCGCGGTCGCTAAGCAAAACCCAAGTGCCACAAGAACCAGGGCGATGGACAGGGCATCGGGTGCGAGCGCGAGGCTGGAAGCAAAGGTGAGAGCGCACAGGGCAAACACCACGAGTGGAGTTTTCGTGGATACATCCTGCGGTGCTTGCTCTTTGATGGCCACAGCTTCCTTCACATAATCGATAGGTCGGAGTCTACTTTCGTACCGTGTTTCCCAGATGCCCTTTTCGGGAGCTTCCTTTGCCAGCACCATGGATGGCGTAAGCATCTCACAACGGAAAGGACACAGAACATGGCTTCTTACACAGAGAAAGAATGGACCTACCCCATGGTTGGCTCTACGTTTGGCGTGGCCGCCGGTGTTGCGATGGCTAACCCGCTGGTAGGTGCGGCGCTAGCCATTATCTTTAGCTTTGCCGGTTACGCCATCGCGCAGTCCGAAGAGGCCGAGTAGCTACCCTGCCTGCCCCACGGCCGGGTCCGACTCGTACTTGGGAACCATCGCCTCGTAGCCCTCCATCAGCTTCAGATCCGTGATGTGGTCCGGGATGCCGAAAGCGTCCACCAGCGTCTGCGACCAGGGGCCCAGGGAATCTACAAGGTCGTTCAGCGCTGCGCGGGCGGCCTTGGTGCGAGTACCCGTCAGCAGGTTTTGCTCCAAGTACCAGCTGGCGTTGTCCACAATGCAGCTGAGGAAGTACACCAGACGCACTTGCTCCAGTACTCGTTGCGCGTCTTCCGAATCCAACTTGGACTCTGCATCCAAGAAGGCCTCGAAGATGATGCGATCCACGTGCGCCCAGCCGACGGCCAGCAGGTGATCCTGCGCGCGGTCGACCACCTTCGCCGCCTCGTCCACATCCATCTTGCGGGCGGGGCGCAGGCGGCGGGCGAGGGAGCGCATCAGGCGATCCTCCCGCTCGCTCAGCAGGTTGATCTGGTAGGCCGGATCGAACAGCGAGGTCTCCTCGGAGTCGCTGAACGTATCCACCAGGTTCTGGATCAGCGCGTCCGCGGCGGTTCGCCGGCGCAGCAGGTTGCCGAAGCTATCCAGGCCGAAGCGCACCATCTCCATCGGATTCAGGCCGCCGAGCTCCTTGGCGAAGCCCGTCATCAGCTCCTTCCCTGCCAGCTGCATCATCACTACGTTGTCGCCCTCGAAGGTGGTGAACACATCCGAGTCCGCCTTCAGCGTGGTCAGCAGGTTCTCGGCCATGTAGCCCGCGCCGCCGCAGGCCTCGCGGGCCTCCTGGATCGTGTCGGTGGCGTGTGCGGTGTTGGCGGCCTTCAACGCTGCGGCGTGCGCTTCAACTTCTCGCTGGTCGGCCTGCTGTTCCTTGGTGTATTCGGTCGGCTCCACGCCCCGCTGGTCCAACTCGTGCACGCGCGCGATCAGCTTGTTCGTGGCGAACTGCAGGCCGTAGGCGCGGGCCACGCGCGGGATGAGGCGCAGGCGGTGCCAACGGTGCTCGATTAGGCGGTTTTCGGGTAGCGAATCGTCGGGAGCGAATTGACGCCGCAGGTTCGCGTACGTCACAGCGATGTCTAGCGCGGTGCGGGCGGCCGCGCCTGCGGCAGCTCCCACGGTCACGCGCCCGCGCACCAGGGCTCCGAGCATCGTGAAGAAGCGGCGGTTCGGGTTTTCAATGGGGGAGGTGTAGTTGCCGGCCTCGTCTACGTCGGCGAAGCGGTTCAGCAGCGCCTCGCGGGGCACGCGGTGGTTATCGAAGCTGATGGTGCCGTTGTCCACGCCCTTCAGCCCGCCCTTGTGGCCGTGGTCGCCGATGCGTACGCCGTCGATGGGGGAGCCGTCGTCTTCGCGGATGCGCACCAGCAGGCAGTGCACGCCCTGCGATTCGGCCTGCGCGTCGTCGCCAGCCTCGGTCGCGTTCTTAGCGTCGGGGACAATGAGCTGTGCAAACACTGCCGCCCAGCGGCCGTCGCGTGCGGCGTTGCCGATAAACCACTTCTCGGCAGAGGCGGTGGGGGAGTTGATGATGAACTCCTGCGTCTCCGCGTCATAGGTCGCCGTGGTCTCCAGCTGCTGTACGTCGGAGCCGTGCCCGCGTTCGGTCATGGCGAAGCAACCGAGAGCCTCGAGGTTCATCAGCTTCCCCACTATCTCCTGGTGGCGCTCGGTTCCCAGGTTGCCGACGGCGCCGCCGAACAGGCCCCACTGCACTCCGGACTTCACCATGAGCGACAGGTCGGCGTGCCCCAGCATCTCGATGGAGGTCAGGCAGCGGCCGGTTTCTCCCGTGCCGCCCTGGTCGGCGCGGAAGGCGTGGTTCGGCATGCCGGATTCGAGCACACGCTGCAGGTGCTCGGTGGTGCGGGCACGGGACTGCTCTAGGTCTAGGTCGGTGCGTGGCAGGATATCTGGGTCTGCCAGCAGGCCGCGGGTTTCCTCGCGTGCTTCCGGGAAGTCGCCGTCGAGGACGGTCTGCAGAGCCTTTGCTATTGACGCCTGCGCTTCAGCGGTTGGAGCCGTGGACAAGGTCTTGGGCGCCGAGGTGGAGCGGCGGAGTTTGTTTCCAGACTTGTCAGCAATTCCATCGGCTGGGCTCGATGTGACCGAGCTATCAGTCGTTGCGATGTTTTCGGTTGTGTTCTCGGAATTGTTTGGTGACATGAAATTAATGATACGCAAGAGTGTGATCCGCAACTCGAAAATTTGCTAATAAATCTATGACTAAATCATTGGACAGAGCGTAGTAGCTGCAGCGTTGCGTTGGTGGTCTCCTACCGGGTGACTAGGCTTGCCCCTATGGCCGAGGACACATTTGACGAGAATCACCGGGAAGTGGATACGCCCGAGCAGAACGAGCAGAGCAAGCAGAGCAACGCCATGCGCAGCCGCAAGGTAGCGCCTTCCACTCGCGGGGCGAAGACCCGCGCGGAGAAGAAGTACTGGTTGCTGGTTGCCTTCGCCGTGCTGGCGGTTGCCTACGCGGGCAACGAGTTCACCCCGATGATGGTCTTCTACCGGGGTGAGAACGTCTTCGGCTCCGTCTTCGTCGATGCCCTCCTGGCCTGCTACGCCGCCGGCATCGCAGCGGGCCTGCTGCTGTGCGGCCCGCTTTCGGACCGCTACGGCCGCCGCGTCGTCATGCTTCCCGCCCCGATCATCAGCCTTGTCGGCAGTGTCCTCATCGCCGCCGGTGAAATGAATGAGCCACTGATCTTCACCGGTCGTCTGCTCAGCGGCTTTGCCGTTGGCATTGTGATGACCGCAGGCGGTGCGTGGATCAAGGAGCTTTCTACCCCGACGTTCGACCCCAGTGCGCAGGAGGGTTCCGGTGCCCGCCGCGCAACCATGTCTCTGACCTTGGGATTCGCCGTCGGTGCCGCGCTGGCGGGCGTGCTGGCGGAATGGGGTCCCGCTCCGGGCCAGACCCCCTACATCCTCAGCATCCTGCTGTGCGCCGTCTCCATGATCGGAATCCTCGGTGTGCCGGAGACCCGCCAGAACGCACACCTCAAGATGGAGGGCTCCTTCTGGTCGGACCTCAAGGTGCCCTCTCTGCGTCACCCGCGTTTCCTCACCGCCGTGATTCCTATCGCGCCGTGGGTCTTCGGTTGCGCGGGCGTGGCCTATGCGATCATGCCGAGCCTGGCGCAGGATCAGGTTCCTTACCCCATCGCCTTTTCGGCTGGCATCACAGCCATCGCGCTGGCCTGTGGCTTTGGCATCCAGCAGGTTTCCACCAAGTACATCAACCCAAATAACTCCCAGGCCCAGCAGATCGGCCTGGTACTGGTGATCATCGGCATGGTCGTTGCAGCCTGGACCGCTCACGTCGGCTCGCTGGCCGGAACGGTCGCCGTCGGCCTCATCCTGGGCACCGGCTATGGCGTGTGCCTGATCACCGGCCTGACGGAAGTACAGCGAATCGCCAGCGCCGATGACCTCGGCGGGCTCACCGCCTTTTTCTACACAATCACCTACATCGGATTCTTCTTCCCGATGATCTTGTCGCGCCTGAAAGATTGGTTCACCTACACCGAGATGTTGGGCTTCGGTGCGGTCATTGCCTTTATTGGTCTTATTTTGGTGACGCTGACTTCCAAGAAGTTCATTCCCACCCCGGAGCAGCAGCGGGACTAGGCTTCGGTTTCCCTTGTCTGAGCGGGGGCTTGGGCGGTGCTTTGGGCAGCAAGCGCGAGCACGCCCAGCTGCACCGCCGCGCCCACACTCGGACCGACTGCCAGAGCCCAGATGGCGCGCGTATCGGGGGAGTAGTCCAGCATGAGCACCGCCGTCGACAGGATAATCGCAATCAGCCACCCGGCGGTGTAGAGGTTGTGGCGATCCGCCGCAAGCGCTGCCGAGCCGCTGATCATCAGGATGGCCGTAGCCCCGGAGACGAGCGTGAGCCAACCGAGGGTGGCTGGGGAGGAGATAACGGCGGCGTCAAAAAATAGCCCCATCAGTGGCGCGGCGAGGAAGTAGGCGGCAATACCTCCGATGGCTGCGACGGCTCCCACGGCGGCTATGGGCAGCGCGGCGGCGCGCAGGACGCGCTTGCGGTGTTTCGTGAAGTGCACGATAAGCGCAGGCTGGAAGCGCTGGAGGGGCACCAGGATCGGCGCGCGCGTGAGCGTGATAGCGGTGATGGTGGCGGCGAGCGCACCGGGGCCCACGTCCGCGCCCGAGGTGTAGCGCAGCAGTACGCTGAAGCCGGTGATCATCACGGCGTTCGCGCCCGAAGCGATCATGGCCTTGACCGTGCGCGAGAGAAACGGGCGGGTGGGCACGTCCGCCCGGTCGCGCAGGGTGGCTCTAGCAGCGGGGGAGCAGGCGAGAATCAGCAGCCAGGTGGCCGCGCCGATGACCGTGACGAATAGAAAGGCCAGCAACTGCCAGCCCAGAGCCCACGCGGCGATGGCCAGCGCCAGCCGCACCCCGGAATCGATGGCCATCAACCAGGCGAAGCTCGGCCACGAGTGGTTGGCGGACAGCAGCCCGCAGACCGTCGCTTGGAAGGCATAGCAGGCCAGGCCGACGGCTATGAGAACCAGCCCCCACCCGGTCAGGTCGGGCACGAGTTGGCCGATCCACAGCGGTCCAGTGACGAGTGTTATCAGACCGATAGCCAGGGCGATGTAGCTTGTCAGTGCGAACGGGCGCGGGGTGCCTGCCCGCGTAGTGCCAGCCTGCGAGGCATCCATCGCTGCGCGCCGGGTGGAGACGGCCCGGGCGGTCTCCTGCATCAGCCCATCCAGCACGCCCGTCATCGCGAAGAACAGCGACCAGTAGACCATGAAGTCTTCGTACCCGGCGGTGGTCAGCCCCTTGTTGGCAACCCAAATCACCAGGTAACCGGCGATGGCTACGAAGACTGTGGCTAGCGATATGGCGCGCATTAGTTAACCCGTCCGACGGCCCAGAGGGGGGCTAGTCCTGCAGCCTTTCGCCGAGCTCGCCGAGCCGCTGCCCGACGCGCTTCAGCGCATCCACGGCACGCGCCGGCCCGGAGGCATCGACCATTTCCGCGGCAGGTCCCGCAGGCAGGTCGCGCAGCTGTTCCTCGCTGAGCTCGATGCCCTCGCCGCCGGGGAAGTCGGGCAGTTCTTGGTGACGCAACCAGCGGTCGAACAGCCCCTGCACCTCACTTCGGGCCACACCGTTTTCTTCGGCGACGGTGTTTGCCAGGTTCTCCAGGTCGCGAGTTTCCACCAGCCCCATGCGGTGCTGCGTGGTCCAGCGCTTGACCATGTCGAAGAAAGCCCCGTCACCCAGCAGCACGCGCAGGGCATGGACGGTCACACCTCCGCGCTTGTACAACCGGTCGTCAAACATGTCTTCCGCACCGGGGTCGATCAGCAGGATGTCCTGCGGCTTCTCCGCGAGCGCCTGGTGGTGCGCCCATGCATGGTGGGCGGCGGGGATGCCTTGAGACTTTTCGAACCACAGCCACTCGGAGTAGCAGGCGAAGCCCTCGTTGAGCCAAATATCCCGCCACTCAACTAGACCGACGGAGTTACCGAACCACTGGTGGGATAGCTCGTGGGCAATTAGGCGCTCCCAGGTGTGCTTGCCGTCGGCGTGGTTGCAGCCAAACATGCTCATGCCCTGGGCTTCGAGGGGGATCTCCATCTCTTCGTCCGTGACCACCACGGAGTACTCCGGGAAGGGGTAGGCGCCGAAGAGCTCCGAATAGACCTCGACCATCTCCGTCTGCTGGCCGAAATCCTCGTTGACCAGCTCGCGGACCCGCTTGGCGTGCTCCGTGCCCTCGGGGAGCCAGCCGAACACCGGGACGGTCTTGCGACCGAGCTCCGCGCTGCGGAAATCAATCCGCCTAAAGGGGCCGACGTACACCGCAGCCAGGTAGGTGGCCATCGGGTAATTGGTTTCAAACACCCGGGTGGTGTTGTTGCCCTTGTTGTATTGCTCCACCAAGGTGCCGTGGGCGATGGCGGTGATGTCCCGGTGGGCGGTGATGGCCACGCGGAACATTGCCTTCTCGTCCGGCGTATCGTCGCAGGGGAACCAGCTGGGGGCGCCATTGGGCTGGCCTGCCACCAGGGCTCCGTCGTCGGTTTCCTCCCAGCCGACCTCGCCCCACTTGGAGCGCAGCGGGCGCGGGTAGCCGCCGTATTTGATGGTCAGGTCGAAGGACTGATCCTCGGCAATCTCGTCTGCGAAAGTGATCGTTAGCTTGTTGCCGTTGTGCCGGAAGCGACGGATCTTCATTGCCCCGTTGTTGGCAGCCGCGCCGTGGCCGGCGACCTCCACGCGGTTGACAGCCAAGTTGTTGGCCAGGTCCAACGTCATGGTTTTCAGGGGACGGTAGTTCTCGACCGCCAGGCGGGCCACGCCGCGCAGGTGGTTGGGTTCAACGTCGTAGTCCAACTGTAGGTCGTAGCGCAGCACGTGGAACCCGAGGTTGAAGTCCACGCCCGTGTAGGCATCCCGAGCTCCGGCGATGGGGGAGCTGCGGAAAGGGCGAGGCTGATGTTGGGATTGCTTCATGTAAGGCACACTACTATCTGCATAGGACAACCCCCGCCACGGAGGTGGTCTGTGGCGGGGGAAGTGGTGTTTTATCTGGTTATGCGGCTACTTGGCGCTGCGAAAGAGCACCGGGCTGGAACGGCAATCCAGAACTAGCGGGAGCCCGCGGTGGAACCTTCCCAGAAGTCCTCCGGGGAGATCGGCTTGGTCGGCTCCAGCGGCGGGCGCTTGGCGCCCGTGCCCAGGCCGGCAACCAGGTCGCCCCAGTAGCCGCGCAGGTCGTCCTGCCAGTAGCCCCACTGGTGGGTGCCTGCCGGGCGGAAGTTGTAGTTCACCGGGATGTTCAGCGCCCTGGTCTTGCGCTCTAGGTCGCGGGTGCAGGCGTTAGTGGCGCCTTCGATGACAGCGCCCTCGAAGATCACCTGAGCTGCGGAGGACAGCTGGCCGTTCACCCGCTCGGACCACGGCATATCGTGCTCGCCGGGGAAGCCGGAGCTAGTGGAGACGTAGATGTTCTTCTGGCCACGCAGCTTCTCAGCGTTGATCAGAGCATCGTTGTTGCGGGCAACCTCACCGTTTACCGGCCCCCACATCTTGGTGAAGTCCGTGCCACCGCGGTTCAGAACCAGGTTGATGAACTGCGGGGTCAGGCCAGTGGTGGTTGCGGCACAGCCGGAGAAGGCACCGACGGAGTCGTAGAAGCCCGGGTGGTGCTGCGCGTACAGCAGGGAGGTGGTGCCGGTCATGGACATGCCAGCGATGGCGCGCTTGTCGTTAGCCTTCAGGGCCGGCTCAATGGCCTGCGGCAGCTCGCGGGTCAGGAAGGTCTCCCACTTCTGCGGCCCCTTGATGTACGGGGTGTTCGGCTCGGTGACCCAGTCAGTGTAGTAGGAGAACGCACCGCTCATCGGGATCACGATGTTGGCGCCGATGCCCGGGCTGACAGTGCCCTTGTTCGCGTCATCGTTACCGCCGTAGTAAGTGACGATGTCGGTCTGACGGATCCAGTTGGCAATGCCCTCGCCACCGTCTGCGCCGTTCAGCATGTACAGGGTCGGGGCGTTGTCACGCTTTGCCTTGTCCTTCGGCTGGATGACGACCAGCGGGATGTGGCGCTTCATCGACGGGGAGTACGCGGAGACTTCCTGCACGTTGTCGAAGCCCTGGTTGTTCCAGTACTTGATGTTCTTACGCCACGTGGTGGAATCCTCCGGCTGGTTCGGAGTCGTGGAGTTCATTTTCAGCGTTGCCGGCGCGATGCCGTCTGCCTTCTGGGTGGCGGAGACGCTAGCGGCCTGAGCGGCCGGTGCGGTGACCGCGACGGTTGCGAACGGGGCGATCGCAGCCGTGGCAGCGGCGAGAGTGCGGACGATGCTTCGCTTCATAGAATTGATCCTTCTGTGGGGCACGCTGGGGGAAACGTCAGTAATTCTTGCCCGGGGCGTGAGGTGCTCAGTCGAATGTGTGAAAAAGACCTGCAGGGCGTTTTCGGCGGATATTCGGGGAATATTCAAGAAATCCACAGCAAATCTCTAAGGACACACGAGACTTTACCCAATCCGCGAGAATTTTGGGAACCCAAAGGAGGAAAAACTTTCTCTATTGAACCCGAAAGCGGGGGTGTTTCCTTTGGGGGCAAGTGGTGTGGAAGTTAATTGGAAGGCTGAGGTGGGCACTATGGGAGGAGGAATGGCGTCAATAAGAAAGAGAAAGAGGAAGACCTAGAGACCAAGAGCCAGACGGAGCTCACTAAACACGAGCGACAAACATTAAGTACCCTTGGGGCTTGTGGCTAAAGAACATTTTGACGTAGTAGTACTCGGAGCAGGCCCTGGCGGATACGTGGCGGCGATTCGTGCCGCTCAGTTGGGTCTGAAGACCGCCGTTATCGAAAAGCAGTACTGGGGCGGCGTATGCCTCAACGTGGGCTGCATCCCCTCGAAGGCGCTGATCCGCAACGCCGAACTTGCGCACACCATCACCAAGGAAGCCAAGACCTACGGCATTACCGGCGACAACATCTCGATGGACTTTAAGGTTGCGCACCAGCGCTCCCGCAAGGTCTCGGGCAACATCGTCAAGGGTGTGCACTACCTGATGAAGAAGAACAAGATTCAGGAGATCCACGGCCGCGGCAACTTTGTTGACGACAAGACCATCGAGGTCTCCGACGGTGACGACGCAGGCAAGACCATCACCTTCGACAACTGCATCATCGCCACCGGTTCCGTTGTGAAGTCCCTGCCGGGCGTAGAGCTGGGCGGCAACATCGTCTCCTACGAAGAGCAGATCCTGGACGAGAACAAGCCGGACTCTATGGTCATTATCGGCGCTGGCGCCATCGGCATGGAATTCGCCTACGTGCTGTCCAACTTTGGTGTGGACATCACCGTCGTAGAGTTCATGGACCGCGTCCTGCCGAATGAGGACAAGGACGTTTCCAAGGAAATCGCCAAGCAGTACAAGAAGCTGGGCGTAACTCTGAAGACTGGTCACAAGACCACTGCTGTCCGCGACCTGGGCGAAGGCAAGGGCGTGGAGGTGGACATCGAGTCCGCCGACGGCTCCAAGACCGAGACCCTGAAGGCAGACCGCGTGATGGTCTCAATCGGCTTCGCTCCCCGTGTGGAGGGCTTCGGCCTGGAGAACACCGGCGTGAAGCTGACCGAGCGCGGTGCGATCGACATCGACGACGAGATGCGCACCAGCGTTCCGCACATCTACGCCATCGGTGACGTCACCGCTAAGCTGCAGCTGGCACACGTTGCCGAAGCACAGGGCGTGGTTGCCGCCGAGATTATCGCGGGCGAGGAGACCGAACTGCTCGGCGACTACCAGATGATGCCGCGAGCTACCTTCTGCTCTCCGCAGGTAGCATCCTTCGGCTACACCGAGGAAGCCGCCAAGAAGCAGGCAGAGGAGGAAGGCCGCGAGGTGAAGGTCGCCACCTTCCCCTACACCGCCAACGGCAAGGCACAGGGCCTGGGCCACGCAGTGGGCTTTGTGAAGCTGGTGGCAGACGCTGAATACGGCGAGCTGCTGGGCGCCCACATGGTCGGCCCGGATGTCTCCGAACTGCTGCCGGAGCTGACCCTGGCACAGCGCTTCGACCTGACGGCCGAGGAGATCTCCCGCAACGTTCACACGCACCCGACCCTATCGGAGGCTATGAAGGAGGCCGCTCACGGCATCGCCGGCGGCCACATGATCAACCTCTAAGAAGGTTCATCGGCTCACTGGCCGGCCCGCGCCTGTACCGGAAGCTTCTCCTGGAAGCTCCCCCAGAAGGGGCGCGGGCCGGTTTTGCGTTTAACGGCCAGCATTTCCCTGTTAAGACGCAGGTAGAGTAGGATTTCGAGCAAATCCCTCCGAATCCCTCCCCCCCTGCCACGATTGGTGCCCAGACTTGCCAGAGAAGATTGGCTTGCTGGCAGACCGAGGACTGCCAGCGGTGCGCGTGCGCGCCATGCTCCAACAGCTCGCTAAGGCCTCGGAGAATCACGTCTCCGGGACCAAACCCATCCTCGAATTCCGCACCGGAACGCTGCCGATGGACGAGTTCGGCAACGTCCGCCTCGCCGACACCGCCCCCGGAATCCTGCGCGACTACGGCTGGGACCGGCTGGTGTACGTCACCGACCTGCCACTGACCACCCGCAGGCCGGTAATCAGCCAGACCGTCGAGCAGGGCAAGGCCACCATGCTGTGCCTGCCCGCCTTCGGCCTGCTGCGGGCCAAGGAGGGCCTGCGGCAGGAGCTGTCGCGCCTGGTCTGTGGCAAGCACGCCGGAGCTGGCCAGCGCGAAAAGGGCGTAGACGAGATCGAGGGCGGCGACGTAGAGGCCGATACCACCCGCGTACTCGAAGGCCGTGGGCGCACCCTGCGCCTGCTGCTGGGAATGATCCGCGGTAACCGCCCCGGCCAGTTGATCAAGGTGCTCTCCAGCTGCCTGGCCACGGGCGTGGCCACCGGCGGCTTCGGCATCTTTTACGGTTCGGTGTGGGAGATGTCCTACCTGATCAGCTCGTGGCGGCAGATCATGATCACTATCCTTTCCATAACCCTGCTGACCTTCTGGTTGATCTACAAAAACGGCCTGTGGAACGGGGGTTATAGCCGTAAGGCGGAACCGTCCGTGTTGAGCGTCGGCGCCGATGCAACCTCCACACAGGCTTCCTCCGACAGCGTCGAGTGGTGGCGCGCCCGGATGGATAATCTGGCCACCATCGGCACAGTACTGATTTCGGCAACCGGCGTGTATGCCCTGATCTACCTAACGATGCTGCTGGTCAGCGCCGCCGTTGTGCCGGTGCCCTTCTTCGAAAGCCGAGTGAACTCCACTATCACGCCGCTGGATTATTTGACGCTGGCATGGTTTGCGGCGTCACTAGGCACCCTCGGCGGGGCCCTGGGCTCGAGCTTCGATACCGACGAATCGGTGCGCGAGGCTACATATAACCGCAGAGAGCTACAGCGCAGGCAGATCGTCGGGCTTTTCGACGGCGACTAGCGCTAGTTGGGAGGCACGAACTAGTAGGGGGACGAACTAGTAGGGGGACACACTCGAACGGTGCGGGTCGATCTCCAGCGAGCGGTGGATCGGCGGGAATGCGCGCTGTGGGCAGTTATCGCGCGGGCACAGACGACAACCGGAGCCGATCGGCACCGCCGCGGACGTGTCCTCTAGGTCCAGTCCGTCCGAATACACCGTCCGGTCGGCGTGCCGCAGCTCACAGCCCAAACCGATGGCGAACATCTTCCCCGGCTGGCCCCATGCCGCACGGTGGTGGTTCACGGTGCGCGCGATCCACAGGTAGGTTCTCCCGTCTGGCATCTGCGCGATCTGCCGCATGATCTTGCCCGGGTAGCTAAACGTCTCGTACACATTCCACAGCGGGCACGTGCCGCCGGAGTTCGAAAGGTGCAGGCCCGTCGCCGACTGGCGCTTGGACATGTTGCCCGCACGGTCCACGCGCACGAAGGTCCAGGGCACACCGCGCAGGCTGGGGCGCTGCAGGCTGGAGAGGCGGTGGCAGACAGTCTCGTAGCCCACGCCGTATTCGCGCATGAGGAACTCCAGGTCGTAGCGCGATTCCTCCGCGGAACTATGGAACTGCCGGTAGGGCAGTAGTAGCGCTGCGGCGTAGTAGCTGGCCAGGCCGCGCCGGGCGAGAGCGCGGGATTCTTCGGACTGGAAGTGACCCAGCTCCACCAGCGAGCTGATGGTCGTTCCGGCCTCGAGGAACGCCAGCTCGGTGGCTAGCCGGAACGCGATCTGCCCGGGGCGCATCTTCGCCGACACGTGGAGTGTCTTTTGCTTCGGGTCGAACTTGTGCTGCGTGTCGCCCAGGTCGCGCGAATAGATCACCTGCACGTGGTGCACCTGTTGGAGCCGTTCGGCGATGATCTGTTCTGTGTGGTGTATCTGGTTCGCCCCGATGTTTATTTTGGACGCCAACTTCTCCGCCGCTACATCCAGAACATCGATGTAGTTCTGCCTGGCGTAGAAGAAGTCGCGGACTTCCTCGTGCGGCATGGAGAACGCCTCTGGCCCGGAGGCCCGGCCGAAGAGCTCACCTTTGGGCGTGATGGAGAGGATGGCAGAGCCTTGCACGCGCTCCTCGGTGAGCAGCGAGAGGGTATCCGAGACGTTGCGATAGCGGGAGTGAAGATCCACGAAGGCACGTGCCAGGTCCGGGTGGTTCTTCACCAGTGCTGCGAGCTCGGTTACGTCAGCCGGGGTGGGGCTGATTTCTGGATCTAGGGTGGCATCCTGTATTTCCGCTAGCAGGCGAGTGGAGTCTTGGTCGGCGAAGAAGGTCGGGTCGACGCCGAAGGCGGCGGTGATGCGTTCCAACACGGCGGCGGTAAGAGGGCGCCCGTCGTGCTCGATCTGGTTCACGTAGCTGGCGGAGAGGTCCAAGATCTCCGCGAGGCGAGCCTGGGAGATTCCGCGTTCCTTGCGTAGTTGGCGAAGGCGGGAGCCGACGAAGGGACGCTCGATATCGCGCTCTGAGTTGCGTGCAGGGGGGCGTGCAGATCTGCGTTCAGTCGGTTTTCCCATGGTGCTCACCAGTATATTCGGAGGCTTTGGGGCATGGGTGAAGTTGCCATTGGCTTTATCCGTAGTAGCCGTTTGTCAGAAAAGAGAAAGGGCTCGGCCAGCACTCTCGTGCTGACCGAGCCCTAGCAGTGTGCGGGTTTTTCAGCCCGCGCAGCTAGTTCCTAGCGCTTGGAAGCAAGCGGCTTAGTGGAACTGGCCCTCCTCGGTGGAGCCCTTCAGGGCGGTGGTGGAGGAGTTCGGGTCGACGGTGGTGGCGATCTTGTCGAAGTAGCCAGCACCGACCTCACGCTGGTGCTTCACAGCGGTGAAGCCGCGCTCCTTGGCAGCGTCGAACTCGCGGTTCTGCAGGTCGACGAATGCGGACATCTGGTTGCGGGCGTAGCCGTAAGCCAGGTCGAACATGGAGTAGTTCAGAGCGTGGAAGCCAGCCAGGGTGATGAACTGGAACTTGAAGCCCATTGCGCCCAGCTCGTTCTGGAACTTGGCGATGGTGTCGTCGTCCAGATGTGCGGACCAGTTGAAGGACGGGGAGCAGTTGTAAGCCAGCAGCTGGTCCGGGTGCTCTTCGCGGACTGCCTCAGCGAACTTCTTAGCCAGCTCCAGGTCCGGGGTACCGGTCTCCATCCAGATCAGGTCAGCGTACGGAGCGTATGCCTTCGCACGGGCGATGCAGGGCTCGATGCCGTTCTGCACGTTGTAGAAGCCCTCAGCGGTACGGCCGCCGGTCAGGAACGGCTTGTCGCGGTCGTCAACGTCGGAGGTCAGCAGGGTAGCAGCCTCAGCGTCGGTACGAGCGACAACCAGGGTCGGGGTGTTGGCAACGTCAGCTGCCAGACGTGCGGAGTTCAGGGTGCGGATGTGCTGCTGGGTCGGGATCAGGACCTTGCCGCCCAGGTGGCCACACTTCTTCTCGGAGGCCAGCTGGTCCTCCCAGTGGGTACCTGCAGCGCCGGCCTTGATCATGGCCTTCTGCAGCTCGTAAACGTTCAGTGCGCCACCGAAGCCAGCCTCGCCGTCGGCAACGATCGGAACCAGCCAGTTGTCAACGGAGGTGTCGCCCTCAACACGAGCGATCTCGTCTGCGCGGGACAGCGCGTTGTTGATGCGCTGAACAACGGACGGAACGGAGTTCGCCGGGTACAGGGACTGGTCGGGGTAGGTGTGGCCGGACAGGTTAGCGTCACCTGCAACCTGCCAACCGGACAGGTAAACAGCCTTCAGGCCTGCGCGGACCTGCTGAACGGCCTGGTTACCGGTCAGGGCGCCCAGGGCGTTGATGTAGGAGTCGTCATCCTTGTTGACTGCTTCCCACAGGATCTCAGCGCCGCGGCGTGCCAGGGTGTGCTCTTCAACAACGGTGCCCTGCAGCTCAGCGACCTGCTCTGCGGTGTAATCGCGCTCGACGTTAGCCCAGCGGGGGTTCTCGTCCCAGTCCTTCTGGATTTCTTCAGCGGTACGTGCCTTGCCGACGTTCGACATGTAGGGGTCACTTCCTTACTAATTAAGGGGAGAGTTATGTCTTGGTCCCTGCCCGGGGGTTCCTGGCGGGGGGGACACCGAGCCGCATATTCGAGGACCTCGACAGCACTCTTCAGTGCAGCCTAGGTGAAGTCTGCGTTCCGTGTCTCTACCTACGAGAGTACCAACCTAAATAACCACGTCAATGCCGGTCAGGCGGATATTTCTGTGTGGGGGTGGCTCTCCTTTTTGTGAATCTTGTAAAGATTTTCTCCACACTGTTTCTAAGTGACGCCTTAACGATTGAACGTGATGTGGCTCTCTTGCTGCGCTTATAGGTGTGGTGCGCCACGGGTTGAATCGTGGCGTCAAAAAGAAAAAGAGGAACAACCTTGCCCGATAGCCCCCGTCGGTGGGGGTGGGCAGAGTGCGATCTATGACCAACTTCATACCGATCGTGAGGGAACTCACCTAGTCTTTGAGGGTAGAGACCTTTAAGTAGGTAAATCGATTGATATGTGAGGAGCCACGTCACTATGACCCAGACCGAGCGCGTAACAGCCGGCGGCCTTCAGGTTGCCAAGACTCTCTACGATTTTGTTAACACTGAGGTGCTTCCCGCCATCGGCAAGGATTCCGCCGAGGAGCAGGAGAAGTTCTGGGATGGCTTCGGCAAGATCGTCGAGGAGTACACCCCGCGCAACCGCGAGCTGCTGAACACTCGCGACGAGCTGCAGAAGAAGATGGACGCCTGGTACGCCGACCACAAGGGTGCTCAGGATCCGGAGGAGTACAAGGCCTTCCTGAAGGAAATCGGCTACCTGGTCGACGAGCCGGGCGACTTTGAGATTACGACCCAGAACATCGACCCGGAGGTCGGCACGACCGGCGGCCCGCAGCTGGTGGTGCCGATCCTGAACGCCCGCTTCGCGCTGAACGCGGCGAACGCCCGCTGGGGTTCCCTGTACGACGCTTTGTACGGCACCGATGCTATCTCTGAGGAAAACGGCCAGGAGAAGGGCACCGGTTACAACAAGGTCCGTGGTGACAAGGTCATCGAGTGGGGTCGCGAGTTCCTGGACCGCGTTGTACCGCTGGAGTCCGGCTCCCACAAGGACGTCACCAAGTACGCCGTTGAGTCCGGCCAGCTGACCGCCACCATCGACGGCAACGATGTGCACCTGCGCAACCCGGAGGTCTACGCAGGCTTCGGCGGCGACAAGGCCAACCCGACCGACATCCTGCTGTACAACAACGGGCTGTACATCGACATCCAGATTGACCCGGAGTCCCCGATCGGCAAGACCGACAAGGCTGGTGTGAAGGACCTGAACCTCGAATCCGCAGTCTCCACCATCATGGACTTCGAGGACTCCGTCGCCGCTGTCGACGCAACCGATAAGACCCTGGGCTACCGCAACTGGTTGGGCCTGAACACCGGCAACCTCACCGAGGAAGTTCAGAAGGGCGGCAAGACCTTCACCCGTAAGCTCAACGAGGATCGTGTGTTTACCTCCCGCGATGGCGAGGAGCTGCGTCTGCATGGTCGTTCCCTGCTGTTCGTGCGTAACGTTGGCCACC
>NZ_CALLDG010000020.1 GCF_937999985.1 uncultured Corynebacterium sp.
CTCCTCGATGCGCTTCTTGGTCAGCATGTCGTAGAGGAATTGAGGCAGGCTGCCCTGTGAGGGGGAGAAGCTCTCGAGCTTGTCGAAGTCATCCTTGGTGAGCAACGGGGGTTGTTTACCGACCGCAACGTGTTCCTTTGAGGAGAAGTAGTTGAAGAAGGTGCGGCGGCTGATGTCGGCCGCTTCGCAGATTTCCTCCAGGGTGACTCCATCGAAGGATCGATCGAGGAAGAGGCGAGTGGCCTCGTCCTCGATCCTTAGCCTGGTTTCCAGGCGTTTGCGCTCGCGCAGCCCCATGGTTGTGGGAGCTGGGGGCTCCGTGGGCTCTGGGGGAGCTGTTGAATCGCAGCAGTTCGAACTCATCACTCGGACAAACTTACACCCAGTGCAAAGTTATATCTAGTGCAAGGTTTGTGTGATTCTTCATTCAGGCTTGTCTGGTGTGCTGTGCTTAACGGCCGGCGCTGTGGGCGGGCATACGGTGGTTCGCGTGGCGGGTGGGTGTGTTGCGACTGGCGTGGCGGGTGGGTATTTAGTGGCTCGCGTGGCGACAAAGCTCCATTCCAAGGGGGTGCAAATGTCGGAAATGTTGCACTTCGGTGGGGTAAATGTCGGAAAAGTTGCAAAACCTTGTTGGGGTAGATTTTCAATAGTGTAAAAGTGCAGGTCACGGGGGTATTGCGGAAGGTGCCAATCTTAGGGGGAAGGCGTTTTGCAACTTTTCCGACATCTATGAAACGTGTGGTGCTGGTGTGACCAATAGCTTTTGAAGGATAGTGGTTGGTTGGCGGTGTGGTGGCAGATAGTGGGTATTGGTCGGTGCTGGAGAGGCTGAATGTCGCTAGAACGGGAATCTGCTAGTGGGATCAAATTCCAGTAAAATAAAAGCCCAGGTCAGTGCGTTGTGATTATGTGAAGCCGGCCGAGGCGCAGTGCATATTCTCGGTCTAGCGACATTTCGCCCTTCGGAGGCGGCAAGAGGGAGCCAGGAGGTGGCAAGAGAGCCAGAGGGACAGGGGCCAGATGCATGGCAAATAGGAAAACCCGCTGTCGCTCCTCCAAAGGTGATGGCTAGTGCCTACTAGTAGCGCTAATGCCTACTAGTGCCTTCAAAAAACACCTTCGGAAAACAACAGCGGGTGTGTCGGCCAGGCTTGCAGGGCAGCTAGGATGACCCGGCTAGTGCGGCCAGCTAGGATGACCCGGCTAGTGCGGCCAGCTAGGATGACCCGGCTAGTGTGGCCAGCCAACCAGCCAACCAGCCAACTAACCAACTAGCCAGCTGGCCACGCAACAGCGTCAGTACTTAGTTTTCGCCTACTTGTCGCGGTCGGTGTTTGCCATAGCCAGGACGTCGAGGCGCTTATCCAGCTCCTCCTCGGTCAGCTTCTCGCCGTCGACAAAGCCCAGGTCGATGACAGTCTGACGGATGGTCTTGCCTTCCTTCAGAGCAGTCTTAGCAACCTTCGCCGCAGCCTCGTAACCAATGGCAGAGTTCAGCGGGGTAACGATGGACGGGGAGGACTCAGCCAGAGTGCGCATACGCTCCTCGTTCGGCTCGATGCCGTCGACCAGCTTCTCTGCGAATACGCGGGCGGTGTTGGCCAGCAGCTTCGCAGACTCCAGCACGTTGCGGGCCATCATCGGGATGTACACGTTCAGCTCGAACGCACCCTGGGAACCACCAAAGGCAACGGCAGCGTCGTTACCGATGACCTGTGCAGCAACCTGGGTTGCGGTCTCACACAGAACCGGGTTGACCTTGCCCGGCATGATGGAAGAGCCCGGCTGCAGGTCCGGCAGGTGGATCTCGCCCAGGCCGGTCAGCGGGCCGGAGCCCATCCAGCGGATGTCGTTGGCGATCTTGTTCAGGGAGACAGCGATGGTGCGCATAGCACCGGAGAACTCAACCAGGCCATCGCGGTTAGCCTGCGCCTCGAAGTGGTTCTCTGCCTCACGCAGCTGCTCCACGCCGGTCAGCTTCACCAGCTCGGCGGTAACGTTGGCGCCGAAGTCAGCCGGGGTGTTCAGGCCGGTGCCGACTGCGGTACCGCCGATCGGCAGCTCGCCCAGACGGGGCAGGGTGGCCTCAACGCGCTCGATGCCTGCCTCGATCTGGCGGGCGTAGCCAGAGAACTCCTGGCCCAGGGTCACGGGGACAGCATCCATCAGGTGGGTGCGACCGGACTTCACAACCGTCTCCCACTCCTTAGCCTTCTTGGCCAGGGACTCCTGAAGTACCTTCAGACCCGGGATGAGGTCGTTGACTGCAGCCTGGGTGGCGGCCACGTGGGTGGCGGTCGGGAACGTGTCGTTGGAGGACTGCCCCATGTTTACGTGGTCATTCGGGTGGATCTCCACGCCGTTGTTCTTGGCGATAGAGGCGATGACCTCGTTGGTGTTCATGTTGGAAGAGGTACCGGAGCCGGTCTGGAACACGTCGATCGGGAACTCAGCGTCGTGCTTGCCGTCGGCGATTTCCTTCGCAGCGGAGATGATGGCATCCGCCTGCTCGTCGGTCAGCAGGCCACGGTCCTTGTTCACCTGCGCGCAGGCCGCCTTCAGCAGACCCATCGCGCGGATCTGTGCGGACTCCAGCGGACGGTCGGAGATCGGGAAGTTCTCCACGGCACGCTGCGTCTGCGCACGCCACAGAGCCTTCGCGGGAACCTTAACCTCGCCCATCGTGTCGTGTTCAATGCGGAATTCTTGCTCGGTCATTCTTTCATCACCTTTATCTTCTTAGCTTTTTGACGCCTCCCGCTTCGAACCCACCGATGGGCTCAAAGTCGGGAACCGTGGGAAAGCGGATAGTCTTTCGTGCCCCGCACGGACACCGCCCAATCTACCTAAAAGGCCTGCTGCGCGGTGGCGGCGTGGGGGCGTCATAAAAAGAGCTAGTTACGGGTGTAATCCAGCACGGAGTAGGACTGCAGCTTCGCCAGCTGGTGCTGCGACTCGATGAAGCGGATTGTGCCGGAGCGAGAACGCATGACCAGGGAACGGGTGGTGGCGGAGTTCTGGTGGTAAGAGACACCGCGTACCATGTCTCCGTTGGTCACGCCGGTGGCGACGAAGTAGCAGTGCTCGGAATTCACCAGGTCGTTGGTGGTCAGCACACGGTCCAGATCGTGGCCCGCGTCCAGGGCCTTCTGGCGCTCGGCCTCGTCCTTCGGCCACAGCTTGCCCTGGATCTCACCGCCCATGCACTTCATAGCGGCGGCGGCGATAACACCCTCCGGGGTGCCACCGATGCCCATCATGATGTCCACAGAGTTGGTGGAAGTGTCCTGGGCGGTTGCCACGGCACCTGCCACGTCGCCGTCACCGATCAGGCGGACCTTCGCGCCGGCCTCGCGGATCTCGCGGATCAGATCCTCGTGGCGCGGGCGGTCCAGCACGACGACGGTGATGTCGCCCGGGACGGTGCCCTTGGCCTTGGCTACGGCGTTGATGTTGTCAGCGACCGGAGCGTCGATGTCCACCTTGCCCACGGCCTCCGGGCCAACGGCGATCTTCTTCATGTAGAACACGGCGGACGGGTCGTACATGGATCCGCGTTCGGCGGCGGCGATCACGGAGATGGCGTTCGGGCGGCCTTCGGCCATCAGGGTGGTGCCGTCGACCGGGTCGACGGCGATGTCCACCGCCGGGCCGTTGCCTGTGCCGACCTGCTCGCCGTTGAACAGCATGGGGGCTTCGTCCTTCTCGCCCTCGCCGATCACGACAACGCCGTCCATTTCCACGGAGTTGATCATCTGGCGCATCGCATCCACGGCTGCGCCGTCACCGGATTCTTTCTGTCCACGGCCAACCCACTTGCCGGAGGCGAGGGCGGCGGCTTCCGTCACTCGGACCAGCTCCATCGCCAGGTTGCGGTCCGGAGCCTCCGGGTTGGGGGAGACAGCAGGGATGTGATCAGT
>NZ_CALLDG010000021.1 GCF_937999985.1 uncultured Corynebacterium sp.
CATGTGTGACGCGCACAACTCGGTATCCACGTTAGCGAAGACGTTCACGTTGCGAAGGGTGTCCGGGGTACGTGGTAGAACTTCCAGCATGGGATTCACGCATCAGATGCACGTTGTTGCACCCACGTCGGGCGGGCTGTGGTTGTGGGTAGAGCGTGTCGAGGGGCACGGGGTGGTACTCGATATCGATGAACTGGAAACCGGCGATCTACCTGCTGTTTGTATGGATATTCTGGGGTCGCGCCCGTGGCGCAATAGGGGTGGGATTTGGCTGTCTACGCCCCGGGGGAGAGTTAAGGAATTGCCGGTGCCGGCGGTGGCTTTGACACCCGAAGAATCTGTTTCGCTCATGGGTGAATTATGCGAGTATGTGAATAAAAATATCGATACTGAAACTACCGATAAGTGTGGCCTGATTGACGGACTGGGGCCGGAGCTCAAATTTCTTATGAATTTATGCTCTTTTGTTGAGGATGCCGTGCGAGCCGGGCGCGTGATGGTGCGGATGGAGCGCGTGGATGATCAATGGTTCCCACGTTGGACCCTTGCGTCCGCAGGCGACCACATGCGCGTGCTGCAGCAGTTCCGTGAGCGCGTGCCGGGAGTGCTGACACGCAACGGTGGCGCAGACGTAGTGGATCGCATGGCCGACGAGTTTGCGCACTGGATCGCCGTGACCCACCTGCGCCGCGAGCTGAGTGACTTCACCTCGGACTTCGTGCGGGCCCTGGCGACGGGCACGGCAACCCGGCGGGGCGGAGCCAGCACCGTGGTAAGCCTCGGCCAGTGGCGGCGCGAGGCGGAGGCCCAGGCGGGGCAGTTGGTGTTCTTGTTGTCTACGCCCTCCGAAGTGGAAGAAGTCGATTCCGAACCAACCTGGTGGCTGCAGATTGCCTATTCCCAGAACGGTGGACCCTTCGAGCCGTTGAACCCAGCCACCATGAACGAAGATCTGAGGGAGCAGGTTATCCGCAGCCTCTACAGGGTGGAGGACGTGTGGCAGGAGTTCAATCCGCACGTGCGAAGCCTGCTGACGTGGGTAAATAGCGGCTCGAATCGGTTGGAGCGGGAATGGTGGCGTCCAGAAGAACTGCCGAGCGCACAGCCAACCTTGGGAACGAACCTGGACATCACCGAGCTCGCGAGCTTCCTAGAGCACGGGGCGGAGGCGCTGCGCGAAGCCGGGTTTGGTGTGATGATTCCGCGCGGGTGGGGCAAAGTGCGCCCGCGGGTAAAGGCGAAGGTCACCCCGGTGGGGCAGGGGCCGGGCTCGGGCAAGCTGGGCATGGATCAGCTGATGAACTTCTCCTGGGAGGTCAGCCTGGGCGACGGCGGCGCAGCAGGGGCTAACGGTGCCGATGGTGCCGACGGAACCGGTGCGGAACTGGACGAGGCTACCCGCGAGGAGCTTTTGAACGCGGCCGAGTCGATCGTGCGCATCAACGGCGAGTACGTCTACCTGGATCAGGAGGCTCTGTCGAGCGCCCGCAAGTGGTTCGCGGAAGTGACCAAGGAGCAGGACAAGCCGGTGGGGGATGCCACCGTGAGCGTGCGCGACATCTTGGAAGCCGACCTGTTGAGTGCCAGCGAGACGGTAGATACCGACCACGAATTCCGCGTGGTGGCTGACGGTTGGGTGGAACGACTGCTCGACGGCGAGGCGCAGGTGGATCCGCCGGAGCCGGTAGAGCCTCCCGCCGCGGTGCAGACCGCCCTGCGCGACCACCAACGCCGTGGTCTAAGCTGGCTGGCCTGGATGCACCGTCACCGTATTGGCGCGATCCTGGCCGACGACATGGGTCTGGGTAAAACCCTGCAAATGCTCGCGTTGTTGGCCTGGGAACGCGAGGTCGACGATTGCGCAGGCCCCACCCTGGTGGTTGCGCCCACCACCGTCGTGGAGGCTTGGCGGGCGGAGGCCGCGCTGCACGTGCCGAGCCTGGAGGTGCTGGTTGATCACGGTTCGGGGTTGCTCACTGATGAGGAGTTTGGTGACGCCACGTCCCAGGGGCTGGAGGGCAGGCAAAAGAAGCCGGATCTAGTGGTGACAACCTACGGGCGTGTGGCCAGAAATACTGCGCGCTACCAGCAGGTTCAGTGGGGGCGAGTGGTGGCCGACGAGGCGCAGGCCATCAAGAACCCGACGACGAAGCAGTCCCGGGCGGTGCGCTCGCTGAATGCAGAGACCCACATTGCACTGACGGGCACCCCGGTGGAAAACCGGCTGAGTGATCTGTACGCGATCATGGACTTCGCGAACCCCGGAATCTTCGGCTCAGCCGCAGCCTTCCAAAACCGCTTGGCCATCCCCATTGAGCGCTACGGGGACGAGGAGGCGAAACGGCGCCTGCGCGGGCTGGTGCAGCCTTTTATTCTGCGCCGGTTGAAGGACGACGCGGCGATTGGTCTGGACTTGCCGGAGAAGCAGGACATCGTGGAACGAGTGCCTTTGTCTAGGGAGCAGGCGGCGTTGTACGAGTCCTTTATTAAGGACATGGAGATGCGCCTGCAGCTACCCGGTGGCAAGCGGCGCGCCAATATCCTGGGGGCGTTGGTGAAGATCAAGCAGATCTGCAACCACCCGGCGCACTTCGCGGGCGACGGCTCCGGAATTTTGGCCGATGGTAAGCACCGCTCGGCAAAGATCGAGCGCATCTTCGAGATCACCGGCCAGGCGCTGGAACAGGGCAAGAAGGTGCTGATGTTCACGCAGTTTCCGACGTTCGGCAAGATGCTGGCGCCGGAACTGCAGAGCACCTTCGGTGTGGAGGTTCCCGTTCTGCACGGCAGCCTGTCGCGTGCGAAGCGCACGCAGATGGTCCGCGACTTCCAGAGCGCCGATGGGCCGCCGATCATGATCCTCTCGGTACGGGCCGGAGGTACCGGCATCACCCTGACCGAGGCTTCGGTGGTGATTCACATCGACCGATGGTGGAACCCGGCAGTGGAAGACCAGGCCACGGACCGGGCCTATCGGATCGGTCAAAACAAGTCCGTGGAGGTTTATAAGCTGGTGGTACAGGGCACCATCGACGAAAGAATCCACGACATCATCATGAGTAAGCGCGAGTTGGCGGGTGACATCGTCGGTGCGGGCGAGGGGTGGATCGCCAACCTGGACGATGATGAGTTGAGCGAGCTGCTGCAGCTGCGCGAATCTACCCAGTTGGAGGAAAACGATGGTTAGCGAGCAACCGAGGAAGCGCACTCGCACAGACGCTACCTGGGGCGACAATGTGGTTCTCGCCGACTTTGGAGCCAAGCGGCGCCAAGAGATGGATCGCCTGCGGGATCAGCACGGCACCCACATCCGCGGAGAGGATAGCTGGGCCAGCTCGCAGCTGATGGAGGCCATATCCAGGTCCGCCGACTCTGGACGACTGGCGCGTGGCCGCGAGTACTTTCGCGGCGGGAAAGTGTTGAGCGTTGAGTTTGCGGAGAATGTGGTTGCCGGGCTGATCCACGGCTCGCAGCTGGAGCCGTTTGAAACGTCCATTCACCTGCGGAGACTCACGGATCGCCAGAGGGATTTCGTTTACCACGAGATGCTCTCCGATAGCTCGCACATCCGCTCCCTCTTAAGTGGTGGCGCGCCGGGCTTGGACGTTGCCTCCGTGCTGATGCATCCCGGGCACGTCAATCGTGTGTACTGCAGTTGCCCGGATAAGTCCGCGGTCTGCAAGCACGTGGTGGCGCTGGCCTACTCTGCAGCGGAGAAGCTGGATAGGGATGCGAGCATTCTGCTGAAATGGCGGGGACTTAACGCGCAGGAGCTGCTGCGCCCAGTTCAGGGCTGGGGCGGCGGGGGCGTGGGGGCGTCACCAATTAGGCGACAGGAAGCACCAGCCCCTGCTGAGGGGCAGGCCGACCAGCCGGAACAGGTGGATTCGGCCGAGTTCTGGGGGACGGCGGCGGAGCCGGTGAAATGGGAGCCGTTGCAGTGGGAATCGGGGCTGGAGCAGGGTGATCAGAAGGCCCTGAAAGAGGCCATGCGATCGGTGACCTGGCATGCGGTAGATCAGCTGAAGGCCATGCATGAGCTGGAGGTTTGCTATGAAACCCTAGAGAGTGTCGAACCTTTGTTCTATTGTGAGGGTGGCTTGTCTGGAGGTGCTGATAGAACTACAGACGAGACAAGTGGCGAAGTAGACGGCAACAACGGGCAGGGGTAAGGCATGGCACAACCTATGGCAACAACATCGGCGCACCGGGTGCGGATCTTGCACACGTCGGATTGGCAATTGGGGATGAAGCGCCGCTTCTTGAGCAGCGAGGCGCAGTCGCGTTTTGATGAATCGCGGTTGACGGCGGTCGAGGCGCTGTTGAAGCTCGCAGAAGAGAAGCAGTGTGACGCCATCGTGGTGGCCGGCGATGTCTTCGACGATAACCTGCTGAAACCAGAGATTTACGGTCGTGCGATGGACGTTCTGAAGCGCACAAAAGTGCCGGTGTTCCTGCTGCCCGGAAACCATGACCCGCTGGACGCGGCGAGCGTGTACCACCGGGAGGAGTTCACCGACCTGGCGAATGTTTATGTGCTTAGGGATTCGGCTCCAGTGGCGGTGCCGAACTCCGGTGGCGCGGGCGCGGCTGGTATTCCTCTCGAGATCGTGGGTGCCCCGCTGCGGGGGAAGAACGCGGACGAGGACCTGGTGGCAGCCGCACTTCGCGATCTGGAGCCAGTACAGGGAGCGGGCGTGCGCGTGCTGGTGGGGCACGGTGCAGTGGGTTCCTTCGGTGAGAAGGACGACCTAGACCGCATCGACGTGAACAATGCGGCCCAGGCTTGCCGCGAGCGAAAGGTGGACTACGTGGCGCTGGGTGACACGCACTCGACAATGCCGCTGGACGCGGACGCATCACGGGCGCGTGTGTGGTATTCGGGCGCACAGGAAGTCACGGCTTTCGTTGAGCCAGACGGGCGCGGCGAGGCGAACTCCGGCAACGTGTTGGTAGTGGACATCGCGGTGGATCCGGCGCGACCAGAACAACAGGCGGACGTGCAGGTAGAGGAAGTTCCAGTAGGGCGTTGGGCATTCAAGGTGCTGAACGCGACGGTGAACTCGGTGGCGGATATCGACGAGTTCTTGGCGCGGCTGGAGGGCATCGACGCGAAGCGCACCACTGTGGTGAAGTACGCGCTGGAGGGAACGCTGTCCGTCCACGATGCCGCTTACCTGGACGAGCGGGTCACGAAGATCGCGCCGACTTTCGCGGCTCTATACGAGCGCGAACGGAAGATGAAACTGCATGTTATCCCCGACGAGGACGAACTTTCCGAAGGGCTGCTCAGTCAAGGCTTTATAGGCGAGGCTGTAGAAGAACTGCAGCAGCTAGCGAATTCCGATAGCAAGAATCCGCAACGGGTAGAGCGGGCACAGCAGGCACAAGACGCGCTGAGGTTGTTGGTACGCCTGGCGCATCAGGCGGAAAAGGCTAACTAGGGGAGAGGGACGGCAGAAGAATGACATTTTCTACCAAGGCATCGACGAAGGTCAGCTTCGTGTTGGAAAGCCTGGATGTGCACAATTTCGCGGGCATCGAATCCGCGCACTTTGTCCCAAGCGCCACCGGGGTGACCGTCGTCCACGGCAGTAACGAGGCCGGAAAATCCAGCCTGATGAACGCCTTTGGCCTGCTGCTTTCGGATTGGAAGGTCTCGACGACCTCCAAGAAAGTCAGTGGTTTTTTCCCCGTGGGCTGCGGCACCAAGCCGAAGATCACCGCCCGTATGCAGCTGGGCGAGAACCTGGTGGAGTACACCAAGGATTTTGAGAAGAAGAAGGTGCTCCTAGATGTGTTGCGCCCCTCCGTGCACAACTACACCGGCGACCAGGCGATGGAGAAGTTCAGTGAGCTGCTGAATGAGAGCATCGACTCCGCGCTGCGCGAGGCACTCTTCGTCAGCCAAGGACAGCGCCTGGACGCACTCGATTTCACGGCCATCCCCTCCCTTTCCTCGGCCCTGCGCACCGCTGGTGATGACGCCACAGTAAGCGCCGCCAGTGGTATCAGTGAAAATGACCAGGGTTCCGCGGAGCTGCTAGTCCGCCTGATCGACGACGAAGACAAGAAGCTGCGAGACCGCCGAGCCAACAGAAGTTCCAAGGGAGAGCTGGCCGCCGCCGAGGCAGACTTGGCGAGTGCGCAAGACGCCCTAGCGACCGCCGAGCTTGAGTACAACAATGCGCAGGCAGCGATCCGCGAGATCGAATCCAAACAGATTCAGCGCGCCGATGCCGAAGACGATCTACCGGATGCGCAGAAAGAGTTCGACGAATGCGCCGAGCGGTTAGAGGCTGCGAAGAAGATCGCGGAGGCCTTAAGCGCCCTGGAAAGCGAACTGGAACTGAAACAGGACCAGGTCGGGCGATGGCAAGAGGCATCCGAGGCGCGGGAGAAGCAGAAGCTAGCGCAGGGGGAGCTAGAACAGTCGCTCAAAACTGCGACGGAGGAGCTACGTGGCGTCCAGAAAAGGGCTAAGGAACAACAGGCCGAGCGCGACGAGGCGAAGAGAGCCTTCGATAGCGCCTACGCCGCGTACGTCCGTGCGGATAAGCGTGCCAAGCTGGCCACCGCGCTGAAGTCCACGGCGGACATCCAGGGGCGGCTGGAATCCGCGACGGAGGAGCGGGATAGCGCGGTGAAGCTGGATGCGAAGGTAGCGGAGCTGGCTCAAAAGGTGGATCGCAACCCGGCCACGCCGCAGGCGGAACAAAAGATCCGTGAGGCGATGACGGACCTGGACGCGCAGATAAAGATCCGCGATGCGGGCGCGACTTCCGTGCATATCGCAGGGCCGGCCGACAGCACCATCGTGGACAACGGAGTGGAGGCCACCCTGGGGGAGAGCGGCCTGGAAAAGAAGGTCACCACCGAATGGACCGTTGGCCTGGGTGAATACGAGGTGCGCGTCACCCCGGCGCAGGATTCCAGCAACCTCGACCTGAACGTCGACGAGGCGCTGCAGAAAGTCAATGCGGAACTATCGGCGGTCGGGCGCGAGCATATTGCGCTCGAGGATCCGCGCGCGGAAGTGCTTGAAGAGTTTGGGCGTGCCGTTCGGACGCGGAACGAGGACGAGGAAACCCTGCGCGACCAGCGTGCGAGGCTCAAGGCTATCCTCGGTAAGCGAACACTTTCCGACCTGAACGGTCAGGTGGAAAGCCTCACCGCCGAGGTCGAGAAGCTGCTAGAAACCAGTAGCTCCCTGCGTAGTGACGCCAACGTGCAGGCCGGCGAAAACATCGACGAAGCAGAAGAAGGCGCCGCGCTGGAGGCAGCCACCCGAGCCCGTGACGAGGCCAACGGACGCCTGCTTTCCCTACAGAACAACGACGCGATCGAGCGGAAGATCCAGTACGAGGCGAAGGTGGAAAACCTGCAACAGCAGCTGGATGCGGCAGCGAAGGATCTGGAAGCAGCCCGCGAGCGATATTCCGACGAAGAACTGAACGCGAAGCGCACCCAGGCAACGCAGGCCGTGGATGTGGCTCGCGAAAAGCTAGATTCCAAGCGCCGGGAAGTCGGCGAGCTCGGCGACGTGGAGGACGTGCAGGCGAGCCTCGAGGGCGCCCGGAGCCGGGTAAACATGCTGAACCAGCAGGTACAGGAATGCCGAGTGGACATTGCAGCCCTGAACGCCAAGCTCGGGCAGGCTCGCGGTTCTGCGGAAACCAAGGAGCAGGCAAAGGCAGAAGTAAAACGTTTGGAGGGCGTGGTCGCTAGGCTGCGCAGGCAGGCGGATGCCGCGGAGCTGCTGCATCAGGTGGTTCAGGAATCGCGGAAGCGGATGCAGGAAAAGTACTCCGAGCCATATCGCAAGGCCCTGAACAAGCTCTCCGGGATTGTCTTCGGTAGCGATGTTGATCTGGACGTTGATGAGAAGTTCCAGGTTTCGAGCCGCGCTATCGGCAGCGTGCGCCTGGAAAAGGAGCAGCTCTCCGGCGGTGCGCAAGAGCAGGTGGAGATTCTGCAGTTGCTCGCCATCGCCCGCCTGGTGGGCCACGACGGCAGCGGGGTGCCGATCTTCCTAGACGACGTGTTGGGTTTCAGTGATACCGACAGGGCCAAGAGCATGAACAAGGTGCTCGGCGCCTTGGGACGGGATAATCAGATCATCGTCCTGACCTGCGATAAAGATAGGTTCTCCCGGATACCAGGTGTGGACTACCAGAGCATCGACAGCATTAAGAAAGCTGGAGTTCGTCCCTAGTACTCGCTGTAGTCGTCGTAGTCGTCGTAACCCCCGTCATACTGCGCATCGTCATAACCGTCGAGGTATCCCTCGTAGTAGGAATCGTCCGGCGCGGGTGCGGGTTCTGCCGGGCGGGCGGCCATCATCTTGTTGGCGCACGTCGACGTCCACCCTGACGTTCCGTCGGTAAAGAAAGTCGTGCCGGTCTCGTGCATCGAGGGATCCCCGCAAGAGGCGATCGTCTTATTCATGACGGACGGGTTCGCTTGCCCCGGCGCCTCAGTGTGGCCAATGACCACCTCGCCGGTGGTGTTCGTCTGCTGCGAGCCACCCGGGGTGGGTGCCGGAGACTTGGCCTCTGAGTCCTTCCCGTCCTTCTTGTCCTCGTCCTTATTCTTGTCCTTGTCCTTGGAATCGGAATTATCTGTAGTGTTTTCCGGAGACGCTGTAACAGTCGTTGTTCGCACCTCATTCGAATCGTCCCCACCAAAACCACAGCCAGACAGGGCAAGGGCGGAAGTAAGAGCCAGAGCGATAATCCCCGCGCGACGCATGTTCGATCTCCTTTGAGATTATTAAAAATTACTTTAAGAATACCCAGCTAGTGCCCTGTGACGCAGTTATCATCGCCACAGTAGAGAATACTTAGGAGTGCTCCCATGAAGTCCCACTCAAAGCCTCGCTCGAAGTCCCATTCGCTGCCAGTAAAGATCGCCGCGGTAATCACTTCAGTTGCCTT
>NZ_CALLDG010000022.1 GCF_937999985.1 uncultured Corynebacterium sp.
GGCCCGCAGGTGATGCTGGGTTACCTCAACAATGAGGAAGCCACCGCCAACACCATCACTCCTGACGGATGGCTGCGCACCGGCGATATTGCGAACCTGGACCACCTGGGCAACGCGTACGTGGTCGACCGCATGAAGGAACTGATCAAGTACAAGGGCTACCAGGTTGCCCCGGCCGAGCTGGAGGCACTGCTGATGACGCACGAGGCTATCGCTGACGCAGCCGTTGTCGGCTACCTGCGCGAGTCCGACGGTGAAGAGCTACCGCGTGCATTCCTGGTGCTGCAGCAGGGGGTGGACTCGAACGACCCGGCGGTGCGCGCGGAGGCGCTGATGGAGTGGGTAGCAGAGCGGGTGACCCCCTACAAGAAGATCCGCATGGTCGAGTTCATCGACGCGATCCCGAAGTCCAGCACGGGCAAGATCCTGCGCAAGGATCTGAAGAACGTGCCCGTGGCAGTTAAGGCCTAGCGGAGCTAGAAATCCCAGTCATCCTCCTCCGTTGATTCCGCCCGCCCGATCACGTAGGAGGATCCGGAGCCGCTAAAGAAGTCGTGTGTTTCGTTGGAATCCGGCGCCAGGGCGGCGATGATCTCCGGCTCCGTTTTCGCCGCTTCTTCCTCGTATTGCGGTGGATACCCCAGGTTCATCAGCGCCTTATCCGCGTTGTAGTGCACGAAGGCCATCACGCCGTCGATCAGCGATTTCTCGTCGGCTAAAGCTTCGCCGTACAGATCTCCGGAGTACTCCTTCTCTAACTCCAGAAGTTCCTCCACTAGTGTGAATGTGAACTCCTCGAGTTCCGCCGAGCGCTCCGGGTGGGCCTCGAGCCCTCGCTGGAATTTGTATCCCGAGTAGTACCCGTGGACGGCCTTATCACGCAGGATCAACCGGATCATGTCGGCTGTATTCATCAGCGTGCCACGGCAGCTAAACCACAGCGGTAGGTAGAACCCGGCGTATAGCAGCAGGGAGGACAGTAGCGTGGCGGCGACCTTCCTCTTGAGTGGGTCGTCCCCGTAGTAGTGCTGCATCACTGCCGTCGCTCGGCGCTGCAGGGCTGGGTTACCGATGGCCCAGGTATAGGCGGCGTTGATTTCCTCGCTGCTGCACATCGTGCTGAACACACTGCTGTAGCTGCGTGCGTGAACGGCCTGCATAAAGGCGATGTTTGCGTAGACCGCTTGTTCGTGTTCGGTGCGGGCATCCGGGATCTGGCTGATCTCACCAACGGTCGCCTGCACAGTATCCAGCAGCGTGAGCCCGGTGAATACCTTGGTGGTCAGCTCGCGTTCTGCGTCCGTCAGTGCGTTCCAGGTTGGCAGGTCGTTGGACAGCGGTACTTTCTCTGGCAGCCAGAAGTTGCTGGTCAGCCGCTGCCAGATCTCCAGGTCCTTCTGGTCGTCCAGCCGGTTCCAATTCACCGGCCGCAGCGGCCGGGCGGGGTTGTGCGGCCATTGGGGTGGGGTTTGGGAGCGCGTGAGGTAGCTCATTGTTTCCTTTCTGATTCTTCTCGATCGTGTCATTCTGCTTGTGTCTTATTGCTCTGGCTTATGGACGCCACATCTCCCCACCAGTCCGATCCCAGAACTCCCGGATGCCTTCCCGAACACGGGCAACATCGCGGGCCGTGCCGAGCAATTCAAAGCGATAGAGCTCCGGCACCCGGCACTTGGCGGCGATTGTTGGTCCAGCGCAGCAGTATGCCGTACCGAAATTCCTGTTTCCGCTGGTGATCACACCCCTGATGAGAGAGCGGTTATGTGAATTGTTGAGGAAGGTGATGACTTGCCTGGGCACCGCCTTCCGTGGGTCACCTCCGCCATAGGTTGGGGTGATGAGCACATAGGGCTCGTCGACGATGAGCTCCGGCTCCTTGCGCCGCAAGGGGATGCGGCGGGCGGGAATGTCCAACTTGTCGACGAATCGGCGGGTGTTTTCGGAGGCAGAGGAGAAGTAGACGATGCGCGGCTGCGAGACCGCGATTGGTTGCATTGGGGGAGAAATCCTTTACAGCTTGTTGCTAGTTGGAGCTGGTTGTTCGTTGGGGTAAATATCCATGAAACTAGCTTCCAAAAGTTCAATGACACGAACTTTACAACAACAAGAGATTGAACTTTTGTGTAGGGTGCCTGGTGTATCCAAGTTCACACCGCGTACGCGGCTGCGTAGTGCGGAATATGCCAGAGAGAAGAAAGGAAAAAGCTCGTGGCGAAGCTAACCCAAGAAATGAAAGACATGATCGATGCACAGCTGCCGTACCTGGCGACTGTGACCGACGGCGAGACGCTACTGCCGGACATCGGTCCGAAGCGCAGCTTGCGCGTGTGGGATGACGAGACGCTGATCTATAACGAAAACACCGGCCGGCAACACCTGGAAAACCTACGGGGCGGTTCAAAGGCCGCTGTGGCGGTCGTGGATTGGGCAGAGCTAGACGGGTACCGGTTTATCGGTCCAGCAGAACTGTTCCACGAAGGGCCGGTGTGGGACGCGGCGGTGAAGTTCGCCGAGGAAAAGGGGCACAACCCACCGAAGATGGCGGTGCTGATCCACATTGAGCAGATCTACACCCTCATGCTCGGCAAGAATGCTGGCCGGTTGTTGGCCAGCGATGACGAGTCCCTGATGGTGGACTAAAAACCGTATTCGCGGGCGGTGATAGCCGCCTGGTTAACGATCCACTCCACCATCTCCTGGGTCGGAGCTCCGGAAATGGCCTGGTTGGAGGGGTGATTCATAACGCGGCGCACCACGCCCTCCACGATGATGGCGACCTTCCACAGCCCCAGCACGTGCCAGTAGGCCAGTGCCTGCCGGTCGCGGTCGGAATCCTTACCGGCCTTCTGCAGGTAGCGCTCCGCCAGCGCCTCCGGGGTGGGGAAACCGTCGGCCAGCGCGGCCTCGAAGCCAGGCAGCTGCAGGCCATTCTTGACCGGCCAATACGCCATCAGGGAGCCGATGTCCGACAGCGGGTCGCCGAGCGTCGTCAGCTCCCAATCCACCACCGCGTTGATCTTCCCGGTCTCCGGGTCCGCAATGATGTTGCCGATATGCAGGTCGCCGTGGACCAGCACGGTCTCGTCCTGCTCCGGAATCTTCGCCACCAGCAGCTGCGTCAGTTCGTCCAGAGCCGGCAGCTCGCGGGTCTTCGTCTTATCCCACTGGCCCGTCCAGCGCCGTAGCTGCCGTGGGGCGTAGGGCTTGTGCGACGCCAAGTCGTCCAAACCCACCGACTTCAGATCCACTCTGTGGATCGCCGCCATCGCGTCGATCAGCCCGTCGGCGATCTTGCCGCGCACCTCGGGCGTGATGCTGTCCGCAACCTTCATGGAGTTGACGGTCACACCGTCGATGGCGGACATGGCGATCACCGGCACGTCGGCCACCTGCTCGCTAGATTCACCGCTGCCTTCGCGGCTTTCCTCCCAGTCCGTCGAGCTGCCGTAGATCTTTGGCACCGGCACATCCGTGTTCTCTAGTGCTGCCATGATCTTGCCCTCGCGGACAACATCGTGGGCGCTGGCGGTCAGCGTGCCCAGGGGTGGACGGCGCACAACCACGCGCGTGCCCTGGGAATCTGTGGCCAGGTACGTCAGGTTCGATTGCCCCGCGCCGATGCGCTGCAGGGAGATTCCATCCGCGCCGCCTTCCAGTCCGGCTACGTCGTGCAGCCAGCTGGCCAGGTGGGCGTCAGAAAAAGGGCTAGGGGCGCCCGCGGCGCCGGAACGGCCAGAGTTACTTGTCACGATACTTCCTCAATTCTGCTCGAGCGATGGTCATGCGGTGCACCTCATCCGGGCCGTCGGCCAAGCGCAGGGTGCGCAGGCCCGCCCACATGGCGGCCAGGGGAGTGTCGTCTGTAACGCCCTCCCCGCCGTGCACCTGAATGGCCTGGTCAACGATGCGTAGCGCCATCGCGGGGGCGGCTACCTTGATGGCTGCGATCTCCTGGCGGGCGGCCTTGTTTCCCACCGTGTCCATCATCCAGGCGGCCTTCATGGTCAGCAGGCGCGCCTGCTCGATGTCGATGCGAGCCTGGGCGATCTGGTCGCGGATGTTGTCGCGGTTAGCTAAAGGCTTGCCGAAAGCAGTGCGGGACATAGCGCGGGTGCACATGAGCTCCAGGGCGCGCTCGGCCATTCCAATGGCGCGCATGCAGTGGTGGATGCGGCCCGGCCCCAGGCGATCCTGGGAGATCTTAAAGCCCATGCCCTCGCCGCCGAGGATGTCCTTATCCGGCACGAAAACGTCCTTGAAGTGGACCTCCGCGTGGCCTTCGCGGTCGTGGTAACCGAACACCGGCAGGTTGCGCACGATCGTCACACCAGGTGCGTCCGCGGGGACGGCGAGCATGGACTGCTGGCGGTGGATCTCCGCGTCCGGGCTGGTCTTGCCCATCACGATCATCACCTTCAGGTGCGGGTGCATGCCGTTGGAGGTGAACCACTTGCGGCCGTTCAGCACGTAGCCGCCGTCGGTGCGCTCCATGCTCATGCGCACGTTGGTGGCATCGCTGGAGGCCACGCCCGGCTCCGTCATGGCAAACGCGGAGCGGATTTCGCCGCTGAGCAGGGGCTCCAGGTACTTCTCCCGGTGCTCGTCGGTGCCGTAGAGCTCGAAGACCTCCATGTTGCCGGTATCGGGTGCGTTGCAGTTGCAGGCCTCGGGGGCGAGGTGCATGGACCGGCCCATGATCTCCGCCAGGGGCGCGTACTCGGCATTGGTCAGGCCCGGGCGGTTGCTATCCCCACCTGTACCGCCATCGCTACCAGCCCCGCCAGCGCCGAGGTGGGGGTGGAACAGGTTCCACAGGCCGCGCTTCTTCGCCTCGGCCTTTAGCTCGTCGAGGATGGCGGGGAAGTGGTGCGGGTCGCCGGATTCGCGCATCTGCTGCTCGTACACGGCCTCGGCCGGGTAGATGCACTCGTCCATGAATTCGGTGAGCTTGCCTTGGTACTCCAAGGACCGTTCGCTGTGTTGGAAGTCCACTGTTTTCTTACCTTTCGACGCCAGATTGTCCGCCAGCGGGCTTATCAGTAGCGCCTGACTTTCCGGGGGTAGTCACGTCGATGGTCTTGTTGCCCACGAGCATTCCGCCGTCGACCACGAGGTTTTCACCGGTGAGCCAGGAGCTGGTGGGGGCCGCCAGGAAGGCGATGGCGTCGGCGATGTCTTCTGGCTCGCCGATACGGCCAGCGGGGATCAGGGTGGAAGTGGAGTCTTCGTTTTCCTTCCACAGTGCCTCCGAGAGCTTGGTGCGCACTACGCCGGGGGAGATGCTGTTCACACGGATGCGCGGCGCCAGTTCGCGGGCCATCTGCTTGGTCAGGTGCAGCAGGGCGGCCTTGGAGGCGTTGTACACGCCGATGTAGTCCTCCATAGACAGGGCGCCAATGCTGGAGACGTTGACGACCGCGCCGGCGGGGTCGCCATTGCGGGCGGCCTTGCCGAGGCCTGCTTCGATGGCGGCGCTGGTCCAGATGACTGGTCCGATGGTGTTGATCTGGAAGACCTTTGCCATGATCTCCGCGGACTGCTTGTGCACGGGCCCGAACGCGGGATTCGTGCCCGCGTTGTTAATGAGTACATCCAGCCGGCCGAACTCTTCGACGGCCTGGGCGCAGGCCTTCTTGGCGGCCTCGGGGTCGGCGACGTGGGCGGCTATGCCGATGACGCGGCCCGCGTCCGGGTTTTGCTCGCGGGCGGCTGCCTGCAGTTCTTCAGCGGCAGGGACGACGGTCTCCGGCTTGCGGCCGGTGATGACCACGTTCGCGCCACTGGCCGCGAGCTGCAGTGCGGTGGCGTGCCCGATGCCGCGGGTACCGCCGGTGACGATGGCGGTCAGGCCGACGTAATCGTATTTACTCATTCAGGGGTCCTTTGCAGGGTTCGGTACGAAAGTTGGAATTGAGCTTGAACTGTGACTCGCATCATAAGCAGGTGGCGGGCTGCATATGTGAAGGATCGCAAAACTAAAGACATTTGGGTGTGAGTGAGGGAGACTGGCCTGAGGCTTAGAAAAGTTTGGAGTTCTAGAAAATGGGGATTTTGTACCTGGTGCGCCATGGGCAGGCGAACTCTGGAGGCCTGCACACCAGCGATGTCGCAGACGGCGCCATGGAGGAAACCTACGACCGCCTGACACCCCTCGGGCACGAGCAAGCCGCGGCGACCGGACGTAGCTTGGCCGCGCGTATCGGTGGGGGCGGCGGGGGAGCTCGCGCTGGTGCAGCGCAGGAGAGCACCGCAGGCGAGAGCGCAGCGCAGCCGGTGGTGTTGTCCGGCCCTCTCGGTCGGCAGCTCAGCACAGCCGAAGGTGTTCATGCGGAACTGGAGGCCGCTGGCTTGGAACCGCAGGGCATCCGCACGGTGGAGCAGTGGCGTGAATTCAGCTCCGACGACGTGCTAGCCCCCTACTTCCGCGCCCACCCGGACAAGCTCGCAGAGATCCGCCGGGCCTATGAAGCCGCGCGCGACAACCCCCGAGGAATGAAGGAGCACAACCGTCTGCTCGGCCGCGCCATCGACGCCGCCCTACGCGAATGGCGCTCCACCCCGGCATTCGACGCTTTCTCCGCGCAGGTCATGCAAGGTTTTTCGGACGCCACCTCGCTTGCCGCGGGAGATCAACCAGTCGTGGTGGTTACCTCCGGTGGACCGATCTCCATGTGTGCGGCCGAGCTCATTGGCGCCGATTGGACGGGGTTGATCAACAACATCTTCACCGCCTCGGTGAGCGTGTTTAGCGTCCGGAGTGCGGGGAAAGCTCAGCTGCTGAGCTTCAACGAACACGCGCACTTGGACATCCCGGATGCATCGGGGAGCCGCCCGCTACGTCGGTACCGCTAGGAAGGATGCCGGCTAGGCTCCGGGGGTGCCTTATAGCTCCCCGGGCTTTGGGTCTTCAAGACCGACCATGCGGAAAGTCATTAGGCTCAGAGTCTTAATCGTGCGCTCCACAATCTCCTCACGGTTCTCGTCCGTGACCTCGTAGAAGCCCTGAATAAAGGTGG
>NZ_CALLDG010000023.1 GCF_937999985.1 uncultured Corynebacterium sp.
CCAGCTAGGATAGGGAGCAATGTCCGTCAATTCCCCTGAAAACATCCTGCTGAACCTGCCCGACGAGCAGGCCGCCACCGTCCGCGGCATCTTCGACGAGCTCGCCGCCCGCGGGTTCCCGCCCCAGCGCCAGACTCCGCACATCACGGTCACGTTCTCCCCGAATATGGCGCCGCAGGTCGTGGAGCGCGCCCGCGAGATCCTGCCATCCGCCGTGCCCTCGGAGCTCAGCCGCCGGGGCGTGGTCGTCTTCGGCACAGGCAAGAAGCAGACCGTGGCGTGGCTGCTTGAAGCCACGGACGAGCTGGAAAACGCCGCCCGCGAGCTCAGCGCGCTCAACCCGGACGGTCGCGGCCCGCGCTGGGTGCCGCACCTCACGGTCGGTTTAAGGTTGTCGTGGGATGTTGTTCCTTCTTATATTGACGCCCTGTCTCAGATCACACCGCGAGAGTTAAAGTCCATCACCGCAGCTGAGGCAGCGTATTGGAGGCCAAGCGTGGGGGAGCGTGTGGTGCTTGCCTGATGCCTGGTGGCGGGTTGGGTGCCTAGGGGCGTCACAAAGAAAGCAAGAAAGAACTGAACCCTGTCTCACTGAGGCTGCAGATGTTTGGTAAGCTGCTTCGCGTAAAAATTCACGGCTGATCTAATGGGAGCCATAGACCGTAACTAAAACCACAACTTCAGAAGAAGGTGTCTCTTACGTCCGCGTCAGCGAATAAACCGAGGAATCTACACGAAGACCCCAACGCGCAAGGGAACGCCACAGCGAAGGAGCCGGTTGTAACACCGGCTTTTGTCTTTGCATGGTTAGTTAACTTCGCCCAGTTCATGATCTTCTACGTCCTCGTGACGACCATGGCGGGCTACGCCGTCAAGGAGTTTGCGGCCAATAACGCGAGCGCGGGCCTGCGTGATTCCCAATGCACGCCGCGCGGAGGGAACCGGCTACTTCGCTCTGGGTACCACACTGGCCACCGCGATCGGTCCGGCGCTGGGCCTATGGCTGGTGGGTTCCGTTGGCTACACCACCATGTTCCAGGTCGTGGTGGGCATGTCCATCGTGGCCTTCCTGCTGTCCCTGCTGGTGCGTTCCCCAGAGCCCAAGGGGGCGGATGGGCACCACCACCAGCCGACGTTTAACCTGTCGGCCATCGTCCACCCGAAGGTCGCGCCTATTGGATTCTTTATGCTGCTGGTCGGTATCTGCTATGCAGGTGTGATCACCTACCTCAACAGCTACTCCGAGGACAATAACCTGGTCACCGGTGCGAAGTACTTCTTCCTGGCCTATGCGCTGGTGACCCTCGTGATGCGCTTCGTGCTGGGCAAGATCCAGGACCAGAAGGGTGACAATATCGTTATCTATCTGGGCTTGGCTACCTTCGCCATCGCACTGGTTGTCCTCGCGTTCTCTACTCAGGACTGGATGGTGGTTCTGGCCGGCGCGCTGACGGGCTTAGGCTATGGTTCACTGATGCCAGCTGCGCAGGCGATTTCCGTTAAGGCGGTAGAACCGCACCAGATGGGTGCTGGCATATCCACACTCTTCCTGCTGTTGGACGTGGGCGTGGGCTTTGGCCCGATCCTGCTGGGCATGATCGTTTCCGCCACCAGCTACCAGGCGATGTACACGATGCTGGCCGGGCTGGTCGCGGTCAGCGCTGCCGTGTACTTCCTTGTTCATGGACGGAAGGTTAGCTAGAGTTCGCTAGAGTTCAACCTCTCCTTCCCGCGCCCTGACCCAAGATTGCTCAGGAAGATCGTTCAGGTGCTGCGGGAGCCTCCGAAAGGATTCACCGTATGCTGCACGCCGTGAGTTTCGCGTTGGCCGATTCCGTCAACGTGCTGCTCATCGGCGTGCTTTTCGCTGTCGCGGTGATGCATCCGAAGCCGCGCCGTTATGCGCCCATCGCCGCAGTGCTGGTGGCGGGGGATTGGTTCGGGGTGTTCCTTCTGTCGCTGGCAGTGCTGCTGTTGTTCAACGGGATTTCGGACGCAGTGCAGACGGCCTTGGCCTCACCGATCTTTGGCCTGGTTCTCATCGCGGTGGGTCTTTTAAGTGCCTTCTTGACGCTACGAGGCGGCGATCCTGCCCCCATGATCAATCGTCTGGCCCGTCCCCTCCGCCGAGCTTCGTGGGGGACCTTCCTCTCGGGAATGGCCTTGGGAATCGTCCAATCCGCGACGTCCGCGCCTTTCTTCGCCGGCCTGGCGTACTTGAGCACCGTGGGGATCAGCTCTGCGGCGAAGTACTTTGCCGTATTCCTCTACGCCACGCTCGCACTGAGCCTGCCGGCGCTGTCTGGCCTGGCGTTGGGTTTTGTTCTGCGCAAGCCGGAAAGCAGGCTGGCCCGGTTTATCGATGGGCTGCGCCACAGGAAGGAACAGATGGTGGCGCTGGCGGGTTACGTGGTGGCGGCGATGCTCATCGTGCTGGGTCTGCTGAGCATCATTTAGACTCGCCCAGAAACTCCATCCACGTGTCCCATTCGCGCTTTGTCTGTTCCAGCCCGTCGTTCCAGGATTGCTGCAGGCGATCCATCCGACGCTCAGTATTGCTGACGTTCATCTTCTCCGGGTAGAAGACCAATGCCTGGCCCTTGGCCTCTAGCTTCGCAATCTTGTCGGAGGCCAGGTTGTACTTCGGCGGCCGGTCGATCATCGCCTGAGCTACGGCGGGGCGTGAGCGCAGTAGCGTCTTAACAAGCTGCGGACTGCGCAGTGCGGGGCGGACGTATCCCTTGGGCTTGGTGCGCAGCACGAGGAACTTTTCAAAGCCATCCTCGATGGCGGCATCGATCAGCAGGCCACCGGAGTCGCCGAGGGCGCCATCGACATAGTCCACCCCGTCGATGGTTGGTACGGGCATGATGCCCGGCAGGGTGGAGCTGGCGCGGACCTTGCGCATGAGGTCCGGAAGATCCTTGATGTCCTCACGACGCCAATAGACGGACTCGCCGTTGTCTGCACGGGTCGCGCCGATGCACACCTGCGAGTTCGAACTCTGGAAGGTTTCCCAGTCGAAGGGCAGATCGTTGCCGGGCGCGCCAGCGGTCTCGTAGATGTACTCGGCGTTGAAGTAGCCGGTGCCCTTGAGTAGGGACTTAAACCCGCCGGTCTTTGGGTGTCCACCGAATTCCACGAAGGACTCGCGGGCGCGTTTCCTATCGCCGGAAAGGAAGTTCACGGTGTGGGAAGCACCGGCGCTGATGCCGCCGACCCAGCCGAACTCGATATTGTGCTCTAACAGCTGGTCGATGCAGGCGGCGGTGTAGCTATTGCGCATGCCACCGCCCTCGAGCACGAGAGCTACGTCCTTCGCAGACAAGAGGTGAGCCTCCTTAGGCTTCTAGCGGAGTTCTGTATTTACATGTGTAGCGCACCTGCAGCGCTTAGTGGGCACGCAGTTTCTTTACCCCGCCGACCACCACGGCGATGAGTGCGCCGACTAGCAGGCCGAACAGCAAGCTGAAACCGGTCTCCACCAGCCAGGTTACCGCGCCCCCGAGGTGCTCAAAGTTCTCCACCACGTGGTGCATCGCCTGGTACGGCCAGTGCAGCCCCAGCTCATCGAAGCCAACCAGCAGGATGTGTCCACCGACCCACAGCATGGCCAGGGTGCCGATGATGCCGATGGCGGTCAGCAGCTTCGGCATGCCCTTGACCAGGAACAGACCAAACTTTTTCATCCCCTCGCTGGCTCCCTGCTTGTGGGCGATAGCCAGGCCAATGTCGTCGATCTTGATCAGCACGCCCACCACGCCGTAGACGGCGAAAGTGACTATCAGGCCCACCAGGATCAGCACCAGGGTGCGGGTCAAAAGTGGCTGGTCGGTAACCTCGTTCAGGGAAATCACCATGATCTCCGCCGAAAGGATCAAGTCGGTGAAGATTGCCCCGCGCACCATCGCGCTCTCGGACTGGTCCTTCTCCTCATCGTCCGCCTCAGCTTCACTTTCGCCGTGACCACCCAGGCCGACCTTCTCTAGAACCTTCTCGGCGCCTTCGAAAGAAAGGTAGAAACCGCCGAGCATCAATAGGGGAGTCAGCGCGCTAGGCAGCAGCCAACTCAGTAACAAAATGATCGGCAGGATAATGATCAGTTTGTTGACGAGGCTGCCCTTGGTGATCTTCCAAATGATCGGCAGCTCGCGCGCGGGGGATACCCCAGCGACGAACTTCGGGGTGACGGCGGCGTCATCAATAACAACCCCAGCCGCCTTCGTCGAGGTACGCCCGGCGATGGCAGCGACGTCATCCGTCGTGGCCGCGGCCTTCTTAGCGATAAGCGCAATGTCGTCTAGTAGTGCCGCAAGGCCAGCTGCCATGAAATTCTCTTTCTCTTAGACCGATCGGTTCTCGGCGTGTGCGTCGAGGGCCTCGGTGATGGGGGTGTCGCCCGTGTTGAACTCGATGAAGTGGCCGACCAGGTTCGGGCGATCCACAACCTCGGCGATGACGGCGGCCACGTCGGCGCGGGAGACCTGGCTGGCCTGCAGCGCGTCGTCGCCGTTGGCGGTGCCATCAGCCTTCGGGGAGCGTGTTTCGATCTTAGCGGTTGGCTCGTCCATCGTCAGCCCGGACGGGCCGACGATCGTCCACTTGGTGGAAGAAGCACGCAGGTGGTCGTCCGCGGCGGCCTTCGCCTCGCAGTAGGTGAACATCGAGTGGTCTTCCGGCACACCGTGATCGGCGCGGGAATTGAAGTAGCTGACCATGACAAAGCGCTTGGTTCCGGCGCCGTCGATGGAGCGGATCGCCGCATCGCGGTCCACACGGAGGGTGCGCTCATCGTCGCCGCCGCCCACACCCGCGGACCAGATGATCACGTCCTGATCGGCGAAAAGCTTCTCGAAGCCAGCCACATCCAGCTGCTCTATGTCCTGCACCACGGCCTTCGCGCCGGTGGCTTCCACGTCCGTCACGTGATCGGGGTTGCGCACCACGGAAGTTACTGTGTGTCCGGCCTCTACGAGCTTCGGAGACGCCAGCAGCGCCACCTTGCCGTGGCCTCCGAGGATCATGACCTTCTGTGCGTTCCGTGCGTTCTGGGTCGACATCTGTCAGCGCCTCCTAGAAGTGCGTTTTGGTTCGTTCCTAAGCACCTTCAACGGTACGGAAAGGCACACTATTCCAGCTATCCCAGCTTTAGCCCGCCT
This sequence comes from uncultured Corynebacterium sp., assembly GCF_937999985.1. Classification (GTDB taxonomy): domain Bacteria; phylum Actinomycetota; class Actinomycetes; order Mycobacteriales; family Mycobacteriaceae; genus Corynebacterium. The sequence goes on from NZ_CALLDG010000023.1 coordinate 5,160, forward strand.
TCGCCACCAGCGGACCGATGCCGCCAGCCCCGATGCACACGTACTCGTCGGATCCGCCGGAATCCGCCTCCGCCCGCACCAGCAGGATTCCGCCGCCACCGGAAACCCGCACCCAGCGGGGCTTTAACTCCGTGCCAACGTGTACATCGACGGCGCGACTCCTCGTTTCCTTGGCATCCTCGAGCCCGTTGGGGGTGGTGATGGTCAACGTCATATCCGTGCTGGCCGTCGCGTTCAGCTGCCACGTCCAATCCCCGAACGGCAGAGCGTTATCCAGCAGGATGGCCTGGGAGCGCCCCGCGGCGATGCGCACCCCGCACTCGGGTTCTTTACCGGCGGTGCTTGTTGCGGACGCCACCACCTCCGCATCCACAATCTTCCCCGACTCGTCGATGATCCGTGGCGGCTCGTCTACCTGCGTTACCGCCGGCTGACCCGTTAGTGTGGCGACGCGGTCGTACGGATGCACCACCGGGGTGAGGATGTCCAGAGGAACCGGCTGATCCAGCAGTTGCGGTGGTTCCCCCGAGCCGTCCAACCCCGTGGAGGCGCGCAGGTTGGCCAGGTAGTCGGCGGTCCGGTCGTTGCTCCACGTGCCAACCCAGGTGTAGGTAGAGGCGATGCTGATGGCCACCGCACTGAGAATCGCGCCCACCCCAACCCAGCGGGAGCGCGCGGCCGCGAAGCTGGGGGTGGGGCGGTTGGCGACGTGGGGGCGTCCATAAGAAAGAGCGCAACAACCCACAACCAGCACGGCGAAAGTGAACCAGTCCGCGAAGTAGTGCATAGAGGCCAGCAGCAGACCAGAGGTGCCGGTGCTGTTACGGGCGCGGCCAAGCAGCATGTAGATGGCGGCCAGGTA
>NZ_CALLDG010000024.1 GCF_937999985.1 uncultured Corynebacterium sp.
CCAGATCCAGCACTGCCAAGCCGCCCGGAGTGTGGCCCCGTAGCTCGACTACCTGCAAGCCGAGCTCCGGCAGCTGTGCACCAGCCAGGTCCAGTGGTTCCCGGGAACCTTCGTCGTTTCCGTACACCCGATCCGGCGCCACGGGCAGCGCCTCGGCATCCAGGCGCGGCCCGTGGTGGCGGGCGCCTGTCGCCTTTAGGACGTCTGCCAGCGCGCGAGTGTGGTCTGCATGCTGGTGGGTAGTAAGCACATCGGTGATGCGCACACCCAGCCGTTCGGCCAGGCCCAGCAGGTGTTCTGCATCGTCGGCGGCATCCACCAGCAGCGCTTCGCCGCCCCGGCACAGCAACCAACAATTGTTGTCCATAGAACCCACGGTCGTTACTGCGTACGTATGGGCGTCAGAATTAAGAACCTGCACGTCGCGCGGTGCGGAAAGATGGCTAAATTCAGTAACTTGCTGCATGGCACCACACTAGCGATGTCTCGGAGATGGCGTAGACTAGCAGGGTTGATGCTTCAACAATTAAGGAGTAAATAGTGGCCGATCAGCTGATTGTCCGTGGAGCCAGCGAACACAACCTCAAGGGCGTGGATATCGACCTGCCGCGCGACAAGATGATCGTGTTTACGGGGCTGTCCGGCTCGGGTAAATCCTCCCTGGCCTTCGACACGATCTTCGCAGAAGGCCAGCGCCGATACGTCGAATCTTTGAGCTCCTATGCGCGCATGTTCCTCGGGCGCATGGATAAGCCGGACGTGGAGCTGATCGAAGGGCTGTCCCCGGCGGTTTCCATCGACCAGAAGTCCACGAACCGCAACCCGCGCTCGACCGTCGGCACGGTAACCGAGATCTTCGACTACCTGCGCCTGCTGTACGCCCGCACCGGCATCCCGCACTGCCCGGAGTGCGGCGGCGTGATCCAGCGGCAGACCCCGCAGGAGATCGTGGACCAGATCCTGGCAATGGAGCAGGGGCTGAAGTTCCAGGTACTCGCCCCGGTAGTTCGCACCCGCAAGGGCGAGTTCGTGGACCTCTTCGAGGATCTGGCCGCGCAGGGCTACTCCCGCGTGCAGGTCGACGGGGCGGTGTACCAGCTGTCCGATCCGCCGACGTTGGAAAAGCAGGTCAAGCACGATATCGACGTGGTGGTGGACCGCCTGCAGGTTAAGGAATCCCAGAAGCAGCGCCTGACCGACTCGATCGAGACCGCTCTGCAACTGGCCGACGGGATCGTGGTTCTGGACTTTGTGGGACTGCCGGATGACGACCCGCACCGCACGCGCCGCTTCTCCGAGAAGATGGCCTGCCCGAATGGCCACGCGATCCAGCTGGACGAGCTGGAGCCGCGCACGTTCTCCTTCAACTCGCCCTACGGTGCCTGCCCTGCCTGTGACGGCCTGGGCACGCGCCTGGAGGTCGACGAGAAGCTGGTGATCCCTGACGAGGACGCAGCCGTGGTCGACGCGATTGCACCGTGGTCGTCTAGCCCGAACAGCAAGTACTTCACCAAGCTGGTGAACGCGCTGGGTGAGGCGATGGGCTTCGATCCGAAGTCCCCGTGGAAGGATCTGAAGGCCACCCACCGCAAGGCCATCCTGAACGGCCACAAGACGCAGATCAAGGTCAGCTACCGCAACCGCTACGGGCGTTCGCGCACTTACAACGCACCCTTCGAGGGCGTGATGCCCTTCCTGAAGCGCAAGCTCGACCAAACCGATTCCGACTGGTCCAAGGAGCGCTACCGCAGCTACATGCGTGAGGTCGCCTGCCCGACGTGCGACGGAACGCGCCTGAAGCCCGAGGTTTTGGCCGTAACTATTGCCTCGGGCGAGCAGGAACTGTCCATCGCCGAGGTCTCTGATCTTTCTATTGCGGACGCCAGCAGCTTCCTCGACAATCTTTCCCTAAGCAAGCGCGAGGAGATGATTGCCGGGGCGGTTCTGCGGGAAATCCAGGCGCGCCTGAAGTTCCTGCTGGACGTTGGTCTGAACTACCTGTCGATGTCCCGCTCCGCGGGCACGCTGTCCGGCGGTGAGGCTCAGCGCATCCGCCTGGCTACGCAAATTGGTTCCGGCCTGGCGGGCGTGCTGTACGTGCTGGATGAGCCGTCGATTGGCCTGCACCAGCGAGATAATGAGCGGTTGATCCGCACCCTGCAGCACCTGCGCGATCTGGGCAACACCCTGATCGTGGTGGAGCACGACGAGGACACGATCCGCACGGCCGACTGGCTGGTGGATATCGGTCCGCGTGCCGGCGAGTACGGCGGCGAGATCGTCTACCAGGGCGAGCCTAAGGAGATCCTCGACGCGAAGGATTCCCTGACCGGCCAGTACCTGTCCGGTGAAAGGGTGCTGGCTGTGCCGGAGAAGCGCCGCCCGATCGATAAGGACAGGGTGCTGACGGTACACGGCGCGCAGGAAAACAACCTGCAGAACGTGGACGTCACCCTGCCGTTGGGTGTGCTGACGCTGATTACCGGCGTATCCGGCTCCGGCAAGTCCTCCCTGATTAACGGCATTGTGGCGAAGTCGCTGAGCAACACCTTGAACAAGGCGCGCCAGGTGCCGGGCCACCACAAGAAAATCACGGGTACGGAGCATTTGGACAAGCTGGTGCAGGTGGATCAGAGCCCGATTGGCCGCACCCCGCGATCCAACCCGGCCACGTATACGGGCGTGTTCGACAAGATCCGCAAGCTATTTGCCGAGACGACGGAGGCGAAGGTACGCGGCTACACCGCGGGTCGGTTCTCGTTCAACGTCAAGGGCGGGCGCTGCGAGGCCTGCCACGGCGACGGCACGTTGAAGATCGAGATGAACTTCCTGCCCGACGTGTACGTACCCTGCGAAGTCTGCGAGGGCGCCCGCTACAACCGCGAGACGCTGGAGGTCCACTACAAGGGCAAGTCCATCGCCGAGGTACTGGACATGCCGATTTCCGAGGCAGCGGAGTTCTTCGAGCCCGTCACCTCGATTTCCCGCTACCTGAACACCCTGGTGGATGTGGGCCTGGGGTACGTCCGCCTGGGACAGGCAGCCACCACCTTGTCCGGCGGTGAGGCACAGCGCGTGAAGCTGGCCGCCGAGCTGCAGAAGCGTTCCAATGGTCGGACGGTGTATATCCTCGACGAGCCGACCACCGGCCTGCACTTCGAGGACATCCGCAAGTTGATGCTGGTGATCCAGGGCCTCGTGGACAAGGGCAACAGCGTGTTCATCATCGAGCACAACCTGGACGTCATTAAGGCTGCCGACTGGATTGTGGACATGGGGCCGGAGGGCGGTTCGGGCGGCGGCACCGTTGTTGCCGAGGGCACCCCGGAGCAGGTCGCGGAGGTGGAGGCCTCCCACACCGGCCGCTACCTGCGATCCATGCTCTGATCCTGCATCCGGGACTGCTGGGGTTGCTGAGGCTGTTGCTGCATCGGCTGCTGCGGTTGTGGCATCGTCGGTTGCGGCTGCTGCAGGGGCTGCTGCGGAGGCGTCTTGTTTGGCTTCTCGCGGGTAATGGCGGCAACCAGTAGCACCATGCCGCAGATGAGGAACGCCAGAGCCTGCACAAGGCCACCGAGGACGGACAGGTCGTAGAAGACCAGCTTGGCGGTGGCAATGATCGCCAGCAGAAGACCGGGCTTGGAGTTGTTGCGGTACAGCAGGTACACCGCGCCCAACATCCAGCTGACGGAGATCAGCACGTGGGACACCATGAACGAAAGCTTCGTTGTGGAAATGGCCATAGCAACAGCCGGGATTGCCGAGGAAGCAAGCACGAGCGTGACCACGCCGACGACCAACATCGTCACTTCCGAGTTGGACTGCTTACCCGGAATCTCGCGTCCAGCGATTCCCCGCAGGCCGGTCTCGAGGAGGTATTGGTGGCGATACAGAAGTGCCACCGCTAGCGCGAGGCTGACTACCAGGACGATCGCCGAGTCCGGGACACGCATGCTATCTGCCCCGACCCAGCTGCGCGGTGCGTAGGTGAACACCGCTAGGAAAGAGCACATTAGGGAGATCCATGCGACATTCTTAGGCATGCGCGGCAGTCCCCATACAACGGCTGCGGTGTATAGCAGCAGCCCCACAGCGACGATGATGCTCCCATAGCCAAACGCCGAGGCCTCAGCGGGGGTATGCCGTAGCTCAGAATCCAACGCGTACCACTGGAAGAAGCGGATGATGAAGACAATGGGGAGAGTACCGGCGGAGATTATAAAAGCGAACGCATTGGCCAGCTGTGGGGGAAGCGGTTCTGTTCCTGGAATCTGGAAGTCCGCTTGGAAGATGCCACCGTTGACGCGAGCGATGATGTATGCGCACGCAGTTACTAGGGAGATAAAGACAACAGCCGCCCAGGAATTGCTGGACAACAGGCACACCGACGGAATGATCACCACGGCAACTACGCCGCTGAGGTGAAGCTGGCGGGATGCAAACGGTGGGACGAAGCTGATAATCGTCACGAGCGCGAAGCCCACCACGCCGAGCAGGAACGTCGAAAGTATGAAGGGGGCACTCAGCAGCATCGCGCAGATGTAAGTAATGGTCGCGGTGGTCTGAAGCTTGAACCACGGGCGACCCCAGCGGGCTGCGAAGCCGCAGATAGCGGCGGCGATCAGGCTGCCGGCGAAGTAACCATTGTGGATTTCGCGTTGTACTTCCTGGTCGGCGGGGAACATGGAGAGGAAGTTCGCTGCCGCCGGCAGGATGAATAGAGGCGCGAAGGCGGTGACGACCACCGCGAGAATCTCCTTCTTCCAGGCATAAGCCAAAGCCAATGCTCCGGCGCATATGACCACCGTCAGCACGCTACCGAGCGCCTCACCGAACCATCCCAGGTTGAACACCGCGACCCAGAGGTCCGCCAAACCGCCCAGTGTGGCAACTATCAATAGCGCCGACGAGCTCACTCCGTCTGGTTGCTTCTTGTGCACGATCGTCGACGTCACGGCCAGGCCGCCACAGATCACCGCAGCGAGAATCACCGCTCCCTCCGGAGTAAGGATTCCGGAAGCGTAGGCCAGTAGAGCCAGGAAGGTGAGTCCGACAACCGTGATGGAGCCGCCAATGATCGCCAGCAGGCGAGTAACCAGGTCTTCCTTTTCCCACCACTGTTGCAGCTTGTTTGGCTCCTTTGGCTCCTGTTGCTTCGCTGCTGGTTGGGGCTGTGGCTGAGGGGCAACTGGTCGCGGAGCCTGAGGTCGCGATGCCTGCGGGCGGGGTGCCTGCGGGCGCGATGCCTGCGGGCGCGCTGGCGCTTGCTGCTGCGGCGGAGCGGGCTCCTGGCGTGGCGGTTGCGCAGAACGCGCCGGGTGGTGCTGCGCCTGTTGTGGCTGTTGTTGACGCTGAGCCGGCGTGGGCTGAGGTTGTGCGGGCTGAGGCTGCGCTGGTTGAGGCTTGGGAGCTTGAGTCTGCTCCACCTTGTGCTTGGCTGGCGAAGGGGAGTGCTTCTGTGCAGCCTGAGCCGGCGGGGCCTGCAAGTCCGGTTTGGGGCGCGGGGGAGGTGAGGCTGGGGGCGTCACTAAGGAAGAAGAACTAGCAGCGACTCGTTGTGCCTGCGAG
>NZ_CALLDG010000025.1 GCF_937999985.1 uncultured Corynebacterium sp.
GCGCCGTATCACTATTCAACCAGGTAAGGATCACTATGGAGACCCGTTGATTGGCGACAGGATAGCCGTTGGAAAGTTCCACGTCGTGTTCAGAATCTCGTTTGAGTATCAAGAGCAGCAGGTTATCGAGGTGCGTCACAGGGACGGCGGGTATTCACTCGCCGAGATCAGGGTCAAGCCCGATAACCCAGAGTTTTATGTCGATCTTGCAAAGACCGTCCTAGATTTTCTGAACGGAGGAAAGTAAATGACTAGTCAGCAGCAGCGCTTGGAAGAACTGCAACGGGAGGCTAAAGAACTCGCCAACCAGATCGAACAGCTGGAAGGACAGATCAACAATGCGCAACCCACCAGCAGGCTACTAGGCCGATGGACAAACCACCCGATCAAGCAGGTAGCAGAGTTCATGAAGCTCGGGGGTCAGAAGTTCCCAGACTCCCCCGATCTAGACCTTGAGTGGGAGGAAGTATCCCCGTTCATCTCCCGCATCACCGAGGAGGTCACCGAGTCGCTGAGCTCGTTCAACCTTGCGGACGGCACCATCGACCTAGCGGAGCTCGTGGACGGCTTCATCGACACCGCCTACGTAGCTCTCACCGCAGCCGTCAGGGCTGCTGGCCAGGAGAAGGCTAAGCAGGTGTGGGATGCGGTTGTGGAAGCCAACCTGAGCAAGGTGGACGGTCGATTCGGTCCGGTTGTCCGCGACGAGGAGACTGGCAAGATCCTGAAGCCCGAAGGTTGGGAGGCTCCTGATGTCGCTGGCATTCTCGAACTTTAAGCTCATCGACGCTCGTACCGAGCACGAGGAAGAAGAGGTGTTCGGTACGTGCGAGATGTGCATGTACACAGCCCCGGACACCAGCTACTACTTCAAGTTCCGGGACACCGTAACCGGAGAGGAGTTTGAGGTTCCCGGGTTCCACTGGGAATGGGGAACCAAGTTCGAGATCGAGATTGACAACATCCCCCGGTTCGCCGCGTGGTTGCAGGAGAGGTGGGTTCCTCAGCCCGAATACTCCCACGACTACGGATGGCTTGAGAGCCGGGTACTGGAATACGAGGAGGATAATGCTAACCCCGATTAACTGGAACACCATCCAAGACCCGGTAGATAAAACCGTGTGGGACCGGCTCACAGCCAACTTCTGGCTGGACACTAAAGTCCCCGTGTCCAACGACCTGGACTCGTGGCGCAAGATGACACCGGACGAGCAGGAGGTTGTGAAGCGAGTGTTCGCGTCCCTCACCCTGCTGGACACGGT
>NZ_CALLDG010000026.1 GCF_937999985.1 uncultured Corynebacterium sp.
CCGCATCGCGGACGAAAACGGAGGCTTCGCGCCCGCCGGCGTGCGCGGCGAAGTGCTCATCAAGGGCCCCAACGTCATGCGCGGATACCTCAACCGACGGGAAGACACCGACGTGTCCTTTCGCGATGGATGGCTCCGCACCGGCGACGTCGGGATCATCGACGACGACGGGTTCCTCAGCATCGTCGACCGGATCAAGCACCTCATCATCCGCGGCGGCGAAAACCTCTACCCCTCGGAAATCGAAGCCGCGCTGACCAGCCACGGCGACATCGCCGAAGCCGCCGTCGTCGCCGCACCCCACCCGGTCCTCAACGAAATCCCCATCGCCTACGTCACCGGCACCCCGGACCTCGACGACCTCCGCGCCCACATCTCCGCCCGACTGGCCAAGGTCAAGCTGCCCGAGGCGATCCACGTGCTACCCGACCTGCCCCGCAACCCCGTCGGCAAGGTCGACAAGATTGCCCTGACGGAAATGGCCGCCGCCGCAGTCGCGCGCTGACCGACCGCCGCCACCCGACTCCAAAGGAGACGCACATGTCCCTGATGAAACCGGAACTCATCGACGTCCCCCTCGACGAGTACAAGCGCCTGCCCCTCCTCCAGCGCATCCGCCTCCAGGCCACCGATTGGGCCGAACGCGGCCTCGGCTCGCCGTCGGCGGCCCCGCTGTTCTACGTGATCAAGATCGCCGCCTGGCTCCTCCTCGGCGGCTGGATCGCCGTCGCCTCCTCGGGCCTCGGGTCCCTGTGGGACTACCACGACTGGTGGGCCGAGCCGATCGTTTACCAAAAGCTCCTGCTCTGGGCGATCCTCTGGGAGGCGCTGAGCATCGGCGCCGCCTCCGGCCCCGCGATGTTCCACTTCTGGCCCCCGATGGCTGGCGTGTTCCACTGGGTGCGCCCCGGCACGGTGCGACGCCCACCGTGGGGCGGCAAGATTCCGCTGACCTCCGGTGATCGCCGGACCATCGTCGACGTGATCCTCTACCTGGCCGTTCTGGCGACCCTCATCGCCGGCCTGGCCATGAAGGGCGTGGAGTCCGCCGAGCTTGCGGCATTGCTGCCCGACGCCGACGGTGGCGTTCTGCCCACGATCGCGTTCGCCATGCCGATGGTGGCGCTGGTGCTGCTGGGCGCGCGCGACCAGGTTCCGTTCATGACCGCCCGCGCCGACCAGTACCTGCCGCTGCTGTTGTTCGGCGTGGTCCTCGGCCCCGTCGACTTCATGATCGCCGCCAAGTGCCTCATCGTCGTGGTGTGGATGGGCGCGGCCATCGCGAAGATCGGTCCGCATTTCTCGTTCGTTATCGGCCCGATGATGTCGAGCACCCCCTTCATGGTGTTCCCGAAGGTCAACCGACTATTCTACCGCGACGCCCGCAACGACCTGAACCCCTCGCGGGTGTCGCACCTGATCGGCCACGGCCTCG
>NZ_CALLDG010000027.1 GCF_937999985.1 uncultured Corynebacterium sp.
GGGACATCCGGGCTTTCGCAAGCGCTTCCGTCGGGGCTGAAGGTGGGCCAAGCGGGCTCAAATGACAGGGTGTAGACGGCTTTGGGGCGCGTCGGTGGCAGATCTACGGCGGGTATTCCTCGCCGAGGAATAAGAGTGTCGCCACTGGGGGCTAAGAGTACTGCCGCAGGGGGCTAAGAGTCTCTGCAATGGAAGTTGTACGGGGCGCGAGCCTGGGCATTCCTGGCTAGACTGAACGCGATCGCTCTCGGTGGTGATTTGCCGCACAGCGGAAACGTTGCTCGGAAGCGTTGAGCGGTGGAGACGTCGCGTGGTGAAGTGCTAGGCAGCGGAGGATGCGCCGCCGAGACGGAAGAGTTCGAAGAAACAGCTGGTCAAGGAGGGAAGATGGCGAGCAATGAGCGCCCCGAAGGCGAGGTACAGCCCGCCGGGCAGGCTGGCGCCGGGCAAGCCGACGGCTCACCAGCCGGCATGCAAGCCGGCATGCAGGCTGCCGAGCCCGAAGGGGAGCCGCGAGGCGAAGGTGCCGGCGCTCGCGGCGGCCGTGGCGCCCGTGGCGGACTCGTCGCGGGCCTCGCAGTGGGAGCCGCCGTCCTCGCCATCACGGTCGGTTTGGTGATGGGGCTAAACGGCGGAGATGGGGGCGTCCCTAAGAAAGGCGAAGAGAGCGCACCCGCCGCCAACACCGCCGCCGCGCCCGACAACGACGACAACGGCGGCAACGACAGCACCGACGGCGCAGACGCCACCCCGCCGACCGACGAGGAACAGCAGGCAAAGCTGGACAAGCTGGCGGCGGAAGTCTCAAAGAAGAACAACGTGCAGGTCGGCGTGGCAATCCTCGGGCAGGAAGGCCCTCTGCACGCAGGCAAGCTCAACGAGGAAGGCGCCTGGTCGACGATCAAGGTGCCGATCGCCGGCGCGGTCGAGGAGAAGCTGCGCCACGCGGAAGCTCACGGCCAGCCCGCCCCGCGCGCCGCGATGGAAGCCGACATGGATGCGGCGATCCACTATTCGGATAATGACGCCGCGTTTCGGCTCTGGATGTATGTCGGCGACGGCTCGGACCGTACCGCCTCCTACAAAGTGCGCGACTACATGCGCCGCGTAGGCGACCCGACGAACGCGGCGAAGCAGTTCGAAGATGGGGTTTACATCGGGTTCGGCGCGATTAAGTGGAAGCTGACGGACCAGGTGAAGTTCATGAACGGGTTCCGGTGCATGAATGGCTCCGACAAGGTGTTGGAGCGAATGGGGCACATCATCCCGGAGCACCGCTACGGGCTAGCGAAGATCAAGGGCGCGCAATTTAAGGGCGGCTGGGGGCCGGAGCCGGACGGGCGGTTCATCTACCGCCAGCTGGGGTTGGTGCCCGGCCCGGACGGGGAAATGACCCCCGTGGCGATTATGGCGATTCCCAACGATGGGTTGGAGCCGACTGCGTGGGATGGCGTGGATGCCTTGGCGAAGGAGCTGCCTGACGTGCTGGAAGGCGCTCCGCCGGCGAAGACGAAGGACGACTGCTAGAAAATGCCGATCTGCGCACCCATGGACTCCGCCGAGCGGAGCTGATCCAGCCAACCCGGCGCCCCCGGCCGCACGCGGATAATCGGTCGGTTGGAAGCATCGCCCTTGTTGCGGCCGGCGCGGGCCTCGAAGCGCCCGCGCGCGGCGTGGCCATCCTCGGCAAGGGTCTTCAAGGACCGATCCGGGTGGGCGATATCCTCCCGCGCGGCCTGCAGGAGCTCGATGGTCTGGTCCAAGGCCTCCAGCACGGCGGGGCGGTTGTTCTCCACCATCGCGCGCACCAGGTCCGGATCCGTGCCAGCCACGCGCGTGCCGTCGCGGAAACTTGACGCCGCCAGGCTCAGCGCCAGCGGACCTCCACTATCGCCGGCGACTGCCAGCGCCTCGGCGAGGATGTGCGGCAGGTGGCTGACACGCCCCACGGCGCTGTCATGCCGACGCGCGATGGCGGGGATTACTGCCGCGCCGACCTCCTCGGCCAGCCCGACCACGCGCACCCACGTATCCAGCCAGCGCTTGCTGATCGCGTCGGCTTCGGCGCTGGCGCTCGCGCCGCCGGCCGCCGCCGCGCCCGTACTGCCGACCCCCGGCACGCTAGAACCTGCGTTGGCTGCGCCCGTGCGAGCCCCCGCGAGCTCCCGCGCGTTGTCATACGTCACCACCCAGACGGCCCCTCGGAACAGCCCGTGCATCGTCGCCTGCCAGCCCGAGTTCGCGGTGCCAGCCATCGGATGCCCGCCCACGAAGCGATCGGACATGCCCTTCGCCTCCACGAGGTCGTGCACCTCCTGCTTCACACTGGTCACGTCGGTAAAGCCGCAGGTCGGGGCGTGCTGAGATATGGCGTCAAGAAGAAAGGACAGCGCGGGCATCGGCACGCCAAGGACCAAGAGCGCATCGGCCTCCTCGGCGCGGCGCAGCGTTGCCTCGAGGTCGGCGGACACGTCGTAGCCGTCGCGGCGCGCGCGGGTGACGGTTTTCTCCGACCGATTCCAGCCGAACACGGGCCAGCCGGCGGCCTGCGCATCGCGCATCAGCGAGCCGCCGATCAGCCCCAGACCCAGGATGCACAGCGGACGGCGGTCCTCGGGGAGGGTGCTCAGGCGGTAGTCGGAAGAAATTTCGTGGCTCACGCTACCCAGTGTTCCACAAAGCCGACTAGCGTTGGGGGACATGAGCACCGACAGCTTCGACAACGGCGGCGCCGACGGCAGCGACGGCGGCGCCGACCGTGACAGCCGCGACGGCGGCGACCTGACCTTCGCCGTCTCCGCCATCCGCACCGACGGCCACTGGCACCTGCGCGAACTCCCCACCCGCGCGACGGAAAACCTGCCTGACCTCATCGCGGAGTTGCGAGCCTCGCGCGCAGAAGGCCCGGTCGTGGGGCTGCTGTGCATCGAGGACGACTGGTCCGTTGTGCTTCGCCCGGTGCCGAGCGGCGTGCGGATCCTTCTTAGTGACGCCACCGCCGCGTTGGACTACGACATCGCCAGCGAGGTGCTGGACACCTTGGACATCGACGAGCCTTCGGAAGAGGAGGCCGACGCTTCAGACGACCCGTGGCCCGAAGGCGACTTCGACCTGCTGGAGGACTTGGGTGCGAGCGAGCAGATAATGTCCATCATCTTCTACGACGATGAGCTGTACGGGGCGGAACAGGTTCTGCGCGTGGCGGACGAGCTGGGCTTCGCCGACGAGCTGACGGACCTGGTGGGCGTGGAGCTGGAGTTCTAACCGGTGGGGGTGGAGTCGCAGGAGCGGCACGAGCGCGGGGACAGGGTGTGCGCGCCGGGCGCGCTGCGTTCGGGCGACGCTGAGGCGCGCAGTGAGGCTGAGGCTCAGGTGTGCGTTGGTGGCGGGTTGCCGCAGGCCGGCGAGGATGCGCGCGCGGAAGCGCTGATGCGCCGGGCCCTGGACATCGCCGCGGAGACCCCCGCCGGGGACGTTCCCGTCGGAGCTGTGATTCTCGACCCGGACGGCCGCGAGCTGGGGCGGGGTGTGAACCGGCGCGAAGCCGACAATGATCCCACCGCACACGCGGAAATCCTCGCCATCCGGGAAGCCGTGCGGGAGCTCGGAGACGCCTGGCGGCTGGAAAACTGCACGCTAGTGGTCACCCTGGAACCCTGCGCCATGTGTGCGGGGGCGCTGGTCGGGGCGCGAATTGGCAGCATCATCTTCGGAGCCTACGAGCCCCGCACCGGGGCGTGCGGCAGCGTCTGGGATGTGCCGCGGGAGTCTCCACTGCACTGGGCGGAAGTCCGCGGAGGCGTGCTGGCCGGGGAGTGCGAAGAACTGCTGCGACAGTTCTTCGCCGACCTGCGCTAGGCGCCCTTCGCTGGTCGATCGCTAGACTTTTACGTTGCCGAAGCCTCGAACGGACATCCCAAGCGGATCAGGCCGCGAAGCCCAAGGGAGGGGTGAGGATGCGGAGGATGAGGGGGCGCCAATAAGTGTTATGGAAAAGTAATGAGCGGTTCTGAACAGTGCTTTTGCGTTCAGAATGGGCGTCTGAGGGCTGGGGAGGCGGCTCAGCGGTGGCGAGGAATCCAGAACGACCCTACGTTGGAAATCGAGCGTCCTGGTCGTGCGAATGCTGCGGCTGGGGCGCACAAGTTAGAACAAAGTTAGCGACTAGAAGACACAAGGAGAGATCAATGGATCTGAACAAGGCAAAGGATCTGGCAGGCGAGCACCGCGACAAGATTCAGGACGGTGCCGACAAGGCCATCGACAGCAAGCTGGACGGCGACAAGGCTGACAAGGCTAAGGACGGCCTGAACAAGGGTATGGACAAGGTCCTCGGCGACAAGTAAGGCCTGCTAGAGCTAAGGCCTGCTAGGCGCAAGCCTTCGGCGGTCTCCCATGCGGAGACTTTCTGCGCGGAGGCTAAAGCGCTGAAGCCGCAAGCCCGCTGCGAACTGGTGGAAGTTCGCGGCGGGCTTTCGCATGTGCGGGGCGTGCGCGGGGGACGTGTGGATGCGCGTGCGCGGATGTGTGCGGATGTGTGTGGGGGAAGTGTGCGGATGTGGGTGCGGGGCTCTCGTGTGCGCAGGGTGGGGTTTTGTTGCGAAAAAGTGGGGGTGTTACGCTAGTACGAGTCTGCAATCGCCGACCATGGTGGCGTGTCCGAGCGGCCGAAGGTGCTCGCCTCGAAAGCGAGTGTTGTTAGTAGCAACCGAGGGTTCAAATCCCTCCGCCACCGCCAAAAATTTTTTACCGCGCGCTGTTTTCCGGTTGAACCGGGAGGTGGCGCGCGGTTTTTGCGTGCGCGGGGTTAGGTTTTGCCGGGCGCTCAGTCGCAAGGGGGCGGAAGTGCGCCCGGGGAGCTTCAATTTTGCGTGAGCGGGGTGCGCGGCCGGGTCCGCGAGGCGTGGATTCTGCGGGGCGGGGCGGGCGGCAGCGTCCGCGGGGGTTGGGAGTGCGTGAGCGGGGTGCGCGGCCGGGCGTGTAGGGCTGGGAATGAGGGGGCGCCGAAGCGGAAAATGTCCCAAATCTTCCACTCTGTTTTTATAACTTTCTGTTTCTGCAGGTCAGAAGGTTGCGAAAATTTGCCGCAAATCTGCTACTCGCCGAAAGTGGAAGATTTGGGACATTTGCCCCTTGCGTTGTCTGCGACGGGGAAGTTGGGAAGCACGTCCGGCACGTCCACCTGGAAGCTTTCGCAACACTCGTCACACCTGTCACAACCCACCTGGGCTTTTGGCTACTGTAGGATGTATATTTCGAGAACTGTCTGCGCCGTGGGAAGGCGCAACCACGAACGCAAACGCAAGGTCCTACACACACTCAAAAGCCGGCGGAAGGTCAACCAGTGGCGAAAATCCTGTTTAACCTCGGACGATGGTCCTACCTGCACAAGAAGCGGGTGATTGCCGCCTGGCTGCTGCTGTTCGTCGGCATCGCGGCAGCCGCGCTGGGATTCCAAAAGGGCTTCAACGACGTCTTCGAAATCAAAGACGTGCCCTCCACGCACGCCACGGAAATGCTCCAAGAGAAATTCCCGGGCACGAAAAACCCCGCCGAATCCACCGACGTCAACATAGTCTTCGGAGCCCCCGAGGGGAAGAAACTCGAAGACCCAGAGCTGATGGCGGCAATGGATGAGACGGTGGCGTCATTAAAGAACAACGTGCCCGACTTCAAAGAGGGCATGCAGTTCGGCAACCCCGTAGAGCTCAACGACAAGCTGGGCAAAATGCTCGTCGACCAGATGACGAAGCAGGGCATGCCCGAAGCCACCGCGAAATCCGACGCGGAGAACCTGCGGATGTACTCCGCCGACGGGCGCTACGGCACCATGAGCTTCAGCTACGACGTGCCGCTGCCCGCCGACGTGACCGACGAGGATCGGCAGGCGGTGTACGACGCGATCCAGATCTCACGCGACGCGGGCATGGACGTGGAGGTCGGCGGCCCCGGCTTCGGCGACCCCATCGCCGTCGAGCCGATCTCGGAGATCGCGGGCGTAGTGGTCGCGCTGATCATCCTGTTCTTTACGTTCGGTTCGCTGCTGGCGGCGGGGCTGCCGCTGGCTACCGCGATCGTGGGTGTGGGCATCGGCGCGCTGGTGACGGTCGGTGCGACGGCGGTGCTGCCGCTGAACTCCATCACGCCGAC
Organism: uncultured Corynebacterium sp.; assembly: GCF_937999985.1. Classification (GTDB taxonomy): domain Bacteria; phylum Actinomycetota; class Actinomycetes; order Mycobacteriales; family Mycobacteriaceae; genus Corynebacterium. The sequence continues at coordinate 6,151 of NZ_CALLDG010000027.1, forward strand.
GTTGGGGCTGATGATCGGCCTGGCCGTCGGCATCGACTACGCGCTGTTCATCATGTCGCGCTACCGAGATGAGCTGCGGCAGGGACGGTCGCGCCCAGATGCGATTGGCCTGGCCGCGGGAACTGCGGGTTCCGCAGTGGTTTTCGCGGGTCTGACGGTGACGATCGCGCTGGTCGGCCTGCGCCTGGCGGACATCCCGTTCCTGTCGTACATGGGTTACTTCGCGGCGATCAGCGTGATGGTCGCGGTGGCTGTGGCGCTGACGTTCTTGCCCGCGCTGCTGGGGGCGTGTGGCTCGCGGGTCTTTCGTAAGGACGCCACGTTTGGCGCTCAGTACTCCTCCGCCCTCGTGGGGGAGGATTCGGCGCACGGGTATTTCACGGGCGGTCCGGCGGGCCGCGGGCGTGCGGTTCGCGTCGGCAGGGATGACGGGGCTGACGTGGCTGGCGCTGGTGAAGCTGAGGCTAACGTGGCTGGTGAAGCTGAGGCTGGTGAGGATGAAAGTGTCGCCGCTGAAGCTGCGGCCGGCGCGAGTGCTGCGCGCGCGGTAGCGCGCGGGGAGCACCAGCGCGCGGGCGACGGTCAGCACAAGCAAGGCCTGGCGGGCCGTTGGATCAGGCTGGTCTATAGCTTCCCTGGAATTTCCATTGCGGTGGTGATGCTGGTTCTGGCCGCGCTGACTATCCCGGCGCTGAACCTGCAGCTTTCGCTGCCGAATGATAAGACGGCGAACGTGGACTCCACACAGCGGAAGTCCGCCGAGATGCTCGAGGAGGGCTTCGGACCAGGCCGCAATGCTCCGTTCCTGGTGGTTGTCAACGGCGAGAACGCAAACCCGGATTCGCCGGCGCTCGCTACTTACATTCAGGGCCAAGCGGACGCACAGGGCGCGGAGGCTGGTCAGGGCGCTGGCGACAAGACCAAGGCCGCGGCGCAGGCGTCATTTATCTACGCGATGGAGAACCTCGGCAGCAACATTCATGTGAAGCACGCGCAGCTCATCGGCCAGAGCGAAGATGGGCTCGCCGCGCAGCTGCTGATCACGCCCGTAGGCGGGCCGACCGAGGAAAGCACCGCCACGCTCATCCACGCGCTGCGCGGACAGCAGAACGTGATCGAGAAGGAAACCGGCGTGGACATGGGTATCACTGGCCTGATCCCGATCCAGCAGGACGTCACCGACCAACTGTCGAAGGCCATGCCGATATACCTCCTGCTGGTCGTCGGGCTGGCGCTCGTGCTGCTACTGATGATCTTCCGCAGCATCACCGTGCCGATCATGGCGGCACTCGGATTCCTGCTCTCCGTCGGCGGCGCCTTCGGACTGACCGTGCTGGTCTGGCAGGAAGGTTGGGCCGGGCTGTGGAACTCGCCGGGGCCGCTGATCAGCTTCATGCCGATCTTCCTGATCGGCGTGACCTTCGGGCTGGCGATGGACTACCAAATGTTCATCGTGTCGCGCATGCGAGAACGCTTCAAGCACGAATCCTTCGAGGCCGCGAAGACCTCCAAGTACACGCCCGTCGAAGACTCCGTGATTTTCGGCTTCGGCATGGGTGCGAAGGTCGTGACCGTGGCGGCGCTGATCATGATCGGCGTGTTCGCCAGCTTCATCTTCCAGCCACTGCCGTTCGTGCAGATCTTCGGCTTCGCGCTGGGCGCCGCCGTGCTGTTCGACGCCTTCCTCGTGCGCATGACCTTCATCCCCGCCATGATGGTTCTGCTCGGCAAGGCCACCTGGTACATGCCCAAGTGGCTGGACCGCATACTGCCGACCTTCGACGTTGAAGGCTCGCAGCTGGAGCGCGCCTTCCGCTCCGGCGAGATCCAGCGCTTCGATGACGAAGGGCGTGCGCTGGAGCCTGCGCGTTAGCGGCGGGCCCGGCGCGCTAGCGGTGGCGGAACCGACGCGCTAGCCCAGGCTCGCCGCGCTAGCGGTGGCCGCAGGCACCCGCCCCCTGCGCGGCCATGCCGCGCAGCCGCCGCCAGCCCCCGGAACCCCGGCAAACGCTAGCCCAGGCGCTCCCGCCACGCCGGGCCGTAATAGCGCCCCATGAACTCCTCCCGGAACTCATAGAAACGCCCCTGCTCCATGGACTCGCGAATCCGGTCCACCAACCCCACCATGAAATGCAGATTATGCAGGGTACACAGCGTCCCGGCCAGGTACTCCTTCGCCTTCAACAGGTGGTGAATATAAGCGCGCGAATAATTCTCCGAGACATAACCGCCTACTGCGGCGTCAATAGGAGAAAAATCCCTCTTAAACCGCGCACCCATAAGATTCAACCGACCGTCCAGCGTGTACACGCCACCGCGGCGGCCCAGGCGAGTCGGCGCGACGCAGTCGAACGTGTCCGCGCCGGCCTCAATCGCCGTGAACAGGTCATCCGGCTCCGAAATGCCGAGCAGGTGGCGGGGCTTATCCTCCGGCAGCTCCTCGGCAACCCAGCGGACGATCGTGCCGAGGTTCTCCTTCTCCAGCGCGCCGCCGATGCCGAAGCCGCCGAAACCGCGGTTGCCCTGCGCCTCCGCCTCCGCGGACAGCTGCACCAGCCCGCGGGCCGCCTGCCTGCGGAGATTCTCATACTGCGCGCCCTGCACCACACCCCACAGAGACTGCAGCGGGCGGTGCGTGCGCAAGTCCGTGAGCCGCTGGTGCTCCGCCAGGCAACGGCGAGCCCAGCGGTGCGTGCGTGCGACGGATTGCTCCTGGTAGGGGCGAGTATTCACCAGCGTGGTGAGCTCGTCGAACGCGAACATAATGTCCGCGCCCAACTGGTGCTGGATCTGCATCGACACCTCCGGCGTGAAGCGGTGCTTGCTGCCGTCGATGACGCTGCGGAAATCCACGCCGTCCTCGTCCACCACGGCCATGCGCTTCTTCTGCTGCTGGATGATGTCCGCCTCGCTGCGGCCTTTTGTGTCCATGGCCAGGACTTTCTTGTAGCCCACGCCGAGGCTCATGACCTGGAAGCCGCCGGAGTCCGTGTACGTCGGCCCGTGCCAGTTCTCGAAGGTCGCGAGCCCGCCGGCCTCGTCCACGATGTCCGGGCCCGGCTGCAGGTACAGGTGGTACGCGTTGGAGAGCATCGCCTGCGCGCCCGTCGACCGCACCTGCTCGGGCGTGAGGGTCTTGACCGTTGCTTTTGTCGCCACCGGGATGAACGCTGGGGTGTGGATGTTCCCATGCGGAGTCTTTATGACGCCCGTACGCCCCAGCCCGCCCGCGCTTGCGCTTTCGTTATCGCGCAGCCGGGTGCGCACTTCGAAGGATAGGTCTGCGGCGCCTGCGCCTGCTCCTGCTCCTGCGCCTGCGCTGGCGCCTGCGCCTGCTCTCTGACCAGCGCTAACGTTCGCGCCGTCGCTGGTTGTGCGCTCTCCCGCACGAGCGTCCGCGCTGGTATTTCCCTGATTGTCGGCCATGGCGCCCTATTTTATCCTCCGCTTCCGTTGGCGCCCCTTTCGCGCGGCCGGTTTCCTCTCCCTCGCCGCCAATTCCCTCCCTCGCCGCCGAGTCTCCCTCCCACGCATTGCCGAGTCTCCCTCCCGCTCAGCCAACTCCCCACACCAATTCCTCCCCATTCCCCTGCCCAGGCCCCCGCACTGTCACATGAGTCCCACTGGCCCCACCCTCCGCCTGGGCTTTTTAACTGAGCGATTGCCCCTCGCCCTGGCCTGCCCCATCGGCCCCACTGGCCCCACCAGCCCCGCGGCTGCCAGGTTCCGGGGGTGAGCTAAAACGCGAATGTCCCAAATCTTCCACTTTCGGCAGATAGCAAGTCTGAAGTAAAAATTTATACCCCTTTTGACCTGCGCAAATAGAAAGTTATAAAAACAGAGTGGAAGATTTGGGACATTTGGCTGCCTAAGTGTCGGAAATCTTGCAAAACGGCAATCGCTCGTCAGGCTGATCGGCGCACCCTGAACCCTCTCAGCGCGAAGAAAGTCGCTTAAACGGGCTTAGAATCGCCCTGCCGGATTTGGCGTCCTCCAAGCCGACTCGATGTATGCCCTACCGGCGAATTTATTCCCGCGCTGAGGCTATTCTTCCTCCTTAGGAAAGCAATTGCCTCCAGTCAGGAGCTGCTATTCCCACGCTGGGACGCCTCCCCGGTAGTTGGTGGCGGGGAACTCGAGCCCTTGTCGTGTCATTTGCTGATGGATTCTGCAGATGTCCGCCACGGCACTGCCATCTCGGAAGTTGTTGCGATCCACCCGGTAAATGCGCAGGCCCAGGTTCTGCAGTTTCCGCTCGCGTTCGCGCTCGCTAAGGATCTGCCGCGCGGCGAAAACCTCTTCGTTGATCACGCCACCCGCGACCACCGTGAAGCTGGCGTCCGCGTCAGTCAGGCCGGGCTGGTATTTCCCCTGACCGTCATACTCGATCACCAACCCGCAGGGATAGAAAAAGTCCACGCGACCTGCGAAGTAGCCCTCGTAGTGTAGTTCCACCTGCTGAAGAGGCGCAGGTAGCCCAGCTTCCCACAGTTTCACCTTCAGTTCAGATTCCCGCGGGCTCTCGGAGGCGCCGTTGATCAGTCGAAGAGCTTTCGTGACCTCGCTGAAACCTCGTAGATTCAGCGCTGATTGAAGGTACTCACGAACTTCTGCAATAAATACTTCTGCTGCATCGCTGCCGTACTTCGTCTGAACAATCGACTCTGCTGCCACGACTGCATCCGCCACGCTATGCCACCGGGCTAGGTCGATTATTGAGTCGTGGATGCCGGTTAGGCGAATTTCGCGCGGACCGTTGGCGGTGGTGATCAGTATTTCTTCCGTTCTCTGCCACGAGCCAGCGTGCAGTGGTCGGATGATTCGATTGTCGGAAACCTTGCGAGTTCCCGTCGGCGGGTAGTACCCGATCTCTGCGTTCGGCTCCGCCCGCCCTGTGATCGGTAGCCCGTGCAGCAGCGCCGCGGAGCGGCCGCACAGCACGCCGTTTGTGCAGCTCAGGCCGTGTGCGATCGCGTGGAGACGCACCTTTTCGTCGCGCGGCAGCGCATCCCATTGTGCGCACTCGGCGTAGATCCCCGGCGCAATCTTGTAGTGTCGCCGTCCGCGCGCCAGCCCTCGCCGCGCACCGCTCGGAAGCTCTTTCGCCTCGATGAGCAGTGTTGTTGTCTTTTCTTTCTGACGCCCCCACGCCAACGAATTCACTTTTCCCCCACACGTTGAGCTTTTCCCCTTGGCTTCAAAGTATCGCAGAAAAGTATTGCAGAAAAGTAGTGCAGATCCAGGGGTAGCCTTGCCAGGGAAACTGGAAGACCGGAAGACCGGAAGACCGGACGTAGGAGGCGACGGCATGATGCGAGCAGCGGAGCAGGCGGAGGCTGCGGGCGGGGGACAGCGAGGGGCGGGGCGGTACGCGCCCAGCCCCTCGGGGGACCTACACCTGGGGAATTTCCGGACCGCCGTGCTGGCATGGCTGTTCGCCAAGCACGAAGGGCGCGAGTTCCGGATGCGGATCGACGACATTGATGTTCAACGCTCGTCGGAAGAAAGTGCAAAACAGCAACTACTGGATCTTGCGACTATGGGGATAGCGTACGAGGGGAGGCTGTGGCGTCAGCAAGAGTGCTGGTCAGAGTACGAAAAAGCGCTACAGGCCCTGCGCGAGAAGGGGCTTGTGTACGAGTGCTACTGCTCGCGGAAGGACATCGCCGAGGCGGTCCGCGCGCCGCACGCCGCGCCGGGAGCGTACCCGGGAACGTGCCGCGACCTGGGGGAATCGGAGCGGGCGGCCAAGCGCGCGGAGTTGGCGGCGCGGGGGCGAGTGCCGGCGTTGCGGCTGCGCGCGGGCGTGGACGAGTGGGAAGTGCGCGAGCGGTTCGCCGTGGGAGCGGATGGCGGAAGCGCGAGCGATGGAAGCGCCGGCGGGGTGTACCGCGGGGTGGTGGACGACATGGTGCTGCGGCGCGGCGGGAACGCGCCGAAGGCGTCGGGGGTGCCAGGCGGCGGAGGTGAGGGGGTGCCAGGCGGCGGAGATGCGGGCGCCGGCACGCCGGGCGAGCCGGTGAACAGGGACTATGCCTACAACCTGGCCGTGGTCGTCGATGACGCGCTGGCTGGGGTGGGGCAGGTTGTGCGCGGGGACGACCTGCTGAGTTCCGCTCCGAGGCAGGCGTATCTGGCTCACCTGCTGGGGTTGCCGCCGGTGGAGTATGTGCACGTTCCGCTGGTGCTGGGGCCCGACGGGAAGCGCCTGGCAAAGCGGGACGGGGCCGTCACGCTGCGGGACTTCCCCGGCGGGGCGGAGGGGATGCTGCGGTGGATCGCGGAATCGCTCGGCGAGGCGGTCGACGTCTCGGCGGCGGAAGTGGCGGAAACGGGTGCGGCAGAAACAGTAGGCGCTGAAGTGGGGGTGGCGGAAGTGGCGGAAACGGGTGCGGCAGAAACAGTAGCCGCTGAAGTGGGGGCGGCGGAAGTGGCCGGGGCCGTTGGCGAGCCTGAGGCGGCGGGCGCCGGGGGCATCACGCCCGCCGCGTTGCTGCGGACCTTCCGGCCCGAACTGCTGCCCCGCGAGCCCGTCACCTGGCGCCCCGCGGGAACGCTCGCGGACTAGCTCGCGCGGCAAGCAGGTGGCGCGGAAAGCTGAAGCGTGAAGTAGGCGGGAACTTCCGCCCCTAACGCACCGCGCGCGGGCGGAACTTCGGCGGAATCTTCTTCTGCGCGGCCTTCCGCGCGATCGCGGCGTTCTTGCTCACCAGCAGGCGCGCCTGGCGCAGACGCTCGCGGGCGAAAGTCCGCCGCTCGCCGGACTCCCACGTCTCGTCCACCAGCTTCTTTGCCAGCGCCACCGAATCCGGCGAGCGCTCAATGATCTGCCGTGCCAGTTCCTCCGCCGTAGCCAGCGGGTCCTCCGCAGTCTTAGCCAGGCCTAGCTCCGCGGCGCGCTCCCCGGAGAAGATCTCCCCGGTCATGGCCAGCCGCTTCACCTCGTCAATCGGCAGCAACTGCTTCAGGGACATGATCCCCGACATGTCCGGCACGAGACCCCATTTCGCTTCCAACACTGACCAGTGGGCGTCATTGCTCGTAAACCTAAAGTCCGCCCCACAAGCGATCTGTACGCCACCGCCGAAGCAATAGCCTTCCACCGCGGCAATCACCGGGAAAGGGAGGCGACGCCACGTCCACGGCGCCTCTTGGAATGTGTTTGTGCCTCGCAGGGGACGCGGGATGAAATGCGAAAGCATGCGCGGCGGGCTTTTCAGCGTATCTGCGAAGTCGAGGCCGGCGGAAAAGTTGCCCTCCGTGCCGGAGAGGATGACCACGCGGACGGAGCGGTCGCGGCGGAGCGTGTGCGCCGTGGAGATTAGCTGTTGGAGCAGATCGATCGTGAGCGAGTTCAGCTTGCGGGGGCGGTTCAGGCGGACGTGGACGAGGCCGGGGATGGACTCGGAGTATTCCGTGGTGACGAGCTGGTCGGTGCCGGGGGAACTAGAGGTGCTGGGCGCGGTGGGAGTGCTGCTATCAGTCATGCTCTTCAACCTAAATCACGTCGGACGATGCGGGGTGAGATTTGGGAAACCCAGCGGCGCCCGCGGGTTCGCCGGGGATAGGCAGGGAAAAGCAGTGGAAAAGCAAAACCGGCGCTGGGATCGTTTCCAGATCACCGAGCGCCGGTTTCTCACTACGTGAGATTTGGCGGAGGATGTGCGCGGATTTAGACCCGCCTCGTCCGCTGTCGCATCGACCTACGTAGTCGTGAGTGAAGTGGACGAGGTTCCTTTATGACCCTCAAAGAGGGTGTTTGTCATCTGTGCTTATCGACGGGTCAACGGAGTGTTTTGCTGGCACGGGACTTGGTGCGCCGCCACAGCTTGCGGGCTGCGAGAAGAAGAAAGAGGGCGGCTGCAGCGGATGGAAGCCGGAGCACTCATCGTGGAGAAGTCCGGGGAGCGTTGCCTCCGCCGATCGGGCACCCCCGCCCGGTTGCGCAGCGGCCTCGAGCACGGTGACCTCGATGCCGCTGCGGGCAAGGGTGAGAGCGGCGGAGAGTCCGTTCGGACCGCTGCCGACGACGATCGCGGACGTCACTGCGGGCCGTCATTCACAGCTAGACCCCCGAGCCTCCGCAGCACCTGACAGAGCAGGATGGAACTCACACGGTGGTGTCGTCGGTGCGCGAGCGCTTTCCGGTGTCGCGGCGCCAGAAGTAGATGACGACGAGTGCGACGATGATGAGGATGCCGGCACCGAGGAGCTGCCGCCAAAGCTCTTCACCGGCGATGCCGAAGAACATGCTGACGACGGCGATGCCGATGACGATGAGAACGACGATCCATGCTGCGTTCTTCGTGGAGTAGGGACTCTTGGCCATGGTCGAACCTTTCGATCGAGGGGAGCGGTACATGCCTGCCGGGATCACATGCCCGAACCGGGCGATACCTGCAATTTCCGTCACGGTCAGATTACACCCGGGCTTTGCGGGCAGCACCGCCGCGAGAGTGAACAGCGGGCGAACTCAACCGGGCGGATGTCCAAAGTGGTTAGCGGTGGTGCGTTGGTTCTTTCCTTATGGATAGAACAACGATCAATTGCGACGTCCGCCCGAATGAGCATCGAGCGGGCTCGATTGTGAGCACGATGCATATCAAAACGTCGAGACAGACATCGAGGGCTGACTCGTGTCCTGCATCGTGTTGAGCATCGTGCAGATTGATATTCCTCCCGCAATCGAAACGTGCATCGAGCACTACAACGCGGGGAGGAATCATGCCGCTACCAACGAACCTCTACGACCTTCCACTTGCAGACATGGACGTTAAAGAGGAACCCAAACGACCGAAGAGCGTACGACTTGGACAGCCGCGAGGGCGCGTGACCGAACGCAACGCACGACTGTTGGCATTCATCGGCATGTTCCCAGGAGCGGACGCCGAAGCACTGTCACTACTCAACATAAGCCAGAAGACAGCCATCAGTGAGGGCGGCGGACTCATGAGTGTGCGAGGAACCGAACAGACCTTGCGCAAGCTCTACAACCTCGAAGTGCTAGAGAAGTTCCGTCACGCAGTGACCGGAACGACGAGCTACGGACTTAGCAAACTTGGCTTCGCCTACGCACGCGAGTTCGACTACGAACTAGAGCACGGCGCGAGCATGAACGGCATCAGCATCGAGCGTCTGCGCCACTACCGCATGATCGCACTCGTCGCCGCGCAATTTGCGTCACCCATTGGCTACTTCAAGGAGTCGTTGGGCATCGACCCCGTGGGACTCGACCAGCTCGTCACAGAACACGAGATGCGCGCGGCCTTCGAACCCGTGAAGCAAGGCCTGCGCGAGAACAAGAAGCGTGGCAAGAGCAACGACTACGGCAAGTGGCGTCACGAAATACTCGTACGAAGCTTGAACGACGTGCAAGAGGGACGCATTGAGTGGAGCAACCTACTTGAGGCGCACCCCGTGCTCTACACCATCGGATACCCACGCCGCGAGGAAAGCGTGTTGAAACCTGTGCACCAGCCCGACCTCGTCGTGAACCTCGACCGTGACCGTACGAAGGCCGCGAAGAACTTACTCGTCGAGGTCGAACTGTCGAAGAAGAGCTGGGAGAACTACGACGCAATCCTCGCAACACTTAAGGCCGAACTCGACAAGCCCTACGTGTACAAGCGCGCCGTGTACTTCACCATCGGCCCCGGAGTGGAAACACTCATGCGCAAGGTTGACGCTGCAGGCGACTACGGCCTGTTCAAGTCCGGCAAGCTCGTCGTGCTTCCCATCTGCAACCGCGACGGAGAACCGCTGCAACCCTCGAACCGTATTCGCGTGGAGACGAAGTAATCATGAACGACGTAATCGGCATCTTTGACGACCTACTACGACCCATCTACCAACCACTACTTCCGTACCTCATGCCAGCGCTCATGGTCACCGTCGTGACGCTAGTTGCCGTGAGGTTCGGTCTATCGTGGCTAATCCGTGAGTGGAACCGCCTCATCAACCGCACACCACGTGCACTGCACAAGGTGAAGCGCGAGCTACTGGCGCACACCGACATCGCAGAGATGTACGCACCCGCGCAGCAGTACACACGAGACCTGCGCGAGAAGGAGCGACCTCGACAGTTTGCATGGCTGTCACCGTTCCCCCGTGCTGTGCGGGCGTCAATCAAGCGCAACAACGTGCCAAGTGGGCAGAAGCTCGACGCAAGGGCGCAGATCCGCGCAGCCGCAAAGTGTGTGAAGGTACGGAAACCTGAACCACAAGACAACGTAGCAGGCGACATGGATGCGCACTTCCGCATTGACATGAAGCTAGACGGCCACGACGTAAATGAACTCCACAAGCTGCAAGGGCGCATAAAGGCGCAGCTTGGGCTGCACTCGATCACTCCTCTTGACACGTCGGATAACTTCACCATGAGCTTCATTGCGCATAGAGAAGCGCCGGTGGACATTCTGACAGAGCGCAAGGCAGGCGTGGAGTTCTTCGATGAGAACCCAGCGAAGACCCCGTACCGTATCCCACTTGCAATCAAGGAGGACGGAACTTGCTGGTCGCTCAACACACACCAGACACTCATCTACGGAACATCGGGCTCCGGTAAGGGCTCGCCCATCCAGGGGACAATTAAGCAGCTTGCTCCCCACGTAGCGCGCGGTGTCGTGCAACTCCACGGGATCGACCCGAAGAAGGCGGAACTGAAAGGTTATGAGTTCCTCAATTCAAGCCTGTTTAAGAAGATCACGTCCGGGTTGAAGGATGACGACATGCGCGCTCACGGCGAACATCTTGCAGAGATCATCGACATCCTCGACTACCGCATGAACAACCTCAAGGTGTCGGTGGACGAGAATGACGTGAACCTACAGCGTGACGTTCCGGCCACAAAGGAAACGCCGCTCGTCGTGCTCATCATTGACGAGTACCTGACGCTCTACCGTGGTTTCAAGAAGCTCGGACGTGAAGGTTCGACACACCTCGCAAACATGGAACAGATCATCGCTACCGGACGCTCGTACGGAGTGTTCATCGCGGCTGCAACACAGCGAGCGAGCACCGAAGTACTCAGCGAGATTCGAGACAACATCTCCAACGCAATCGTTCTCCGCCAGAAGAGCGACCACTTCAACGATCTATTCCTCGGAGAGGGCGCAAAGGAACGCGGCTACGACTCCACCTCGATTCCAGCAAGCTCAAAGGCTAACGGTTACGCCACCGCAGGTATCGGGTACGTGCAAGAGGAAAGCGGCGACCCCGTGAAAATCCGCTTCGCATACCTTGGCGACAACGACATCGCACAGCTTATCCGCGACTACGAGCGCGAACACGGACGCGGCGACATCACCGAAACTCAGATTGACGAGTTCGAAGACGTTATGGAGACCGCGTCGCTCGACGACGACTTCCTATTCGAGGACGACGAGAACACAGAGGATGACGGCGACTTCAAGATCGAGGAACTACCGACGCTCTCCGACGACTGACAAACGACGAACGAGGCGGCGGCACCACACAGGTGTCGCCGCCGTTTTCATGCGAGCTACGCACGCAGTTATGCAACGAGCTACGCAACGAGTGGAGCAACGTGCTTGTGGAGCGGAGGTAGAGCGTTAGTTAAAACCATCCACGACCCGATGAGTTTGGCTGATGGAGACCGACTGTAGAAGCGGAACGAGACTCGTGCATCGAGAACTGAACTACGACAGATCGCGACTCGCAACAAGAGCGACGAGCGCAAGGCGGTCGCCCGGAGTTCAAGTGTCAGAACAAAACGGCCCACTGTTTATTACAACCCGTAGCGGTTCATAAACCGATATGGCATTGGACAGTTACCCAACCAACACTCAAAAACAGGAGGCGGGCAAACACATGGACTACACAATCGGCTACGC
>NZ_CALLDG010000028.1 GCF_937999985.1 uncultured Corynebacterium sp.
TGCCCTCAGCCTCATCAGTCTTTTCGGCCTCACTGCTTTCGGCAGTGAGGACACAACCGCTGAACCGTCCACCACTACTGTCACCAGCGCTCCTTCTGGCGAGTCCGAGAGCTCAGAACCAGAGACCGCCACGGTCACCAGCGCTCCCGAGGACACTCCACCCCCAACCACCACAATCACCAGCACGCCGGAACCCACACAGCCGAATGATCCTGTCGCTGAAGAAGACGAAAAGCCCGCGCAGCAGGCTCCAGCGAATCAACCCAGAGCCACTTCTCCAGCGCAGAAGCAACCACCGATGGGTAATCAGGGAGCAAGCCCCGACTGCCCCGCCCACCTCTGCGGGTACGGAACCGCTCCTAATGGAGCGCCGAACTTGACCAGTGGTGAGACGCAACTGCTGGCTCTCTGCAACTCCGGCGAATACAACGCTCCCCAGGTCTGTGCGAATCTGCGGCTCAAGGCTCAGCGGGCGGGCCAGAACTAACTGGGTACTTCGCACAGCTGCCTCTGCGATCATCAGAAGCTGAACATGGCTGCCATGAACGCGATGTGCTGCGTGAAGGCCACACTCGAAAACTGATGCTCTAATCCTCGACATCGCCACCCCCTGAAATAAGGGCACCCTTAGTAGCGCTATGCTTCTCTAAAGGCAGACCTACACACAGGCGATCCGAAGGAGGGCACGCATCACCGTGGCTGACCAGGACACGCACGCCGCAAACTCACAGCCGGGCAACCCTCGCGGGGAAGCGCAGCCAGGCACCCCGGGTCAGGGCACCGCAAACCCCCACCCCGGCGCGACGGAGGCCACGGTCCACTCACCCGGCACCTATCCCCCGGGTGAGGATCCGCGCCGCTGGAAAGTACTGGGCGTCATCCTCACGACGATCTTCATGTCGCTCATCAGCGTGTCCATCATCAACGTCGCCCTGCCCTCCATCCAGCAGGGCCTGGGCGCGACCGAATCGGACATCCAGTGGGTACTCTCCGGCTACACGCTGACTTTCGGCGTGGTGCTCGTCGCCGCTGGCCGCGCCGGTGACCTGCTCGGCCGGGGCGGAATGTACCTCATCGGCCTGAGCGTCTACACCCTGGCCGCCGTCACCGCGGGCTTCGCCCCCACCGCGGAAGCTCTGAACGTCACCCGCTTCATCCAGGGCGCGGGCGCCGGCATGCTCAACCCGCAGGCCGTGGGCATGATCCAGCAGTTCTTCCGCGGCAAGGAGCGCGGCCGGGCCTTCGGCTGGTTCGGCACCGTAGTGGGCGTGGCAGTGGCCATCGGGCCCGTCCTGGGTGGCTTCCTCATCCGCGTCGGCGGCCCGGAGCACGGCTGGCGCTGGACATTCCTGGTCAACGTCCCCTTCGGCCTTCTTGCCTTCGTCCTCGCACTCCTGTGGTTCCCGCGCCCGCTGATGGGCCGGGTTAAGGATCCCGTCACCGGCCGTAACGTGGGCGTCATCCGCGCGGTGCGCAGCCTCGATCCCTTCGGCTCCCTCCTACTGGGCTTGGCCGTCCTGGCCTTCCTCTTCCCGTTCGTGGAATCCTCCGGCAGCGCGCGCACCTTCCTGCTCCTGCCCGTCGCCGTCGCCCTTCTGGCCGGATGGTTGGCGTGGGAGCGCCATGTCAAAAAGTCAAAGCCCTTCGACCCGATGGTGGACATGCAGATCTTCCGCTTCCCCAGCTTCCTCCCGGGCACCATGCTGGCGGGAATGTACTTCATGGGCATAACCAGCATTTGGGTGCTCGTGGCTCTGTACTTCCAAAACGGCCTGGGTTACAGCGCGCTCGTCGCC
>NZ_CALLDG010000029.1 GCF_937999985.1 uncultured Corynebacterium sp.
GTGACTCCCGCACGCGTTCCAGGCGTGTGACATAGGCCGCTAGTCGAATCCTCCATGTCGAACGGCAAAACACACGGAAAAGCCGTGGCTTCGACGTACTCATGAAAGGGTACACAACGCTGCCTTTAGATTCCAAATCCGGTGCTAGGGGTTGGAAAGTGGGCGTCAATAAGAAAGAACGAACGAGCCTTTGGAACAACGAGCGCGCGTGGGCTAGTATGGGCAACGGATTCCGCGCGGCGTGTATCTTGTGAACTCCCCCAGGGCAGGAATGCAGCAAGGGTCAACGAGCTCTGACGGGTGCGCGGGGTCCCCTTTTTTATGCTCGCGCTACAGCCAGTTCTTGCGCTTAAACCACCACCACATCAGCAGGATCACCGCAAGGTTCAACAGTAGGCAGTAGTAATAGCCATACTCCCAGTGCAACTCCGGCATGTTGTCGAAGTTCATGCCGTACACGCCCGCGATCATCGTCGGCGGCGCGGCCATTCCGATGATGGACGAGATCGTGCGCATGTCCTGGTTCTGACGCAGCGAAATGATCGCCGAGCTGGCCTGGATGAGGGAGCTCAGGCGCTCGTCGAAAGAGTCGATCTTGTCCTTGGCCAGCATGGCGTGGTCCAAGACATCGCGGAAGAAAGCCCTGACGTGCTTGGTTGTCAGATCCTTGTGGTTTTCGATCAAAGCGCGCAGCGCCGGAATCAGGGGGCCGATGGCGTGGCGCATCTCCAGGATCTCGCGCTTCAGGGTGTAGATATTCTCAATGTTCGTCTCGGCACGGAGGGTGAAGACCTCCTCCTCCAAGTTGTCCACGCGGTCTTCCAGCGCCTCGGAGATGCGGGTGTACTCGTCGACCAGGTAGTCCGTGATGGCCCACGCGATGGCCATCGGACCTGCGCTGCGCAGCTCGGGCGCCTGGTGCAGGCGGGCTTCCGGGTCGGGCAGTTCCGTATCGTGGGCAATCACGATGATGAACTTCTGGCTGATGACCATCTGCACCTCGCCGGTTTGGATGAGGTCACGCCGGTCGATGAGGTCCTTATTGCCCGCGTACTGCACGGAGCGGACGACCGTGAACAGCTGGTTCTCGTAGCGCTCCAGCTTGGCGCGCTGGTGGGCGGTCACGGCATCCTCGACGATGAGCTCGTCGACGTCGTAGCATTTCGCCACCTTCAGCATCTGCTCTTCCGAGGGTTCCTCTAGGGTGACCAGCACAAAGCTGCCCCTGCTGGGGGTGGCTAGATCCTCGATCTCTTTCAGCGCGGTGGCATAGTTCGCCTGGCCGGGGGTCTGCTTGCCCTCGACGTAAAGGCGGCACTCGCGGATGGCGCGTTCAACGGGGACCCGGACTCGGTTGGGTTCGGTTTTTGCCATAGTGGATCCTTTCCAACTATTTCAACTACATCCGGCGAGAACTGACGCACGGTAACTCTATGCAAACTCTATGCACCTTAGCCCGTCGATATCCTATCGCCCGCAAGGTAGCCCCGCAGGCGCTGAGTTTCGCCGGGGCTGTGGCGCCGGGCGGCGCCGGGGCACGCTCTGGCGGGGGCGGTGTCCGGCAAGTCCGTTAGACTGGCAAAGGTAAGCCATACCGAGGGTAAACCCCAGCACGCCATAAGCGGGAGAGAATTTACATGAAGATCGAAAACGTAAACGCAGAGCTCCTCCTCAGTATGAAGGAGGACGTCCGCCAGGCCTACGAAGAGCTGCACTCCAAGGGGCTCAACCTGGACCTCACGCGCGGTAAGCCTTCGGCAGAGCAGCTGGATTTCTCGGTGGATCTGCTGAGCCTTCCGGGCGAGAACTTCACCTCGCCCTCCGGAGTGGATGTGCGCAACTACGGCGGCGGGGTTGGCCTGACGGAGATCCGCCAGCTGTGGGCGGACGTCCTGGGCCTGCCGGTGGATAACGTCATCGCCGGGGACGCTTCCAGCCTGAACATCATGTTCGACCTGATCAGCTGGGCCTACACTTTCGGCACCAACGATTCCGAGCGCCCCTGGTCGGCGGAGGAGAAGCTGAAGTGGATCTGCCCCGTGCCGGGCTACGACCGCCACCACTCCATCACCGAACTGTTCGGCTTCGAGATGCTGACCGTCGACATGACGGACGAAGGCCCGGACATGGATCAGGTGCGCGAGCTGGCGAAGGACCCGGCCGTGAAGGGCATGTGGGCCGTGCCGATGTTCGCCAACCCGACGGGCGTGACCTACTCGCAGCAGACCGCCGAGGCCCTGGCTGCCATGGAAACCGGCGCGCCGGACTTCCGCATTGTGTGGGATAACGCCTACGCCGTCCACACCCTGACCGACGAGTTCCCGGAGATCATCAACATCCTGGACGTCGCCGAGAAGGCGGGCAACCCGAACCGCTTCTGGGCGATGTCCTCTACCTCCAAGATCACTTTCGCGGGCGCTGGCCTGGCCTTCTTCGCTTCTTCCACGGAGAACCTGGAGTGGTACAAGAAGATCGCCAACGTGCGCGGCATTGGCCCGAACAAGGTCAACCAGTTGGCTCACCTGCAGTACCTGAAGGATGCCGAGGGCGTGCGCGACCTCATGCGCAAGCACGCGGGTTCCCTGGGGCCGAAGTTCACCCGCGTGGTGGAGATCCTGCAGCGCCGCCTGGGCGACCTCAACGTTGCCGAGTGGACCGTCCCGGAGGGCGGCTACTTCATCTCCGTGAACCTGCTGGATGGCACTGCTGCCCGCGTGGTGGAGCTGGCGAAGAAGGCCGGCGTGGCCCTGACCGCCGCGGGCTCGACCTACCCGCTGAAGCAGGATCCGAACGACCGCAACCTGCGCCTGGCGCCTTCCATGCCGACGATCGAGCAGCTGGAGGTCGCCATGGACGGCTTCGCCACCTGCGTGCTCTACGCCGCGATCGAGATGGTCGAGCACGACGCGGGCCAGCGCTAACCCACACCGTCAGACAGTAAGCAGGAGGCCACCATCAACACCGACGAAACACTGGTCTGGGTCCAGGGGCTACTCCCCGACGAGCCGACCGTCGCACGCCGCAAGGTCGCCGATTCCTTCCCCGAGTTCGCTGTGGCCGAGGTGTTTCTTGGTGACGCCCCCTCGCCCCAGAACGGCACACCCCAGGAGGGCGGCGAAGAACCCGTGCTGGCCGAGACGGTTGCAATGACCATCGACGCCGGACGTATGGAAACCGGCCTGGAGACCGAAGACGGCTCCGACCTGCGCGTGGAACTGCTGACCGTCGTTAGCGGGCACGACGATACCGCCGCCGACCTGCTGGCCCACGCCGCGACGATGATCTCCCAGGACCCCGGCCACTGGCCGCCGCAGCCCGGCACCATGCTGCCGAACGTGGTGCAGCAAATGGATGCAGATTCGGAGCGGAAGATCACCGCCCGCAACGGCCTGCTGGTGGTTCCCTACGTGTGGGACGAAGGTGTACCGCACGTCCACGAGGTCACCTCCGGCGGTGCGGGCCGCCACTCGAAGGAAGGCGAGACCGACGTGGAGTTCACCCACCCGGGGCGGCTGACCATCGTCGCGCAGCTGGTGATGCTGACGGACGAGGAGCTTGAGCTCGCGCAGACGGCCGGTGTGGCCGCGGTGCAGGAGCGGTTGGTGCGTGAGGGCGTCAATATCAACGACATATGGCGCTAGGCGACCGCAACGGGTCGTCTTAGGCGGAATGTAGGGTAGGTTCGTGGCACTTTATAGGAAATATCGTCCGGCGACGTTTGCCGAGGTCGTGGGGCAATCCCACGTGACCGAGCCGTTGTCGGTGGCGCTGGATAGCGGGCGGATCAACCACGCATACCTGTTTTCCGGGCCGCGCGGCTGCGGTAAGACGTCGTCGGCGCGCATCTTGGCCCGCTCGCTGAACTGCGTGGAAGGGCCGACGTCCACGCCCTGTGGAAAGTGCGAATCCTGCGTGTCGCTGGCGCCCGGCGGGCCGGGGAACCTGGATGTGACGGAGCTGGACGCCGCCACGCACAACGGCGTGGACGACATGCGCGAGCTGCGCGAACGCGCCTTCTACGCGCCTGCGGAATCTCGCTACCGGGTGTTCATTATTGACGAGGCGCACATGATCTCCACGGCGGGTTTCAACGCTCTGCTGAAGATCGTGGAGGAGCCGCCGGAGCACCTGATCTTCATCTTCGCCACGACGGAGCCGGAGAAGTTGCTGCAGACGATTCGCTCCCGAACCCACAACTACCCGTTCCGCCTGCTGGCGCCGCCGGATATGCGCGGGCTGCTGGAATCGGTGGTGTCCGGCGAAGGCGTGCCGGTGGAGGATGCGGTGTATCCGCTGGTCATCCGCGCGGGTGGCGGTTCGCCGCGTGACTCGCTGTCGATTATGGACCAGCTGCTGGCCGGTGCAGGGCCGGAGGGCGTGACGTACAACCGCGCGCTAGCTCTGCTGGGCGTGACGGATTCCACCCTCATCGACCGTGCTGTGGATGCGCTGGCGGAGCACGATTCTGCCGCCCTGTTTGCCGTGGTCGACGAGGTTATTGATGCCGGATATGATCCACGCCGCTTCAGCGAGGACCTGCTCGACCGTTTCCGTGATCTGCTGGTGGTGCAGGCCGTGCCGGATGCTTTCGAACGCGGGCTGGTAAACGCGCCGGAGGAGTCTCGTGACGTACTGCGCGAGCAGGCGGAGAAGATGGGGCAGGCGACGCTGACCCGCTGCGCATCCCTGGTGAACGAGGGGCTGGCGCAGATGCGCGGCGCTACGGCTCCGCGGCTGTTGCTGGAGATTCTGTGCGCGCGCATGGCGCTGCCCGCTGCTGGCATGACGGTGGAGGCGCTGGCTCAGCGCGTGGAGGCCCTGGAGAAGGGGCATGGCGGGACTGGCGGTAGCGTTGCTGGTGGCGGCGCGGACCGTAGTGGCGCGAGCGCGGGCACGGGCGCAGGAGCTGGAGCTGGTTCGAGTGCTGGGACAGGTACTGGCACGGGCGTGCGCGGCAGCCGGGCGGAAATGTTCGCTCGCCGAAGGAAGGCTGCGCAGGACGCAGCGGAGCAGTCCCCGGCTCAGCCCGCCGAGTCCCCCGAGGCAACGGAGACTTCTCGAGCACCAGAGACCTCGCCAGAGACGCCGCAGGAGGCTACACAGAAGGCAGTCCCCGCGACACCGGCTGAGATGTCGCAGGGGACGGAGCAGGAGTCAGCACAGCAAACCACGCAGGAGTCCCCGGCCATTGCCGAGGCGCGCCGGGCGCGCGACATCATGCAGCGCCACCGCCAGGCCAGCGCTGCGGAGTCTGCCGCTGCAACGGAAGAGCCCACGCCAGCCGATAGTGCAAGCTCGGAGGCTTCGGCGGAAGCGGCCGTCACAATTGATTCGGACTCCTGGGCGCGGATCATGGATGCCGTCCACGAGCTGGACCTTAGTGCTTGGATCGCCCTCCGAGGCGCCGCACCGCGCGCGTCCCAGCCCACTCCGGGCGAGATCCACGTTGACCACCACACCGGTTCACTGGCACGGCTAGTCAGTGGGCCGAAGAACGCGGAGGTTTATTCGCAGGCTATCCAGAGTGTCACGGGAAGCCCTGCGCGAATTGTCGTCTACGTCGGCGACGAAGTTGTCGGCGCCGATGCCGCCGGAACTGCCGGTGTCGCCGGGACTGCCGATGCCGCTGAAGCCTCCGGAGCCGCAGGAGGCGATGAGCCGGGAAAATCTGAACCGGCGGCGGCACAGCCCTCCGCCGGTGAGGGACAAACGCCAGCCTCCACACCGGTGAACCCTGTGCCAGCGGAAACCCCGATGGACGTAGCAGCCTCCCGCAGCGCCGCCTCCAGCGCCCTGGAGCGCGCCCGCGCGATGGAAGAAGCGATGCGCAAGGCCTCGCACTCCCACCGAAACGCAGGCACAGCGGGCATAGCTGGAGCGGATGCAGCGGGCGCCGCTACTGGCAGCCGGGGAGCGGCAGGCAAGGGAGCCGGAACTGCAGCCAATTCGGGTGAAGCAACCGCCGCGCAGGAAGACCCGAACTCCGGCTGGCGCGCCCGCGCCGAACGAGCCAAGGCCCGCAAGAAATACAACATGGAAAACGGCTTCAACGGCGTCCCCCTGCCTGATGAGCCGCCAGTCGATGCCTACGGAGACGCCCCCGTCGATACCTGGGACGGTAGCGCGGCCGCTAACGCTGCCGTCGATCCAGCAGCCGCCAACCCGGCAGCCGACGCGCCGCTGCCGCCCGAACCCTCGGACCCCTCTGATCCGTCTGATTCCTCCGGCCCGTCCGGCTCCCCAGGATCTTCTGCGCCGTCGGGAGCCTCCGCATCACCTGCGTCATTTGGACCGCCCGCGCGGACGCAAGAACCCCCGTCCCGGGCCGCGAACCGCCAGCCCCACGCTGGGGTGGGCGCTGCTGGGGGCGAGGGGGCGTCACAAAGTAAAGAACAAAAAGAACGCGACGAACTACTCGCCGACCTCGAGCGCGCACCCGGCGAGCGCGACCACCGCACGCCGCTGGAAATCGCAGGTGAACTGATTGAAAAGAGCCTCGGCGCAGAGAGAGTTCGCTAAGCGTGAACACAACCATCCGCACACGCGAAGGCGCCTAACACGCCTGTCCAAGCCGAGCGGTACAGTTGTGGAAGAACAAAACCAAGCACGAGAAACCTCGACGAAAGGTAAACAAAATGAGCCAGCCAGACATGAACCAGCTGATGCAGCAGGCCCAGCAGATGCAGGCGCAGCTGCAGGAAGCACAGCGCGAGATCGCCGCTTCCACCGTCAAGGGCGAGGCAGGCAACGGCCTGGTCACCATCTCCGTCGCAGGTTCCGGCGAGGTCACCGACATGGAGATCGACCCGAAGATCGTTGACCCCGAAGACATCGACACCCTGAAGGACCTGCTGCTCGGCGCTTTTAAGGACGCAAACCAGAAGCTGCAGACCCTCGCCGAGGAGAAGATGGGCCCGCTGTCCCAGGGCATGAGCGGCCTGGGCTTCTAAGCCTTCTAAGAACTCCAAAGCGAGACCTAGTTGTTCGAAGGACCACTACAGGACGTCATCGACGAATTCTCCCGGCTGCCCGGCATCGGGCCGAAAAGCGCGCAACGCATCGCGCTGCACCTGCTTAACGAAGAGCCGGAGGACATCGAACGCTTCCAAAGCGCACTCGGCCGCCTGCAACGCGGCGTGACGTTCTGCCGCATCTGCCACAACATCTCCCAAGAAGATGTGTGCCGGATCTGCGCGGACTCCAACCGTGACAAAAGCATCATCTGCGTGGTCGAGGAGTCCAAAGACATCCAGGTGATCGAACGCACCGCGGAATACCGCGGGCGCTACCACGTGCTCGGCGGAGCACTCGACCCGCTGAATGGCATCGGGCCGAAGGAACTGAACGTCACGCCCCTGGTGCAGCGCATCGGCGGGGCGCTGCCGGACGTCGCACTCGGCGCGAAGGACGGCGGGGCTTCTCTTGGCGACGCCGACACGCCCGCCGGTGGCGAACCCAGCGGCGCGGACGCAGCTGAAACGGGCAACGCCGAAACGTCCGCCGTCGAGCTCGACGTCCAGCCGGACGTCGAGTACGACGAAGCCCCCGAGATCACCGAAGTCATCATCGCCACCGACCCGAACACGGAGGGCGAGGCGACGGCCTCCTACCTCGGCCGCCTGCTGCGCGACTTTCCCGGGCTGACAGTCACGCGCCTGGCCTCGGGCATTCCGATGGGCGGGGACCTGGAGTTCGTCGACGAGCTCACCCTGTCCCGCGCGTTTGCGGGACGCACCGCGCTGTAGTTTCTGTAGCCGCTGGAGCACGACGGGACTATAACGGCGGGACTACAGTGGCGCCCATGAGTAAAAACCCTTTGCGCAACGCCCTCCGTCCGCACCACCTTTCCCGTGCAGCCGGAATTCGCTCCGCCGTATGGGGAACCGTCTTCGGAACCGCAGGCGTGCTGCACTTTGTTAAGCCGGAGGGCTTCGACAGAATCGTTCCGGAGGAACTCCCCGGCACCCCGCGCGCCTGGACGCTCGGCTCCGGAGCCATGGAAATCGCCCTGGCCACCAGCATCGCGGCATGTAGCCTGAAGCCCGAATGGCGCGGCGCGCTGCGCAGTACAATCGCCCCCGCCGCCGCACTCTTCCTAGTCGGCGTGCTCCCTGGCAACATCAAGATGGCCTGGGACTGGCGTGCCAAACCGCAGCCTGCGCGCGCCATCGCCTTCGCGCGGGTCCCCCTTCAGCTGCCGATGATCCTTAGCGTGGCCAAGCTCGGCGCTTAGAGGCGTTCCTTTCTTAGCGACGCCACCTCGCGCTCCAACTGCTTCGCCAGCTCACCCTGGAACTCGGGCAGCTCGGTGAGTGCAACCCCCATCGCGCGGGCCAACAACCAGTCCGCTAACTGCGGATTCCTGGCCAGCACGGGGCCGTGCATGTACGTCGCCACCACGGAGCCCTGCACGGCGCCTTCGGCGCGCGTCTGCCGGAGGGCATCCTCTCCGGAAAGCCCAGCGGCTTCTGCGCCGTGGCTATCGGTGTTGCCCGTGCCGCGGGTCAGGCGGCCCAGCGGTTCCGCATCCGCGCCCAGGATGGTGGCACCCATGTGGTTAGCGAATCCCGTCAGCGGCTCGGTCAGGCCTGCCGTGCCTGCGCCGCCAGCGCCAGCCTGAGCTGCCGTAGCTCCGCTCGTCACGGCGGAGGCCGCCGGGGTGGAGGCGATCTCGCCGATCATGCGTTCGGCGAGTTGGGACGTGGTGGCGTCAATAAGCCCCAAACCCTCAATCGTGCGACCGTGGCTGGTGAAGGACCGGCCAAACACCTGCAGACCTGCGCAAATAGCCAGAACCGGGCGGCCAGCGGCGACCGCGCGGGCAATGCCGCCGTCGTTGATCAGGTGTTCCGCAGCCAGAACCTGCGCGGTATCCTCGCCGCCGCCGACGGTGTAAACATCCAGGGACTCCGGGACGGGCTCGCCCAGGTGGATCGTGTGGATCTCCGCCGACAGGCCACGCATGCGGGCGCGCTGGCGCAGCACTAGGGCGTTGCCGTCGTCGCCGTACGTGCCCAGCACGTCGGGCAGGATCAGGCCAATGTTTAGCTCTGCGGTCATTTACGCTTCCCCTTCCTTGTCCAGCACCCGCTTCAAGTCACGGAACGCCGTGTAGTTCGCCAGAACCTCCACGCGGCCGGGCGGGCAGGAACGGATCGCCTCGACCGTGTCCTTAATCAGATTGTGCTCGACGGCTGCGTATCCGAGGCGGACCGCCAGATCTGTGCCGCGTTCGCCCGCGGCCACGACGTGTACGCCCTCGAAGTTCTCGAAGCGCACATCCCACAGCCACGAGAGGTCCTGGCCGTCGGCTACCTGCCCATTGACGCTGATCACGAGGCTATCGGCGGTGCGGTCCACCATCGACAGGGCCTCCTGCCAGCCGGCAGGATTCTTCGCCAGCATCAGGCGTACCTCGTGGTTGCCGAAATGCACCACGGAGTAGCGGCCCGCGACGTTATCCACCTTCTCCGCGGCGGCGATGGCCTGCTTGGTGGAGATGCGGCGGGGGAGCAGCTCGCTCAAAGCCACGGCGGCGGCGACGGCCTGGGTAGCATTGCCACGGTTCGCGTTGCCCGGCAGGGTTAGGTTCATCGGGTGCAGGTTGCCTTCGCGGTCGATCAGACCGTCGTCCGTGATGCGCCAATCGGGCTGTGGCCTGCGGAATTCCCGGCCATCGGGGAGCTTTTTTGCGGCGTACCAGTCCACCACGCCGTCTTCGCCAGTGCGGTGGATGATCGCGCCTTCGGTGCGCGGGCAGCTGGTGGAATCGCCCGCCCAGCCGAAGCCGGCACTGACCCATTGGACATTCGGGGAGTCCCAGGCGGCGGAGGTTACGGAGACATCGTCGCAGTTCGCGATGATCTGCATGTCGGGGCGGGCCTCTATGCACGCGCGGAGGGTGCGCTCGATCTTGTTGATTTCACCCACGCGGTCTAGCTGGTCGCGCGAGAGGTTCAGCAGTACCAGCACGTCCGCGTCGAGTTTCTCGGCGATTTTGGGGACGTGCAGCTCATCGACTTCCAGCACGACTGTGTCAGCGTCGCGGCCGGCCAGCAGCGCGCTGATCACGCCCGCGTCCATGTTGTCGCCACCCTCGTTAGTGCAGACGGTCGCGGCTGTGCGGACGGCGCCGGCCAGCATGCGGGTGGTTGTGGACTTGCCGTTTGTGCCTGTGACCAGCACCGTTGGGCGCTTCTTGCCATCCTTGCCGGCGCCGAGGCTAGCCATCAGTTGCGGGTCGATGGCCCCGCCGACCAGGCCGCCGATCATGCCGCCGGCCCCTCGCCCTGCCTTTCTTGACGCCCACGTAGCCAGCTGCGCCATGCGAATCGCAACGGAGCTGCGGAACCGCTGCAGCCCGGAGCGACGTGCGCCGGTTCGATCTGATTTATTCATGGGGACTAAGTGTACTCGCAGGGGCGTGCTGGAATTTGGAGGCTGGCGCGCCGGAGATGGCGAGCGTTAATCCATTTGGAGAACAGCGCGAAGTTCAGCGAAGAGTTCGGGCTTTACTAGGTGTGTGACAGTGCGACCTGTTCGGGCTTTGCGGAGCAGACCTGCATCGGTAAGCCGCTTTAGGTGATGTGAGACCGTGGGCTGGCTTAGTCCCGTGATGTCTGTTAGCTGGTTTACGCTGATTGGTTCGCAGCCTTTGGCTGCCAGGTGGGAGAGTATTTGCAAGCGGGCGGGGTCGGATAGGACCTTGAACAAGGTGGCATAACGGGCGGCCTCAGGATCCGATAGCGGTCCTTTGCTCAAGGAGCAGCATGCGGAGAGGTCTGCGAGCGGAACAATCTGCGGGGTAGCCATACGGAGCATCTTATATTGACAGATATCAATATGCCATTTATATTGACATACATCAATATGTCATTTGGTTTTATATCGACGTGTGTCAATGTCTAAGGAAGGTTGCATGACAGCTTCACAGCGCCCGCAGATGTCCTTTTTGGATAGGTTCCTGCCCGTGTGGATTATCCTCGCGATGGTTGCTGGGCTGCTCGTTAATCGGGTGGTGCCAGAAATCGGAGCGAAGCTCGGGGAGCTGGAGGTGGGAGGGATCTCGCTTCCGATCGCGCTCGGCCTGCTGGTCATGATGTATCCGCCGCTGGCGAAGGTTCGCTACGACAAAACCCGGCAGATTGCGGCGGATAAGCGCCTGATGGCGGTTTCCCTTGCCCTCAACTGGGTCGTTGGACCAGCGTTGATGTTCATCCTGGCCTGGGTATGTTTGCCTGACGAGCCTGAGCTGCGCACCGGGCTGATCATCGTCGGCCTGGCCCGATGCATCGCGATGGTTCTGGTGTGGTCGGAGCTGTCCTGCGGGGATAGGGAGTTGACCGCCGTCCTGGTGGCGGTCAACTCTGTTTTCCAAGTGCTCATGTTTGGAGTGCTGGGCTGGTTTTATCTGCAGATTCTCCCCGGCTGGCTGGGGCTTCCTACAACCTCGGCAGACTTTTCCTTCTGGTCGATCGTGGTATCTGTCCTGGTTTTCCTGGGTATTCCGTTGGCGGCTGGCTTGGCTTCCCGCGTGCTCGGGGAGAGGTTGAAGGGGCAGCAATGGTACGAGGAAAAGTTCCTGCCCGCGATTTCTCCCCTCGCGCTGATTGGTCTGCTTTATACGATCGTGCTTCTGTTTGCGCTGCAGGGAGAGCAGATTACGGACAACCCGTGGGCGGTGGCTCGGACGGCGGTTCCGTTGGTGGCCTACTTCGCTGGAATGTTTGCCCTGGCGCTGGCTGTGTCCAAGGCTGCGGGGTTGAACTACGCCCAGTCTGCTTCTGTGTCTTTTACCGCTGCGGGCAACAATTTCGAGCTTGCCATCGCCGTGTCTATCGGTACTTTTGGTGCGACCTCTGCGCAGGCACTGGCTGGAACGGTCGGCCCGCTGATCGAGATTCCGGTACTAGTCGGGCTGGTCTACGTCATGCTGTGGGTGGGGCCGAAGCTCTTCGCTGGCGACCCGACACTGCCCGTGCGGCACAGCAGTCCAGCACGTTCCGTTTCGATGGGGAAGGATTAAACCATGAGCAATAAACCCAAGGTACTTTTCGTCTGCGTAGGCAACGGCGGCAAGTCACAAATGGCGGCTGCCTTGGCGGACAAGCATGCTGGCGAGGCCATCGAGATTCATTCCGCTGGCACCAAACCGGCGACCAAGCTCAACACGGAGTCGGTGGAATCCATCAGCGAGGTCGGTGCGGACATGTCCGACGGCCGCCCCAAGGCTGTAGATCCGCAGTTGCTGCGGGAGGCTGACCGGGTGGTCATTCTCGGCAAGGACGCCCAGCTGGAGCTACCCGCCGACGCGCAGGGAACCCTCGAGCGGTGGGTTACCGACGAGCCCTCCGGGCGCGGTATTGAGGGCATGGAGCGCATGCGCCTGGTGCGTGATGACATTGACGCCCGCGTGCGCGCACTTATCACCGAGCTGAAGGGCGACTAACCGGCATCGACCTGGGTGACTAACCGGCACCGACCTGCCTGCTGGCTAGTCACCACTGGGCCGCCTGCTGGCTAGCAAACGCCGGCCAGTCTGCTGGCTATTAGGGGAGATGTCCAAAATTCCACGTCTTAAAATATAACTAATCTATTCCTGCAGGTCAGACGGTTGCGTTTTTTGGCTGCAGATGAGCTACTTTTGATAACTCGTAGATTTTGGACATTGACGCTCTAGCTGCCTCCCAGCTCCGGCGCCTTCGAAGGAGGGGGCGAGGTACGCCGGGCTAGTTTCCGCCGTTGGTGGAGCCCCCGGAACCTCCGGAACTCTTGCGGCGCCGACGCCTCCGACGATTTCGCTTGCCGCTGGGCCCCGGGATTTTCCCCTCGTGGCCGCCGGAGTTTGCATTGCCCTTGTGGCCGGAAGGGTTGGAGCCACCGTTCTTGTTCGACTTCTTAGACTTGCCGGATTTGCCCGAGCCAGAGCCACGCCCGCTGGAGCCAGACCCGCCAGAGCCATAGCCGCTAGAGCCGTGTCCGCCAGACCCCGAGCCGCCACGCGGCCCGGCCAGCCCGCTGGTCCGCGGGCGCGCGTCCGCACCAGGCTTCGCCGGAACGTCCTCCTTTTCGCCGGGCTGCACGTTATCCAGCAGAGCCAGGAAGTCCTCGTCCCGGATCAGGGGAATGTTCTTCCGGTCGGCGTGCATCGCCTTGCCCCGCAGCTCGTAGTTTTCGTTGCACACCACCAGCGAGCTGCGACGATTCAGCTTCTCGCTATACGCCAGCCCCGCGGCAACACCCTGGCCGATCAGCACGTCCGGGTCGATCGCCACATCCGGGCTGACCACAAACTCCATACCCTCAACGAGCGGCTCCCCGCGCTTCCACGCCCCGGGGTTTACGTATGGGCGGGGAGAGTTGGCGGCGTCAATACGTAGGCCACTACGCCGCAGCCCAAATTGATCGGCCGCGAGGTCCTCAGGATCCAGCACGGTCAGCTCGCCGTTGCGCTGCTGCGCGAGGGCGAGGGCGGCGGTGAGGCGCGCGTTCGCCTCGAGGAGCTCGTCGGGGTCGATGTCTTTTTTACTTAGTGACGCCACCGCGCCCACCTCTGGCAGCGCTGCCGCAGGGGCAAGCACGGCGGATCGCCCGGCATTTGTGGGAGCGTTTGCGCTGGTAGAGGGGTCGGTGGTGGAGCCGGGGTCGGCGGTGGAGCTTGGAGTGGGAGCTGTAGTGGTGGAGTCGGCGGTGGCGGCAGCGTCGGCGGCGCGGTTGTAGCTGGTGACGATGGCGCGCAGGCGGGGGTCGGTGGAGTCGATGGCCTGGCGGCGTGCGGTGGCGAGTGTGTCGATGATGGAGACCGGTGCGGGGATTGGCTGGCGCCGACCACCGCGACCGCGGCCGCGGCTGCGACGGCCGCGGTTCGCTGAGCGCTGCGACAGTTTGAACTCGTGGGTGATGAAGCCCCACACGTAGTCGGACTCATGCATGATGAGCGTGCGCCCGTCCAAGGCCTGGTGGATCAGCTGCGCGCTGGAGTTGAAGCCCAGCGCCTGGGAGAGCTCGTTGACCTGGTAGCCGTGGAGGTGCCAGGGGCCGGCGTCTTCGCCGGGGTTGAGGTGGCGGGTCAGCGCGCCGACTTCTGAGCCGATGTTGATGGTCGGCAGTTCGTCGGCGTTTTTAACGTCGGCGCGGGCTTCCGCGCCTGGAACGCCCGAGCTGGAGACAGCGGAGGAAGCGTCCGCGCCGGGGCCGAAGAAGACCACGGAAAGCGCCACCAGCCGGGAGGTTTTCGGGTGAATGCCGGAGGTGGAAATACTCACGGCCGCAAAGGGGGCCTCCTCCTTGGAGGGGAGGTCGTGCAGAGCGGACTCGAGCTCCTCGCGGGGGCTCGAGTGGCCGTTGTCCTCGCTGGAGTGCTCTCCCGCTACCGGCTCGGAGTGCTCCTCGGCCGCCAGCTCGGAGCGCCCTTCGGTTCCTGCGGGGGAATGGTTGTGGGCGGAGGAGTGGGCGTCCGAAGAACTACCGTCAGAAAAAGAAACAGCGAGAGAACCTGCAGGGCGAGTCACCCTGCGGCGCGGGCGCCTTGGACGGCGCGCGCCGGAGTGCCCTGAGCCGCCGTGCTCGGGGCAGGGGGCGGCCGAGTGATCGTTCTCGTTCATGGACTACATACTACCCAGCGGGGAACCGCGCCCCGCTGGCAGGCTGCGTGGTTCCGGGACCCTAGACTCCCTGGGAAACCCCAGCGGCGGCATCCTGCGAACGGTTCACCGCGGAAGTGATGGCCTTCAGCGAAGCGTAGGTAATGGAGCTGGCGATGCCCACTCCCCAGTACTTCGCGCCGTTGATCTCAGCCAGGACGTAGGCGGCGGCCTCAGCGTCATCGCCCGAGGTGCGGGCGTGCTGGCTGTACTCCTGCACCTCCACGTCGTAGCCCAGCTCTTCCAGCGCGTTGCAGTACGCATTGATCGGACCGTTGCCGCGGCCCTGTACCGTCTTACCCTCGCCGTTGAACTCGATCTGGCCGGTGACCTTGGCCTCTTCGCCCTCGTTCTGGCCGCCGTCGACGGTCAGGGAGATGGTCTCGATCGGGGCGACGCGGTCCAGGTACTCGCCGGAGAAGATGTCCCACATGGCCTTCGGATTCACCTCGCCGCCCTCGGCATCGGTGACGGCCTGCACGACGGAGGAGAACTCCACCTGCATTGGGCGCGGCAGCTGCAGGTTGTGGTCGGTCTTCATGATGTAGGCCACGCCGCCCTTGCCGGACTGGGAGTTCACGCGGATCACGGCCTCGTAGGAACGGCCAACGTCCTTCGGGTCGATCGGCAGGTAGGGGACCTCCCAGGTCTTCTCGACCATGGCCTCCTGGGAGACTTCCTCGGCGGTGGCGTCCGGGTCGATCTTCTCCGCGATGGCATCCAGGCCCTTGTTGATCGCATCCTGGTGGGAGCCGGAGAATGCGGTGAACACCAGGTCGCCGCCGTAGGGGTGGCGCTCCGGCACGCGCAGCTGGTTGCAGTACTCAACGGTGCGGCGGACCTGGTCGATGTCGGAGAAGTCGATCTGCGGGTCCACGCCCTGGGTCAGCATGTTCAGCCCCAGGGTGACCAGGCAGACGTTGCCGGTGCGCTCGCCGTTGCCGAACAGGCAGCCCTCGATGCGGTCGGCGCCGGCCATGTAGCCCAGCTCGGCGGCGGCCACGCCGGTGCCGCGGTCGTTGTGCGGGTGCAGCGACAGAATGATGGAGTCGCGGCGGTTCAGGTTTCGGTGCATCCACTCGATGGAGTCCGCGTACACGTTCGGGGTGATCATCTCGACTGTCGAGGGCAGGTTCAGGATGATCGGGTTCTCCGGCGTTGGGTCCATAACCTCGACGACTGCGTCGCAGACTTCCTTGGCGTAGGCGACCTCGGTGCCGGTGAAGGATTCGGGGGAGTACTCCCAGCGCCAGTTCGTGTCCGGGTAGTCCTTGGCGATGGTCTTGATCAGCTCGGCTGCGTCGGTGGCCAGCTTCTTGATGGCCTCCTTGTCCTTGCGGAATACGACCTTGCGCTGCAGCTTCGAGGTGGAGTTGTAGAAGTGGACGATGACGTTCTTCGCGCCCTCGCAGGCTTCGAAGGTGCGGCGGATCAGGTGCTCGCGCGCCTGGACCAGCACCTGGATGGTGACGTCGTCGGGGATCATGTTGTTCTCGATGATCTCGCGGACGAAGTTGAAGTCGGTTTGGGAGGCAGACGGGAAGCCGACCTCGATCTCCTTGTAGCCCATGTCCACCAGCAGTTCGAACATGCGGCGCTTGCGCTCGGGGCTCATCGGGTCAATCAGAGCCTGGTTGCCGTCGCGCAGATCCACGGCGCACCATTGCGGCGCGCGGTCGATGACCTTGTCCGGCCAGGTGCGGTCCGGCAGGGTAATTTTCTCTACCTCTTCGAAGAACGGCTGGTAGCGCGCGTGCGGCATGGAGGAGTTGCGCTGCTTGTTCCAGGCGGGCTGGCCTTCGGGGATCTCGCCGTTCGGGGTGTTGATGCGGGCGGGCGCGGAGATGAAAGTGTCGTTAGACATGGGTGGGGGCTCCTGAAAAGAATTGTTTGTTCTTGGTTGTTATTCCCGACCGGCAACGCCAAATTCCGCGACGGGGTGCCGGTCGGTCGTTGAGCTGTAAACTCAAATCTCTTAGAACCTTTGAGCCCCGCCGCGTCGCAGAAGCAGGTTGCGCGCTGGCGTAGTCATAGTCACCACTATAGCCCGAGTATTAGGTGCGTCACAGGGAGAGTCCCCAAAACCGCCCAAAAACGCGCTAAATCCCACATTGTGGGAAATCTGTCCCTCAATGTGGGGTACTTGTTGCGGTTTTTCTTTGTGGTTCTTTCTTTATGACGCCGTCGTCTCCGCTTCTGTAGTTCCAGCGTCCGTTCCTGAGTTCGTGTTGGCGCCCGTCTCCGAGGTTGAGCCGGTGGGAGTGTCTGTGCCCGCGGTTGAACCGGCGCCCTCCGCGGCGCCTTCATCCCCGTCAATCGACTTACGGCTCAGAATCACCGTCGAGACTGTCATGACCGCAATGGCAGCCGCCATGTAGGCGTACTCCCACCCTTCGATCTGGAACTTTTCGCCCAGCACGATGTAGCCCAGCACGAACGCCACTAGCGGCTCCACCACCGTCATCGCCGGTAGGGAGTCCTTCAGCGGTCCGGCGTTAAACGAGGCCTGCTGCACCGCCGTGCCTATGGCCGCGAAGACGATCAGCGTCCATAGCTCCCACGAAGCTAGCAGTGCGGTCATTCCAGCATCGCTGAAAACGTCCACCACGGCCTTCGAAAGTACGGCGACATATCCCATGATCGCGCCGGTGATAGACCCCAGCACCAGCGCGCGCAGCGCCGCCGCCTGCTCCAGCGCATACACAAAGAAAGCCAGCAGGATCACCGCGCCGATACTCAGGCAGACCAGCCACACGGCCAGGTCCGGTTCGCGGTGGCCGGCGGCGGGTTTACCGCGCACAACGAGGATGGCCACTGCCACCGTCAGAAGCCCCGCCCATGCTGTTTCGGACGCCGATATTCGTCGCCCGTCGTATTTCGCCGACAGTGGCAGTGTGAACATTAGGGAGAGTACGAGAATCGGCTGCACCACCAGCAGCGTTCCGAACGCCAGCGCCACGATCTGCAGGAGGTACCCAAACAGGGCGCTGGCCACGCCGACCCACCACATGGGCTGCTTGATGGCATCCCAGATGGCGCCGCTGCGGTTCTCGCCGGAGGCGACGGCGATGCGGTGGCGTACCACCGTCCCCCAGGCGATGGTGAGCGCGGACCCTAGCGCGAAAACAACTGCGAGAGCGTTGTTTTCGAGCATTGTTGCCCCTTCACCTCTTTATTGTCTTCTTGGCCGGTCGCACTGTGTTGCGCCGAGTGGGTGCGCTTACGCTAACGCACCGAATTCGCGTGCTTCGTACTTTGGGTACTTTATCGGATGCCGGAGGTTGCGCCGGGCATTAGTCCGCGACGCGCGTGTTACGTATGTGACGCATGTGGCGTAAGGGGGTGTGGGCGTCAGAAAGAAAAAAGAGTTCCCCGAACCCTACCCCCACCTCGGCAGACCAAGTAGTCTAAAGTCTGACTAAGACTAGACCCGGAAGGTGGCAACAACCAGTGGCGCTCATCGTTCAGAAATACGGCGGCTCCTCGCTGGAAAGCGCGGAGAGGATCCGGCGCGTAGCCGAGCGAATCGTGGAAACCAAAAAGCAGGGCAACGACGTGGTCGTCGTCTGCTCCGCAATGGGAGACACCACCGACGACCTGCTGGAACTCGCCGAGCAGGTCAACCCCGTGCCGCCCGCACGCGAGATGGACATGCTGCTGACCGCTGGCGAGCGAATCTCCAACGCGCTGGTCGCCATGGCCATCGCCTCCTTCGGTGCCGAGGCGCAATCCTTCACCGGCTCGCAGGCAGGCGTGCTGACCACCGAGCGGCACGGCAATGCGCGCATCGTGGACGTCACTCCCGGCCGCGTGCGGGAAGCCCTGGACGAAGGCAAGATCTGCCTCGTCGCCGGCTTCCAAGGTGTGAACCGCGAGACGCGCGACGTGACCACCCTCGGCCGCGGCGGCTCCGATGCCACCGCAGTCGCCCTGGCCGCGGCGCTCAATGCCGACGTGTGCGAGATCTACTCCGACGTCGACGGCGTGTACACCGCGGACCCGCGCATCGTGCCGGACGCCCAGAAGCTCGACACGATCTCTTTCGAAGAAATGCTGGAGATGGCAGCCGTCGGCGCGAAGGTGCTGATGCTGCGCAGCGTGGAATACGCCCGCGCATTCGACGTGCCCCTGCGCGTCCGCTCCTCGTATAGCACCGACATCGGCACCCTCGTCTCTGGATCAATGGAGGATATTCCCATGGAAGAAGCAGTACTCACCGGCGTGGCACACGACCGCTCCGAGGCCAAGATCGCCGTCCTCGGCATCCCGGACTCCCCCGGGGAAGCAGCGAAGGTTTTCCGCGCCATCGCTGATGCCGAGATCAACATTGACATGGTCGTGCAGAACATCAGCAAGATCGACAACAACCGCACGGACATCACCTTCACCTGCCCGCGCACGGACGCCACCCGCGCGATGCAGCTGCTGAAGAGCATCAAGGAGCAGAACGACTGGCAGGAAGTCATCTTCGACGACCACGTGGGCAAGGTTTCCCTGGTCGGCGCTGGCATGAAGTCCCACCCCGGCGTGACCGCCGACTTCTGCGAGGCTCTGCGCGACGCGGGTGTGAACATCGAGCTGATCAGCACCTCCGAGATCCGCATCTCCGTGCTGATCCGCGATACCGACGTGGACAAGGCTGTGCGCGCCATCCACGAACGCTTCCAGCTGGGCGGCGACAAGGAAGCCACCGTGTACGCTGGGACGGGACGCTAAAACAGCAGCCTAAGCAGATAGAAGAGGTAGATCCCCGAATGACCACCATCGCTGTCGTCGGAGCCACCGGCCAAGTCGGTCGCGTTATGCGCGACATCCTCGTCGAGCGGAACTTCCCGGCGGACAAGGTACGATTCTTCGCCTCCTCCCGCTCTGCGGGTAAGGAGCTGGAATTCCGCGGCGAGCAGATCGTCATCGAGGATGTTGCCGCCACCGCCACCGAGGATCTGCGCGGCATCGACATCGCCCTGTTTTCCGCAGGCGGCGGAACCTCCCGCGAACACTCCCCGCGCTTCGCCGAAGCCGGCGCCATCGTCGTGGATAACTCCTCGGCCTTCCGCAAGGACCCGGAAGTCCCACTGGTCGTCTCCGAGGTGAACCCGCAGGACGTCAAGAACCCGCCCAAGGGCATCATCGCCAACCCGAACTGCACCACCATGGCCGCCATGCCTGTCATGGGTGCGCTGCACAAGGCGGCAGGCCTGAAGCAGATGCACGTCAGCTCCTACCAGGCCGTTTCCGGCTCCGGGCTGGCCGGCGTGGACGCGCTGGTGCGCCAGGTGCTGGACAACCTGGTCGCCACTGAGAGCACCATCGACGAAGAGGGTCTCCGCCAGCTGGTGCACAACGGCTCCGCCCTCAAGGCCGAAGACCTGGGTCCCTACGTGGAGCCCATCGCCTTCAACGCCCTGCCGCTGGCTGGCAACCTGGTCGACGACGGCTCGGAGGAGACCGACGAGGAGCAGAAGCTGCGCAACGAATCCCGCAAGATCTTGGGAATCCCCGAGCTGCGCGTTGCCGGTACCTGCGTGCGCGTGCCTGTCTTCACCGGCCACACCATGACCATCCACGCGGAATTCGACCGCGACATCACCCCGGAGACCGCCCGCCAGTTGCTGGCCGAAACCCCGGGCGTGAAGGTCGTGGACGTACCCACCCCGCTGGCCGCCACGGGCATCGACGAGAGCCTGGTCGGCCGCATCCGCCAGGATCAGACCGTCGATGGAAACCGCGGCTTGGTGCTGGTTGTCGCCGGCGATAACCTGCGCAAGGGCGCCGCGCTGAACACCATCCAGATCGCGGAGCTGCTGGTCTAACACGGCGCCGCTACAGCAGCGCCCGAGCCAAACGGCGGGCGCGGTGCCTAGCCCTGCGAGACCGGCCGGGCCGCCAGGCAGCGCGCCCGGCCGCTAGGCCTCGCTACCGCAGCACCCCGGCGCACATGGCTTGCCGTTGAATGTGCGGCCGAAGTCCGGAACTGTTGCCAGCTCGCCGACCACCTTCGCCGCCAGCTCGCGCGCGGCCTGCTGATCTTCAGAGAGGTTGGCGCTGGGGGCGTCACCACCAACAACAAGATCAACCACCATCCCCGCGAAACCGGCGGTCAAACCCGGGGTGGCAACGCGCACGAACGGGATGCCCGCCTCCGCGGCGGCATCGCGGGCCTCCGTATCCAGATCCCACTTGACCTCCATGTGGTCGGTGATGAAGCCAACCGGGCACAGCACAATCGCGCGGGTGTTGCCGGCCTCCGCGCGCGCCTCGATGTGGTCGCACACATCCGGCTCCAGCCACGGCACGTGCGGCGAACCAGAGCGCGACTGCCACACCAGCTCAACGTCCAGATCGGTGTCGACACCAACATCAACCTCTACCGTCTCACCAGTGTGCGCAGGCCCATCCCCGCGGCCGCCGACGTTTTCGTGGCGGGAAAGCCGGCCAGTCCATCCGTACTCCGCACCACTACCAGGGGTGTTAGCGAAGCTACTGGCCTGCTGGATCAAACGCGAGGCATCCAGCACCTGCTGGGAGTACAGATTCCCGCCGAACTTGTGCGGGCCCGCCGCCTTATCCGCCACCGTCGGCACCGAATGCGCGGTGAAAACCAGGTCTGCCTGCGCGGCCACGTCCTCGCCATGCTCGGCACGCAGCTGCTCGCGGGCCGCATCCACGGCTCGGGCGAACTCCGCGATGAACGTCGGGTGGCGGTGGAACTGTGGCAGGCGCTCCACCTTCGGCGGTTCCAGGCCAGCCTCTTCGCACGCGGCGATGGCGCGGCGCAGATCCTCCTGATACTGCGAGCAACCCGAGTAACCGCCCCACGCGCTGGTGGCGAAGACGTACACATGGCGGATGCCGTCGCGGGACATCTGCTGCAGCGCATTCTCGACGTAGGGCTCCCAGTTGCGGTTGCCGAAATACACGGGCAGGTCGATGTCGCGC
The DNA here is from genome assembly GCF_937999985.1 of uncultured Corynebacterium sp. Lineage (GTDB taxonomy): Bacteria > Actinomycetota > Actinomycetes > Mycobacteriales > Mycobacteriaceae > Corynebacterium. Next base: position 21,582 of record NZ_CALLDG010000029.1, read on the forward strand.
CGGGCCAGCTCAGCTTCGATGTTGCGGATCAGCTGCTTGTTCTGGTCGTTGATGGGGGAGCGGCCGCCGAGCGCAAAGTAGTGTTCGCCGACCTTCTCCAAACGCTTGCGGGGGATGCCGCGGCCGCGCGTGACGTTCTCCAGGAAAGGCACCACGTCCTCGGCCTTCTCCGGGCCGCCGAAAGACAACAGCAGGAGGGCGGAATTGGGGGCGATAGCGGGGGTTTTAGCACTCGTGCTCATGTGAACTAGCCTAGCCCGTTGGCCCTGTGGTTCCTTAAACGAGCCGTGGCGCGTGGCTGTACTCGGGTTAGGCTACGCCGAAGCGGCGCTTGTTCTTCTCTTTCTTTTCTTTCTTTGTGACGCCACCTCGTCCCTCGCCAGCCATCTCAACCAAGTCGGCGCGGGCGCGGGCAACGCGGGAGCGGATCGTGCCCACGCGGACGTTAGCGATCTTCGCGGCCTCGGCGTAGGTGTAGCCCAGCACCTGCGTGAGGATCAGAGCCTCGCGGCGTTCCGCCTCCAGCTGGTTGATGAGGGCGCGAGTGTCCACCCACTCCGCCCAGCTTTGCCCGCCAGTGGTTTCGGCGGCGGGGGTGGCGCTGGTGGCGTCCTCAATCTCCGTGGCGGAACTGCGGGGGCGGGCCATATCGTGGCGTACGCTATCGACCCACACGCGGCGGGCGAGGGAGAGGATCCAGGTGCGGGCCGTGGAGCGGGCGGCGAATCGCGGCAGGGCGCTCAAAACACGCAGGTAGGTCTCCTGCGTGAGGTCGTCCGCACGGTCGGTATCGGCCAGGTGAGCCAGCAGGCGCCACACGTCGTCGTGCGTGGCGGAAATGAATTCTGTCAACGCCTGGCGGTCGCCGCTGGCGGCGCGCAGGGCGAGGTCGGTCACGGCGGCATCGTGCGCCTGACTGCTGGTTGCCTGGCTGGTCATGGACAAAGCCTAACACGCGGGTGTGGAGATTCTGGCAAGGTGGAATGCATAGCCAAAGCTATTAGGTATCTGGAGGTACCCATGACTGCTACGAATAATGACGGCACCAATAACGACCCAATCACCACGGCCAAGGACGTCGCCTCCCGCGGCGTGTGCCCCTACTCCGGGGCCTCGACGAACGTGAATGGTTCCCCGGTCAGCACCGAGGAGCACTCCGCGACCGTGGGCCAGCAGGGTCCGCTGCTGCTTTCCGACGTGCACCTGGTGGAAAAGCACGCGCACTTCAACCGCGAGCGCATCCCGGAGCGCAACGTGCACGCCAAGGGCTCCGGTGCCTTCGGTGAGTTGACCATCACCGAGGACGTTTCCAAGTACACCAAGGCGGACCTGTTCCAGCCGGGGCGTGTGACCCCGATGCTGGCCCGCTTCTCCACCGTCGCGGGCGAGCAGGGCTTCCCCGATGCGGTGCGCGACGTGCGCGGATTCTCGCTGAAGTTCTACACCCAGCAGGGCAACTACGACATCGTGGGTAATAACACCCCGGTGTTCTTCCTGCGCGATGGCATCAAGTTCCCGGACTTCATCCGTTCCCAGAAGCGCCTGGCGGATTCCGGCCTGCGCTCCGCGGACATGCAGTGGGATTTCTGGACCCGCTCCCCGGAGACCGCACACCAGGTGACCTACCTGATGGGCGACCGTGGCATCCCGACGGACTTCCGCCATATGGATGGCTTCGGCTCCCACACCTACCAGTGGATCAACGCCGCCGGCGAGCGTTTCTGGGTGAAGTACCACTTCAAGACCCGCCAGGGCTGGGACTTCTACACCGAAGACGAGGCCGCTAAGGTCATTGCTTCGGGCAACTTCGATTCCTCCCGTCAGGATCTTTATGACGCCATCGAGCGTGGCGATTACCCGACGTGGGATGTGAAGGTGCAGATCATGCCTGTCGCCGAGGCGGAGGATTACCGCTGGAACCCGTTTGACCTGACGAAGACCTGGTCGCAGAAGGATTACCCGCTGATTCCGGTCGGCCACTTCACGCTGAACGAGAACCCGCAGAACTTCTTCGCCCAGATCGAGCAGGCTGCCTTCGCGCCGTCGAACCTGGTGCCGGGCATTGGGCTGTCCCCGGACAAGATGCTGTTGGCCCGCGCCTTCGCCTACGCCGACACGCAGCGTTACCGCCTGGGCGTGAACTTCCACCAGCTGCCTTCCAACCGTTCCGTCGTGGCAGAGAAGAACTACTACACGGCCAAGGATGGCGCGGGTAACCAGGAGTTCCCGCCGGCCGGCACTCCGGTGTACTCCCCGAACCGCTTCGAGCGCGGCGAGGGCGCAAACGACGTCAACGACGGCTCCGGTGCCGTCGAGCAGGGCGTGGCCGCCGGTGAGTCCCAGTACGGCTTCGGCCGTGGCCAGGAATCCGCCGTGACTGCCGCGGAGGAGCTGGGCCTGTACGACGATCTGCACGGCACCGACCTGACCCGCGGGGCATACGTCCGCCACCCGGAGGACGATGACTTCATCCAGGCAGGCCAGCTGGTGCGCGAGGTTCTGGATGACGCCGCCCGGGAGCGCCTGGCAAACAACATCGCAGGCGCGATGGACGGTGTGTCTGACCAGGTGGCCGAGCAGTGCTGGACCTACTGGGGCAAGGTCGACGAGAACCTGCGCGATCGGGTGAAGGAAATCTTCACCGACAAATAGACTCCACTGGCCGCAGCACGGCGCCCGCCGGTTCACGTAGGCTGGGCGCCGCAACGAATCAAACAGACAGTTTTGGCGAAAGGATTGGTTCACTCATGAGCGAGGCACTGTACACAGCAAAGGCACTTTCTACCGGCGGCGGCCGTGACGGCCACGTAGCCACCGACGACCGCCAGATCGACCTGGACGTTCGCCCGCCGAAGGCACTGGGTGGCTCCGGCGAGGGCACGAACCCGGAGCAGCTGGTCTCCGCAGGCTGGGCCGCCTGCTTCAATGGCGCCCTGCAGAAGACCATCAAGGAGGCTGGCGTAGAAATGACCCAGTCCCCGGAGGTCACCGTCGAGACCACCCTGAACAAGGTTCCGGAAGGCTTCCGCCTGTCCGCGAAGATCACTGCCACCGTCTTCGGCGTGGATCAGGACAAGGCCGACGAGCTGGTTGCAGATGCTCACGCATTCTGCCCCTACTCCAAGGCCATGCGCGGCGAGATCGACGTTGAGGCCGAGGCCGTCGTCGGCTAGTTCCGCTGCAGCGGTCAGTAGCTGACGGTCTGCGCTCGCGCCTAGTAACTGGCTCCGGGTGCCCAGCAGCCAGCGCCGCAGGAGCAGAAACGAGTCCGCCCCCACCAAGGAAGTGGGGGCGGACTCGTTTCCTATTGGCGCTACTTGGGCTCTTTCGCCTTCTGACCACCGGACAGCGGCACGGTGTGGTCCCAGTGCGTCGCATGCAGCGCGCGGCCCATCACGTATGAACCGACGGCGCCGATCACCAGCAGCGCAGTGATGGCGACGATCGCGCGGATCAACTCGCCCAGCACAAACCCTTCCGTCGACCAGGAGTAAACCAGGTTGGCGCTGATCAGCAGGGGAAGCCCCACGCCGACAGCTGGACCGACCATGTTGACCTGACTGATGGCGTCCGGAGCAAGGTACATCGCGCGGGCAGAAACAAAGATGAAAAGCGCCCCGAGAATGGCGAGCACACCCGCGGTAATCGCGCCGAGCCAACCCGGCTCGCTGAACTCGACCATTTCGCCGGCGGCGGCGAGGATTGTTGTGGACATTTAGCGCCTCCCTCGAGAAATGATGCGGGCATAAGCGATCGTCGACAGCGCGCCGAACAGGCCGGCGAACAGTGCGACCTCATAGGTGATCGCCGTGCGGTGGAAGATCGAATAACACAAAAACAGGCCGGCCATCGCCATAAACACCATGTCGGAAAGGACGGCGCGGCGGGCGTCATTATGCGTAGAAACAGCGCGCCACAGCACCGTAAACAGCGCGACAACAAC